>NZ_JBSFQF010000002.1:0-344297 GCF_053588575.1 Gordonia sp. NPDC003429
CCCACTTAGTGCGCAAATCCACCCGCCCAACCACACAACACCCCAGGTCAGCGCGCTACGCGTCTACTATGTCCGATTCGGTGATAAAAGTCAGGCAAGGTAGCCGTCGTAGATCTCAATTGGACCAATTTCTCGACATAGCGAGAGCCCTCTCGACGATGTATGGGTTGTGCGCGACCCGTTGAGCCGAGGGTCCGAGGCGACACAGGCGAAGCGCGGAGGTAGCTGCTGCGCGGGTGATCCTCGTGTCGTCGAGGAGGCGCTCCAAAGCGTCGAGTGACTCGCCGTGGACGGTAACCGTCCCAGGGCCGAACTCGCTGTAATCGGCCGGGGACAACGCGGCCCCAGGGTGGTGACGCAGCAGTCTGACCACTCCGAAATCGTCAGCGACCTGGGCCTCGATCTCGTTGGCCTGAAGGTATCCAATGACCCGCTGTGACCAATCTTCGCGCAGGATCGTCAGTGACTCTGTCCGGGAAATCGACAAGCAAACGATCACCGAGTACGTCGACTCTTTGGTCCCGTGTTTGGAGTTGGGAAGGCAGCTGATCGCCCAGCTCCGAAACTCGGTCAGGGCGGGAAACGGAACGCAACGAAGCAAATACGCTCTGACGATGCGAATGACCTGGCTCGCCTCGGGAAGTGCCATGAAGCGGTCCAACCTGGCTTTCGCACCGCCGAAGTCGGAGGTTTTGAACGGCTGCAGGGGAGTCTTGTCGGTTGAGTTGACCTGGTCCGGATGAGCGAACCACCGGGCGATCGTCTCGTCGGCGGATGCGCCGGAGAACAGAGCAGTGAACTCGGGCGAGGGATCGATGGGGTTGGCCATTTCGCGGAAGTTACGTGCGACGAGCTCGTTCTTCTGTGCGTCATGGATGAGCGTGCGCTCGGCGTTGAGTAGCTGCTGCTTCCGAGCTTTGCTCTGCCGGGGCAAGGCTGCGGCGGTCGGGTCGTAGCGGAGGTAGTACGCCTCGATTTGCCCTGCGTAAGTCTTCTCATGCGCGGCGAACCGTGTCGCGAAGTTTACGGTTTCACCGACGTAACAGCTGCCGTCCGTGAAGGCGAGGACGTAGTGGCCAACCGGGCTGTTGTCGGCGATGGCGCTCGACACTTGCGCCCGGGTCGCCCACGGCCCGGTCATGTGATGGTCTCTTACCCAAGCTGAAAGGCGAGCTTTCCGGGCTGCGACTTCGTCGTCAGTGAGATCAGCGACCGCGCTGTATGGGTCGGACGGTAGGTTTGTGGCAGGTGTCAATCCTCCATGAGAGTGCCAATTGGGTTCGGCAGCAACAGCATCTGGCATCAACCACGTCGGAGCGATTGCAAGTGCAAGGCCCAACAGTTCATCGAAGTCTATGGGCGCGGTGACTCCGTCCGACCCGAGAACTCCAGATACGGTGTCATCGAGTGTGAACTGTGCCGTGTCGCTGTTGAGAAGAGCGATGGTCACCGGTGAGGCGGTCCGTAGGCCTCGATATTTCCAGGCGAGCTCCACCAGGGAGGAATCCCAAGCCGCCGGCGGTGTAGCGGTGATGAGTACGCGATCAGCCTCGGCGGTCGCGTTGATCCGCCACCCCAAGCTGAGGAGCGCATACACAAGATTCAGCGGGGTCGGCTCGGACAGATCCGCGTCGCCGCGGACTGGCAGCGCGACACCCACCTGTACCCAGCCCTCAGTGTCATCCCATACTGCAACGGGCTCATCGCGTCCGGTGCAACGGATTTGCAGCCTGCTCTCCTCGGTGCCCATCCATGCCGCGAGCGAGCTGCCCGGCGTGAGCGATTCAATCAAAGCCGGGGTGCTCGGATCGTCGGTATAGAGAACCGCCTCGTCCAGGACGTCGAGATCCTCGAGAAGATCGCTGGGGTCGATCTCCTCGATTTCATCATTGTCGGCTTGTCCATTCATGACGTGTCGATTTCCTCGCTGTCGTACTTCGCGCTGCGTCGTATGCCGGAGAGTCTCGCATGGGCATCTGACACATTGAATTAAACATAGGTCGAACCAGGTCGGCTTGCTCTAGACGCCATGCCATGTCCCCCGTGAACCGAACCAATAGGACCGGTTCACTGCCTAATCATTCTTGCCCTGCGGCGAGCCGGATTCACTCCCCTCAGCAGCGGGACGTCAGTGCGCACTCGCCGACGCGCGGCTCAACCGATACTCCTCCGCAGGGGCCGCTTCGATGAACTCGACGACCTCGACCTGATCCTTCAGTTGAGTGTCGATTACTGCCCGAACCTCAGCCGGTGTGGCGTAGAAGAACTCCCGCCGAAGGTTGACGTTGTTGACTCGGCGATCCTCGAATGCTTTGTGTAGCAGATTCTCCACGGTGACTGCATCGTCGGCGAAGAACAGTGCGTGTGTGTCGAAGCGGAACGGGACCGATGCGTCGCCCAATTCCCGTACGCGATCCATCGGCTCGAGGCGGCGAGTCATCCCAATCTTGACCATTCGGTCGCCGAATGCACCCAAGTTTGAGATGACGTAGACGTGGCCAGCCCTAGTATTTGCCATTCGGTAGTCGACGTTTGTCATGCGTCCTTCGACGTCGTCGAGCCGCTCCTGCATGCGCTGAATTCCCTCTTCATCGCCGCGCTCACGAAGTGAAGCAATTGTATTGAGATAGTGCGCGCGTTCCTTCGCTAGCTTTGCACGTTCAGCTTCTAGCTCACGGCGCGCTTTCTCCTCCTCGCGCAACTCTGCGCGGCGCTCCCGTTCGAGCTCCCGCTCCACTTGTCTTGCCGTGAGATGTCTGGCTGCCAACTCAAGCTCCTCCATCCGTAGCTGGTGGTATTCGGGCACGATGTGGAGGTCGATCATGGTCCCGTTCTGCGCGATTTGATCAGCGGCTTTACGAAGGCGCGCTTGTGCCGTGGACAGGTTCCCTGCCTTCACGGTTTTGACGCAATTCTCGGCTTCGGCGTCGTATGCGCGCAGGAGGACTCGGCTCATCTGGTCGACAAACCTGCGCCCCTGTGCAAGTGAGCCATTGAAAGTAAAGGACGTGACAGCTTGTGTCGCGGTCTTATCACGAAGCATCTGTTTGATGTGCTGGCGGACTGCCTCGAGTTGTCCAGCGAGCTTCATTGAATGCTCGGCGGGATGCTCGTACTCGAAGAAGCCGACGTCCTGCAATTCGATCTGCGTGGTGACATCGATAAGTTCTGTTTTGGCACGTGCAATCTGCTCGCTGAGCAGTTCCAGTTCTGCCGATTTTGCCGCAGGCTCGTGCTGGTTGGCAGTATCGACCGAGCGCGCCGTGTTTTCGCGAAGGCCGTTGTTTTCGGTCTCGAGTTGCTCGATGCGGCGAGCCAAGCGCCGGTTCTCTACGGCTGATTCCGATAGCTCGGCCTGAAGCGCGACACACTGCGCACGGCACTTCGTCAAGTCTTCCAGAACAGTGGTGTACTCGGTGACAAGCGGAGTGGGCTGCATTGGTGCGACGACGCGCGGTTGAGTATTCGCTGTCCAGACGCGACCATCCCACCAACGCAACTGCTCAGAGGCTTGGGGATCGGGATACCACCCCGGAGCTGGCATTGGTGTATCTCCTTTTCGCTCTTCGACGACTCTGATTGACAGCCAAGAGCTCGGCTCTCACTTTACTAACCCGCGTCTTAGTAGATTGTGTGATGACCTTGTGAGAGCCGCGACGGCGGGCCGGGGCTCACTATGCAGACGGGGAAGGTGAAGATGGGTCGGCGACGTGGCTTCTTCGCGGAACTTCAGCATCAGCAGCGACTCGTTGAGCAACGCAAGCGGCGACAGGATGCCGAGGCGGTGCGTGCGTACAACCAGGCGGTGCGTGAAGAGCAGCGCGCGCAACGCGACTATGAGCGCGCCCAGCAACAGTTTGCGCGCGCCTCAGCTGCCGAGAAGCGCGAAGCAGAGAAGCTTGCAAAGGAGCGGCACCGCCAGCGGATGATAGCGAAGGCCGAGAAGCAGACCAGGCACTTCGCAGACATCTACGAACAGATCGACGGTATCCTCGCTGCCACCATTGAAGTCGACGACTACGTTGATCTAGCAGCGCTTCGCGAGGTACCCGATGTGCCGCCTTTCGACCCGGGCGAACTCGCGGTCCCAACACCGCTACCGCAGTGGTTGCAGCCGGTTCCCGAGCCCGTATTCACCCCTCCGCCTGCACCTTCGGGACTCGCGAAGTTCGGTTCGCAGAAGAAGTATCAGCAGATGCATGCACAAGCCGTACTCGAATGGCAGCAGCAGCATGCTCATTGGCAGCACTACGTGGCGGTGACTGTGCCACAGACCAACGAAGCGCTTCGACACCAACATGAGCAGGCCGAATCTGATCGGCTTGTTCGCCTGGACGCAGCGAGACGCGAACACGATGCTCGATGCCAGAAGGAGGAAGCGCGAGTCGCACAGCATAATCGGAAGATCGACGAGTTCATCCGAAGTATGGAGAACAATGATACGGCGGCCATCGATGAGTACGTCGGCATCGTGCTCGCCAACTCGGTCTATCCAGAGGCATTCGAAGTTTCCCATGACTATGCCTTCGATGGTGATCTGAAAGAGCTCACTCTCTCGGTGTCAGTACCTCCACCGGATGCCATTCCGTCGGTGAAGAGTGTCAAGTACGTCGCTACGGCCGACGAGCTCCGCGCGACGATGTTGTCGCAAAAGGCCCAGCGTGACCGCTACAACGGTGCAGTCAACGCGGTTGCTCTGCGGACACTCCACGAAGTCTTCGAGGCTGACCGCAGCCACCACGTCGACTCGATCGCGATGACAGTGGGCACCACTCTGATCGACCCCGCCACCGGCCATCACGCCACGATTCCGTTCGTCCGGGTGGCCGCGACACGGGATCAGGTGCTTGGTTTGAATCTCGCCCGTGTTGAACCCGGACCCGCTCTTGCTGGCCTCGGCGCGGCCATATCAAAGAACGCGTATGGCTCGATTGGAGTTCACGGTGTTGGATGACCGCGCAATGACCCGTCAGCCTGCGGGTACTCAATCACGCTGCGTGGCGGAAGAATAGCGAGCCGTCCTGGTTGTCGCGTTTTTTCGACTGGTTGCAACAACTGGCGTTGTCTCATGCCCCGGCGTACCGAATCGGGAAGCGCGCCGCCAGTGAGGAGATCCCGCGGCGAGGAACGCGTTTTTGGCTCGATCAGGTGACAGACGACGGCGCGGCGCCACCGTAATGTCCGATTTGTGCCGCATCCTTCGAGAGCCCTCGTTGTGCTGACTCTGTCACTGTTGTCGTTGACGTTCGTCGCCTGCAGCACCGACGGCACCGCGACGAAGTCGGCAGGATCGTCGCCGAACCAGGAGTCACCGAAGCCGACGATGATCGTGCTGGACGCCTCGGATTCGATGAACACCGACGATGCTCCTGGTCCCCGGATCGATGCGGCGAAGTCGGCGGTGACGTCTCTGGTGGATTCATTGCCGGGCCAGTCCGAGATCGGCGTGGTGGTGTTCGGCGGCACTGTGCCGTCCGAACGTGGTCCCCAGGCCGGATGCGCCGACGTTGAAACGGTGTCACAGCTCGCGCCGATCGACGCGCACGATCCCCGGCCCAAGATCGCCGGGGTACCGCACAGGGCTGGTCGCCCGTGGGAAAGGCGCTCCTGGCCGCGAGCGAACCGCTATCCGAAGCACCCGGATCGATCGTGCTGGTCTCCGACGGTGAGTCCAATTGCCAGCCCGATCCCTGTGAGACCGCACAGAAGATCCGTACCGAGAATCCCGACATCACGATCAGTGCGGTCGGTTTCAAAACGGATGCCGCGCAACTCAAGTGCATTGCGGCCGCCGGTGGCGGGGTTTTCGTGACCGCCGACAACACCGCGCAGTTGACCGCCCGGCTGAGTGCGGTTCAGACCGCAGACACGGCCGCCAGTCAGCTCAGCGCCGAGGGGCTGTACGGCATCGAGATCGGACAATCGATCGGTGACGTCAGAGCCGCGCACGCCGACTTTCCGTCCGGATCGGGAACCACCGTCGTCGAGTGGCGAGACTGTAAATGGCACTTCGACGACGGCGTACTGACCCGGATCGAGCCGAAGGACCCGTCCACCATTGATGGTGTACGAGCCGGAACTCCGATGACGCGGCTGGTGGAACTCTACGGTGCGCCGATCCAAGTCGACGAGACCATCAAGCGTGCCTACTTCACCGCGAACCGAGACAAGGGGACCGCGTTCGTCGTCGACTACGACGGCGACACCACGAACGGCACCGTCAAGACGATCTATCTGTGCAAATGTCTTCCCGCCGCAAACGCATCCGAGAGCGCTCCCGCGGGCACTTCGACGGTGTCGTCCGCGCTCACCTCGCTGTGCGGTGTCATTGCCGAGACCCGCGTCCTGCAGCACCCGAAGCTCGGCACGGTGAGCGTCGGCATCAGCCGTCCGGCGGGTCAGGGAGCGGGCGAGGGATGCGTCGCCGCAGTCGGCGCAAAGGGTCAGAAGCTGCTTGTCCAGAAGGTGAGCGTGTACGGAGATGAGATCGACTTTGCCGACCCGCCAACCGATTCCACCAAGAATGTCTTCATCACGTACAACCCCGGACGCTACAACGGCGTGATCACGTTGGTTCCCGATGACAAGGGATATGAGGACATCGGCTGGGGTGATGACGATCCGGGCTATCAGACCACCAAGAACGCCTACTACTCAGCCGAACTCAAGGGTCCGGGAAGCGACGGGAAGTACACCATCGAGACCTCGGCCAACGACTGCGATCCCAGCTGCGCCGACGGGACCATCACGAAGAAGACCCTCAAGTGGAATGGGTCGAGTTACAAGTAGGCGCGTCCGCATCGCTCGCTCGTCCCACGCGCGGGCGGTAGCGTCACGCTCATGCCCACCACCGCGGATCTGATCGAGCCGTCGGTTGGTGGCGCGACGCCCGTCGAGCGGTTCGCCGCAGGTCCGGTGTGGGCGGCCGCGGCCGTGCAGGCCGTGCTGTTGACGGTGTTCTCGGGCGGCTACGACTACCACCGCGACGAGTTGTATTACCGGATGCTGCAACCGGCGTGGGGCTACGTCGACCAACCCCCCTTGACACCGGCCATCGCCCGGATGACTCTCCACATTGCCGACGCGGAATGGGCGCTGCGCATCCCCGCGACCCTCGCGTCGGCGCTGACCGTCGTCGTGGTGGCGATGATCACCTGGCGACTCGGCGGCGGTCGCGCCGCCCAGGCCCTGGCCGCCTGGGGGTACGCCACCGCGATGATGCCGCTGATGTTCGGTCACGTCCTGTTCACCGCGACATTCGATCTGCTCCTGATCTCGCTGGCGGTGTACGCGCTGCTGGTGGCGGTGCAGGGCCGCGACCGCTGGTGGGTGGTGGCCGGGCTGATCGTGGGTCTCACCACGTACAACCGGTGGATGATCGTCACCGTGGTCTCCGGACTCGTGCTCGGTCTGCTGCTGCTGGGGCCCCGGCGGGCGTTCCGCACACCGTGGCCGTATCTCGGTGGCGTCGTCGCGGTGATCGTGGGTCTACCGAATCTGCTGTATCAGGCCCGGCACGGGTGGCCGCAGCTCCAGATGGGTGCGGCCCTCGGCGCGGACAACGGCGCGGATGTCCGTAGCGGCTTTGTCGTGATGCTGATCGTGCTACTCGGTCCACCGCTGGTGGCGGTGTGGGGCACCGGGGTCGTGTGGCTGCTGCGGCCCGAACGGCGCCACGTTGTCGGCTGGCTCGTGATCGGTTTCGCCGTCTTGTTGGTGTTCTCCTTCGTCGGCGGTGCGCAGCCGCACTATCCGATCAACCTGCTGTCGGTGATGTATGCCGCCGGCTGTGTGCCGGTGGCCGCGTGGATGTCGGGCCACCGACTTCGACGATGGTTCGTGATCCTCGTCGTCGCCATCAACGCCGCGGTGTCGACCGTGCTCGCGTTGCCGGTCATTCCGCTGAGCACCGTCGGTCGCACGCCGGTCGTCGACGCCGGAGCGATGGTGGCCGACCAGATCGGCTGGCCGCAGTACGTGGCCCAGATCGCCCGAATCTACGACGAACTGCCTGCGCCCCGACCGCCCATCCTCGCGTCGAACTACGGGGAAGCCGGAGCGTTGGCCCGGTACGGCCCCGAGTTCGGTCTGCCGGAGCCGTATTCGGCGCACGTAGGGCTCTACGACCAGCGCCCCCTTCCCGAGAACACCGACGCCGTACTCCTGGTCGGCGATCAACTCGACACGGCCACAGACCTTTTCGAATCATGCAGAGTTCTCGCGACCCTCGACAACGGGCTCGGCGTCGACAACGAGGAACAGGGGATGCCCGTCGCACTGTGTGAACACCCGCACGATCCGCAGCACCTGTGGCCTGCCCTGCGTCACTTGGGCTGACACCGACCTGCCTCGACTTCGGCCGAAACAGATTCTCGCGGCGACAAATTCGCACGAAGCGCGCAAATCGTTCGGTGACTTCGGCGCGTGTCCGTCAATCAGTACCATTCTTGCCGTTGATCGGGTCAATGACATTGTCAGGCCGGACTGCGTTTGCGACCATTGGTCGCACATCCGCTCGGTTGAGGAGCACACATGAGAACTCATTTGTCGACGGCCATCGCGATAACCGCAGTCGCCGCCGCTGCCGCGGGAACAATGGCAACAACCGGCACCGCGAACGCGGCCGTGACCGCGTTGAAGATCCAATCGGCAGTGGGCTCGTATGGCACCGGGTGCGAGTACACGTTGACGGCCACCACGAACCACAATGGGAACGTGGACTTCTACGACGGCAATCAGGCGTTCGGGAGGGCTATGTCGCAGAACTACGTGGCCACCATCACCTGGAAACCGACGACCACGGGGACACACGTGCTGGGCGCGACCCAGGGTTCGTCGACCGGCGGTGGCGGGAGCGCGGCGCCTCCGGAAGCCCAGAAGACGGTCGATGTCAAGCAAGGGTTGAACCTGGGCAGTTCGTGCCTCGGTCTCTGACCCGGGCTTGAGCCCGCCCGACAGCGTTGGTACTCCGCTCAAAGGCGAATGGCGGCCGTGATCGCCGATGAGCCTCCGAGGCTGAGTCCGCCGTCGACGCTGAGGACCACACCGGTGACGTAGGAGGCGGCGTCGGAGGTGAGCCAGTCGACGGCATTCCAGATGTCCTCGGTGCTCCCAAACCGGGCGAGTGGAACCGCTTGCGTCCATGCGTCTTCGGACGCCTTGGTGGGGGCCAGACGCGCCATTCCCTCGGTGCCCCGGATCGGCCCCGGGGCGATCGAGTTGACGCGGACGCCGGCCGGACCCCACTCCATGGCCAGTGTTCGGGTCACCTGGTCGACGCCCGCTTTCGCGGCGCTCACGTGGACCTGCCCGGGCGTGGGTAGCCAGGATTGTGCCGCAGAGATGTTGATGATGCTTGCGCCCGGCTTGCGCAGATGGGGCCACGCGGCGTGCATCACGTGCCACGTCCCTCTCAGGTCGATGTCGACGACGGCGCCGAATCCGCGGGGGCTCAGTTCGGCGGCCGGTGCAACGAAATTGCCTGCGGCACCGGACACCACGACGTCGATCGGACCGAACCGCTCGGCGGTCTCGGCGAATGCTGCGGCAACAGCGTCGGCGTCGCGGACATCGGCGGCAAAGCCGAGTGCGGTGGAGCCGAGCGTGGCGACCGCGTCGTCGACCTTCTCCTTCGACCGGCTGAGCACGGCCACGCTGTCGCCTCGCTCAGCAAACCGCTGTGCCAGTGCGAGATTGATCCCGCTGGTGCCGCCGGCGATGAAGACCGACGTCATGACGCCGACCGCTGGAGTTCGGCGCCCATGAGCTCGACAAGGGTATTCAGGGCGCGCAGCGGACGGACCATGACGGTGAACTCGACCAGGGAATCGCTGGAATCCCAGCGCAGCAGGTCGATGCCGTGCACCTGCACACCATCGAGGTCGGCGGTGAACTCGAGCACCGCGGAGTCCCCTGACACAAACTCACGGTGATACGTCAGGGTCGGCCCGAGAACCGTCATCGCCGCTCTCAGGTAGCTCGCGGCCCGTACGCGACCCTCCTGCGGAGTGAAGACTGCCGGCGACCGGAACACGACGTCATCGCTGAGGAGCGCGTCGAGCGGCGCACCGGTGTCACCTGACTCGACGATGCGGTGCCACGCGGTAACCGCTGCAGGCTGTGTCATGAGCTTCTCCATCGGTCGGACGACGTCGGTGTCGTCGGTGTCAACAGGGTCATCAGTACCGGGTCATCAGTACAGTTCATCGGTACAAGACGGGGCGGTCGGTGAATCTCGCGGTTCGCTTGTGCGAAAAGGCGTGCACGCCCTCCGTGAAGTCGGGTGCCACCAGAAGTGCCATCTGGCCGTCCTTTTCGCGTGCGAGCGCGCCGTCGAGCTGGGGGATGGCACAGCTGTTGATGGCATCTTTCGACCGTGCCATCGCGGCCAACGGTCCGCGCCCGACGGCGGCGACGAGTTCGCTGAACGCCTCGTCGTAGTCCGCGGTTGGCCACACGTGGCTGATCAGGCCGGCGCGGAAGGCATCTGCGGCGGGCATCTTCTCGGCGAGCAGGGCCATCCGCAGTGCGCGTGCGCGACCGACGGCGGCGGTCACCAGCGCCGTGGCCCCCGCATCGGGCATCAGCCCGATGCGACTGAACGCGAGCAGAAAGTACGAGTCCTCGTCGGCGGCGACGAGGTCGGCGGCCAATGCGATCGACACACCGGCGCCCGCCACGATCCCCCTGGCGCGTGCGACCACGAGCTTGGGACTCCGCACGATCGCCGTCACCAACCGATTGGCGGCATCGAGAACCTGCGCCGACTGGGTGTCCACGGCCACGTCGGCGCTCAGGTCGGCACCCGAACAGAACGCCCGACCCCGACCTGCGATCACCAGCAGATCCACGTCCTGGCGGCGGCTGCATCCTTCCACGGCCGCGGCCATCTCGTTCAGGTCGTCGCGAGTGACCGCATTGAGCCGGTCCGGGCGATCGAAGGTCAGCGTCAGCACCGCTCCCTGCTGGTCGATCAGCATCTCTCGAGACTCCGTTCCGGTATTGACAATCGCGCGCCAACGCAGCACCGTCTTTAGCTAACGTTCGCTCAGTATAGGTGGCTTCGGTCACACCACGTCAAGCAGGGAGCACCAGAGCACATGGCGTTCTACACGTCCGACCACGAGAGCTATCGCGCGACGGTTCGCGAGTTCGTCAAGCGCGAGATCACGCCCAATCTCGAGCGATGGGAGGAGCGACGACTCATCGACCGCGACGTCTATGTCGAGGCAGGTCGGCTGGGCCTGATCGGGCTGGCCGTGCCGGAAGAGTTCGGGGGCGCCGGCGAGCCCGACTACCGCTACCGCATGGTGGTGGCCGAGGAGATCGCCCGCGTGGGTGCTGCGGGATTTGCGCTGTGTCTGGCCCTGCAGGATGACATCGTCGCGCCCTATCTGACCGACCTCGCCGACGATGAACAAAAGAAGCGATGGCTGCCCGGCCTCGCCTCTGGCGACCTGATCGGCGCCATCGGGATGACCGAACCCGGCGTCGGCTCCGATCTCGCCAATCTGTCCACCACGGCGTCGCGCTCCGGTGACGAATGGATCCTCAACGGTCAGAAGACCTTCATTTCCAGCGGTATTCAGGCCGATCTCATCGTGGTAGCGGCATCGACCGACCCCGGCAAGGGCGCACGGGGAGTGTCACTGTTCGTGGTCGAGGACGGCATGCCGGGCTTTGAGCGTGGCCGCAAACTCGACAAAGTCGGGCTTGCCAGCCAGGACACCGCCGAACTGTTCTTCACCGACCTTCGGGTGCCGTCGACCAACCTGCTGGCAACCTCGGCGAGGGCTTCGTGTCGATGATGCAGCGGCTCCCGCGTGAGCGGCTCTCGATCGCCGTCAGCGCGGTCGTCGCATCGCAGGCCGCGCTCGCGTGGACCGAAGAGTATGTGTTCGAACGCAAGGCATTCGGACAGCGTGTCGGAGACTTCCAGAACACGCGGTTCGTCCTCGCCGAACTGGAAACCGAGGTCGACATCACGAGGGCATACGTGGAGCGATGCGTCCTCGCGATCAACGACGGCACCCTCACGACCGTCGAGGCCTCCAAGGCGAAGTGGTGGGCCACCGAACAACAGCAGCGGGTGGTCAATCGATGCCTGCAACTCTTCGGTGGCTACGGCTTCATGAATGAGTACGCCATCGGCCGCGCCTACCGCGACGCCCGCATCCAGACCATCTACGGCGGCACCACCGAGATCATGAAAGAGATCATCGGTCGTGACATCGCCGCCCGACACGCCTGAGGAAGCCCACCGTGACCTTGCCCGAAGTATTGACCAGACCCCTCACCGTCCCGGTTGTCGGCTCGCCGATGTTCATCTCATCGGGACCCGATCTCGTAGTCGCACAATGCACCGCGGGTGTCATCGGCTCGTTCCCGAGTCTCAACGCCCGACCGCAAACGCTGCTGGGCGACTGGCTCGATGAGATCACCGAACGCATCGCGGCATACGCCGGGACCCAGCCCGACCAGCCGGTGGCACCTTTCGCCGTCAACCTGATCGTGCACAAGTCCAATGACCGAATCGACCGTGACCTCGCCACGGTCGTCGAACACGAGGTGCCGATCGTCATCACCTCACTGGGCGCCCGCACCGAGGTCAACGACGCGGTCCACTCCTACGGCGGCATCGTGCTGCACGACGTCATCACCAACACCTTCGCCCACAAAGCGATCGACAAAGGGGCCGACGGGCTCATCGCGGTGTCGGCGGGAGCGGGCGGTCACGCCGGCATGCTGTCCCCGTTCGCGCTGCTCAGCGAGATCCGCAGCTGGTTCGACGGTCCGCTGCTGTGTTCCGGTGCCATCGCCAACGGTCGGTCGATCCTTGCCGCACAGGTCGTGGGCGCCGACTTCGCCTACATCGGTTCGGCATTCCTGTCGACCGACGAAGCAATCGCCGCAGACGCCTACAAGGACATGGTGGTCGCGTCGTCGTCGAGCGACATCGTCTACAGCAATTTCTTCACCGGCGTACACGGCAACTACCTTCGGGGCTCGATCGTGGCGGCCGGCTTCGACCCGGACAGCCTTCCGACGTCGGATCCGACGAAGATGAGTTTCGCCGACGCTGCCGCCGACGTCGCCGCCGATGCCGCGTCGCCGGCAAAAGCCTGGAAGGACATCTGGGGATCGGGCCAGGGCATCGGCGCGATCACCGAGCGGGGAAGCACCGCCGCACTCGTCGAGCGCTGGCGAAAGGAATACGACGCCGCGGTGGCCTCACTGGCGACCCCGTGACCACACCGTCGAAGGAGACGAACATGGACCTCGCCGTTCACCGCCGGATCAACTGGTCGTCGCTCACCGCGACGCATGCGCAGCAGCGGCCCCACCAGCCGGCGATCCGCTTCAACGGTCGCACCCGCACCTGGGCACAGTTCGACCAGCGAGTGTCGCGCTTTGCGGCCTGGCTGCGCACCACCGGCACCGGGTCCGGCGATCGGGTGGCGCTGTTCACGATGAACACACCCGAATTCCTCGAAGTGGTCACCGGATCAGCACGGGTCGGGGCCATCGCGGTGCCGCTCAACTTCCGGCTGAGCGGCGCCGAACTCGCGTTCATCCTGGAAGACAGTGCGCCCGACGTCGTCGTGGTCGAGGCCGCGCTGCACCCGGTGCTGCTGGAATCCGGCTGGGCAGGAAAGACTCTCGTGATCGGCGCCGGTGCCCCGACGGCCGGAACCCGGCCGTACGAGGCGGCGCTGGCAGACTCCGACCCCACGCAAGTCCTCGACGACGTCGACGACAACAGCGTCGCCATGATCATGTACACCTCGGGCACCACCGGCCACCCCAAGGGGGCGATGCTCACCCACCTCAACCTGTTCGTTCAGGGCATCACCACGCTGCGCGCATTCCACATGTGGGGCGACGACGTCTCGTTGATCGCCACCCCGATGTTTCACATCGCCGCAATCTCCGGCATCCTGCCGATGCTGATCACCGGCGGTGTCATCGTCGTCGCACCGCTCGGTGCCTTCAACCCTGCCGAACTGCTTGACCTGCTCGAAGCCGAACGGGTGACCAGCGTCTTCCTCGTTCCGGCGCAGTGGCAGGCGCTCGTCGCCCAGCCCGATATCGCGAGCCGCAAGCTCGCCTTGCGGACCACCTCCTGGGGTGCGGCCCCGGCGTCTCCGACGCTCATCCAAGCCATGGTCGACGCCTTTCCCGGAGCACTGAATGTGGCGGTCTTCGGACAGACGGAGATGTCGCCGGTGACCTGCGTGCTGCGCGGCGAGGATGCCCGCCGCAAGCTCGGTTCGGTGGGAAAACCGGTGAGCTACGTCCAAATTCGTGTGATCGACGCCAACGGCGACGACGTGGGACCCGACGAGGTCGGCGAGATCGTGTACCGCGGCCCGAACATGATGGCGGGGTACTGGAACCGCCCGGACGCCGACGAAGCAGCCTTCACGGGAGGCTGGTTCCATTCCGGTGATCTCGTGCGACGCGACGACGAAGGTTTCGTCTTCGTCGTCGACCGCCTCAAAGACATGATCATCTCCGGTGGGGAGAACATCTACTGCGCCGAAGTGGAGAACGCGCTTGCCGCGCACCCCGCCATTCTCGAGTCGGCTGTGGTGGGCCGAGCCAGCGACCGATGGGGGGAGGAGCCGGTGGCGTACCTGGTGCTGCGCGAGGGCCGGAGCGCACCGACGTTGGACGAACTGCGGGACTGGCTTGCGCCGCGCCTGGCCTCCTACAAACAGCCGAAAGCCGTCATGGTCGTCGAGGAACTACCGCGAAACGCCAGCGGTAAGATCCAGAAGTTCGCGCTGCGCAACCCGGTGTGAGCCGTTGGTCATGGTGGGTGTCGTCGTCATCTCACGTGGGCACGCGGGCCAGGCGCCGGCTTTCCGCGTAGGCCAGGGCATCGGTCCAGTCGGTCCTGTCGCGAATCTTGGCCCGGTACTTCATGATCTCGGTCTGACCGTTGAGGGTCAGCACACCGACGAGACGATCACCGGAGCGAAACAGCGCCACCCAACGGTCACCCTCGGCCGAGCCGTCGACCACCGCCACCTCGTCGGCCACCGGTGAGCCGAGGAACTGGATGCGTGAGCCGTACCAGTCGGACCAGAAGTACGGCACCGTCGCATACGGTGCGGCATGGTCGGGATCAAGCGCATTACGGGCGGCGGCCGCACCCTGCTCGGCCGCGCTGGTCCAGTGTTCGAGGCGTTGCCGTCGACCGAACACCGGATTGGGCCAGTTCGCGACATCACCGGCGGCGTACACGCCCGCCACGCTGGTGGCCAGGTATCCATCGCATGTGATGCCGTTGTCGGTGGCCACACCGGAACCGTTGAGCCACTCGGTATTAGGGATTGCGCCGATCCCGACGACTACGAGATCCGCGTCGAGTTGCGTGCCGTCGTCGAGTTCGACGGCCTCCACCCGACCGTCGCCGTGGACGGCGCTGACTCCGGAACCACACAGCAGGCGGGTGCCGTGGCGCGCGTGCAGATCGGCGATCCACCGGCCGGGAGCCTCGCCGCAGGCACGCGCCAACGGTGTGGGCAACGCTTCGACCACGGTGACGTCCAGACCGCGCTTTCGCGCCGCGGACGCCACCTCAGACCCGATGAATCCGGCCCCGACCACGACGACGCGCGCACCGGCGTCCAACGCTGACCGCACGGCCACGGCATCGTCGTGGGTCCGCAGGGTGTGCACACCCGTCAGGTCCGTTCCGGGCAACCGGCGTGCGCGGGCGCCGGTCGCCACGACGACAGCGTCGAACGGCACCGGCCGATCGCCGACCATCACGGTGCGTTCGTCGGTGTCCAGTCTCGTTGCGGCAGTGCCGAGAACGAGGTCCACCCCAAGATCTTCGCGCAGATGCTGCTCGGTACGGAACGTGGTCACCTCGGGTTGGGGCGCGTCGAGGTAGGCCTTCGACAGGGGCGGGCGATCGTAGGGTAGGTGCGCTTCGTCGCCGATGAGTGTGATCGCCACATCGGTATCGGACTTGCGTGCCGCCTCGGCGGCGCGCAATCCGGCCAGCGATGCCCCGACGACCACGAGACGGGTGCTGGTCATGGCTCGAGGGAGATCGCCTCGGTCGGGCACGTGCTGATGGCCTCTTCGATGGTGGCCACCTCGTCAGCGGAGACGTCGGCGTTGAGGAGGACGAGCGTTCCATCGGCTCCCACCTCGAAGTGATCGGGTGCGATGGCTTCACACAATCCCAGTCCGGTGCACTTGTCGGTGTCGATGCAGATCTTCATGATGGTCTCGCTTTCGGTGCGGGGTGTAGGTCACAGGAGGCGGCGCATGAGTTTCAGTGCTCGTGGCGTGTAGGGCGGGTACACGAAGCCGGGATCGGGCCGAGATGCCCTGGTGAGCACGGCCTTCCGGTGGCTGAGATGCCGGAAACCCCATATGCCGTGGTAGGCGCCCATGCCGCTCGGCCCCACGCCGCCGAACGGGAGCTGCGGACACAGCACCTGCATCGCGAGGTGGTTGAACACCATTCCCCCCGCGGGGATCTCGGCGATGATCCGCTTGCGCACCGCAGCCGATCCCGTGAAGGTGTACATCGCCAGCGGTTTGGGCCGACCGGTGACGAACTCGACGACCTCGTCGAGGCCGTCCACGGCGAGCACGGGCAGGATGGGGCCGAAGATCTCCTCGGTCATCACCGGATCGTCGGGTTTGGGGTCGACGAGAACGGTGGGTTCGATCGTCCGCCGTTGCGGGTCGTGGGAGCCCCCGCTGGACACGGCACCCGAGGTGGTGTCGAGGTATCCGGTCAGCCGTGCGAACTGACGGTCGTTCACGATCGGCACTGCGAGGTCGCCACCGCGCATCTGGGCCACCGCGGTGCCGATGCGTGCCACCAGGTCGTCGCAGATCTGCCGGTCGGCGAGGACATAGTCGGGAGCCACACAGGTCTGGCCGGAGTTGAGCAGCTTGACCCACGCGATCCGCCTCGCGGCCACCTCGAGGTCGGCGTCGGCGGCGACGTACACCGGGCTCTTGCCGCCCAACTCGAGGGTCACCGGGGTCAGGGTGGGTGCGGCACCGGCCATGATCTTGCGGCCGATCTCGGTTCCACCGGTGAACAGGGCGTGGTCGAAGCCGAGTGCGAGCAACTCCTGGGTGACCGCCCCATCGCCTTCGATCACCGCGACGGCGGAGGTGTCGAGATAGCGCGGTACGAGGTCGGCGATCAGCGCAGAACTCGCCGGTGCGAGCTCAGAGGGCTTGACCACCACGCAGTTTCCGGCGGCCAGTGCCGCCACCATGGGTGAGAGGGTGAGATAGATCGGGTAGTTCCACGGGCCGATGACCAGCACCACGCCGAGCGGTTCGTACACCACCCGGCCGCGACCGGGCTGCTGGCTCAGCGGCAGCCGCACCCGCTCGGGTCTCATCCAGCGACGCAGATGCTTGAGCGCATAGTCGATTTCACCGATCGTCGGGGACACGTCACCGAGCCACGCCTCCGCCGGGCCGCGCCCGAGATCGTCGGCGAGAGCCTCGGCGATCGCGCTCTCGTTGTCGTCGACGAGTCGGCGCAACCCGGCGAGCTGTCGCTTGCGCCAGGCGATGGGCCGGGTGACACCCGAGCGCTGCGTCTCCTGCAGCGTCTCCAGTAGCTGCCGCATCGGACGCTCAGATCTCCGGGGCCGGTACCAGGCCGGTGTACACCGCGCCGAACGCACCGCCCTCCACCAGTAGCGGATGCCCGTTGATCCAGCTGGCGTCGTCGGAGCCCAGGAAGGTGACCGCGGCGGCGATCTCCTCCGGTTTCGCGTGGCGGCCGAGCAGTTCCTTGAGACCGTCGAGGTTGTCGATGCCCATCGTCTCCTCGAAATCGGGCAGGATCGGTGTCTGCACCGGGCCGGGAAGCACGGCGTTGATCCGCAGCCCGGCATCGGCAAAGACGAGACCCATCATCATCGTGTATACGGTGACGACCTCTTTGGAGAAGTTGTAGGCGTTGCCTTCCTGGGGATGCTCGGCAAACCACTTCACCCCCTCATCGAAGGTGTCGGTGGCCAGCAGGTCCTTGATGACCTCGAGGCGGGCCGGCCAGCCGAACCCCGCGGTGGACGAGACGTTGACGACCGATCCACCCGGCTCCAGACGGGGAAGGATACCCTCGCTGAGTTGCCGCACAGCCATCGCGTTCACCCGGAAGACGAGTTCGGCGGGTGCTGTGCCCGGCACACCGGCCACGTTGAACAGGGCATGCACGGTGGGCGGAAGGTTCTCGAGTGCGTGCTCGATGCCGACCGGGTCGGAGAGGTCTACCCTGTGATGTTCGGTGACCGCCGCGGTGGGCTCGTTGCGGTCGAGGCTGTAGACCTCGGCACCCTCGGCGATCAGACGTTCGGCGGTGGCGTGCCCGATACCCGATGCGGCACCGGTGACCACGACTCGTCGGCCCGTATATCTGGACATGTCAATCCCTTTCAGCGGATCTCGCACGGCAGCGACTTGACGGCACGGACAAAGTTGCCCCGCATCAGCTGTGGCTCACCGACTTCGAGTGTCGGAACCCTGGTGAGCAGTTCTCGCCAGAGATGGGTGATCTGCATCTTCGCCAAGAAGTTCCCCATGCAGAAGTGGGGACCGCCGCCGCCGAACCCCTGGTGCGGGTTCGGGTGACGTGACAGGTCGAATTCGCGCGGATGGTCGAACACCCGCTCGTCACGGTTGCCCGACGAGTACATCATCGCCACCCACTCGCCGGCCGCGATGGGCTGGCCGGCCAGGACGGTGTCTTGCGTGGCAGTGCGCCGGAACGTCATCACCGGTGACGCCCAGCGGATGAATTCCTCGACGGCCGTCCGGATACGCCCGTCGTAGTCCTCCATGAGCCACGCCCGCTGTTGTGGGAACTCTTGCAGAGCAAGGGAAGTGAAAGAGATCGTGTTACGCGTGGTGTCGTTGCCGCCGACCGATGCCAGCACGAAGAACGCGGCGATCTCGTCATCGGTGAGTTTGTTACCGTCGACCTCGGCATTGACCAGCCCGGTCATGAGGTCGTCGGCGGGTTCGCGGCGGCGCAGGTCGGCGAACGCGAGACCGGTCGTCAGCAACGCCACGAGCGACTCGTTGACCACCTCCCCCGGCTCACGGCCGTTGGCGACATCGGGGTCGTTGTAGGCGACCATCTCGTCGGCCATGTGCGACGCCTCGGCGCGCAGTGCCGGATCGAGGCCCATCATCTCGTAGATCGTCCACATCGGCATCTGCTTGGACACGAGGTCGACGAAGTCGCCGCCGCCTTCGGCGAGCAGACCGTCGACGATCCGACCGGCCTGCTCCCGGATCCGGTGATCGATCTTCGCGACCTGTTTGGGGGTGAACGCCGCACTGACCAGGCGGCGCAACTGCCCATGCCGCGGCGCATCCATGGCGAGGAACGAGTGGGATGCTTCGAGGAGATCCTCTGGTGCGTCCTCGAATTGGACACCTTTGCCCGAGCAGAAGCGGGCCGGGCTCTTGCTCACCTCGGCGATGTCCTCGTGCCGAACGACCACCCATACACCGGGCTGCTCCGACGGCATCAGGTCTGCCTCCATGGGTGGATGCCAGGTGATCGGATGGTCCGCCCGCAGGCGGGCGAACACGTCGTCGCGTTCATCGAACGACTTCGACCAGAAGTTCATGTCCGTGACACGTTCCGGGTGGAACGTGTGCTCGGCGGTGGTGATGGTCATGCCGTGGCCTCCTGAATGCGGTACTGGTTGATGAGGTGCCGTTTGACGAGCTTGCCGGTGGGCGTCCTCGGTAAGTCGGGAACGAAGTCGACGCTCTTGGGTGCCTTGTAGCGCGCGATGCGATCCCGAACGTAATCGACTATGTCGCTTGCCAGTTCGTCGGTCGGTTGCACACCGTCGCGTAGTTGCACCACGGCTTTGACCGATTCACCCATCACCGGATCGGGCACGCCGATGACGGCGACGTCGCGAATGGCCGGATGTAGGGTCAGAACGTTCTCGACCTCTTGCGGGTAGATGTTCACCCCACCGGAGATGATCATGAACGACTTGCGGTCGGTGAGGAAGAGGTAGCCGTCGTCATCGACGTAGCCGAGGTCGCCGACCGCCGTCCAGGTGGGATGCCCCGGATGTTGTGCTGCACGGGTCTTGTTGTCGTCCTTGTGATATCGGAACGGGAGGGCAGGGCGCTCGAAGTACACGGTGCCCACCTCGCCGGTGGGTAGCTCGTTGCCGTCCTCGTCACAGATGTGGGCGACGCCGAGGATCGGCTTTCCGACCGAACCGGGCTTCGTCAGCCATTCCGGCGACGTGATGAGGGTGAAACCGTTTGCCTCTGTTGACGAGTAGTACTCGACGAGGATCGGTCCCCACCAGTCGATCATCGCCCTCTTGACTTCCGGCGGGCACGGTGCGGCCGCGTGCACGGCGATGCGCAGACTCGACGTGTCGTACCGGTGCCGGGTCTCATCGTCGAGTTGAAGCATCCGCACGAACATCGTCGGCACCATCTGCAGCATGGTGACCTTGTACCGCTCGATCGCGGCGAGGGCCGCCTCCGGTTCGAATCGCTCCATCATCACCACGGTTCCGCCGTTGGCTTGCGTGACACCGCAGTAGCGCAGCGGTGCGGCGTGGTAGATCGGCGCGGCCGACAGGTAGACGGTGTCGGGGCTCATCCCGAACGCCTTTCCGAGCAGGTCGAAGATCGGATCGCCCGGTTGGTCGACGGTGATCGGGAGAAGCGGCGCCTTGATGCCCTTGGGGCGGCCGGTGGTGCCCGACGAGTACAGCATGTCGGCGCCGCGGGGCATCTGCTCGAGTGGTTCGCCGGCGTCGGCGATGACCGCCTCGTAGGAATCGTAGCCGAACACTTTGCCGCCGAACGCAAGTCGTGTCTCGACCTGTGGCGTCAGCGACGTCACGGCCTCGGCGAGCTCGGCGAGCGATGCGGCGGCGACCAGCGCCGTGGCGCCGGAGTCGTCGATGATGTAGCCGACTTCCTCGGCGGTGAGATGATGGTTGATGGCCGTGATGTAGAGGCCCGAGCGCAGTGCGGCCCAATACACCTCAAGTGCTTCGGGGCTGTTGTCACTGAGCAGCGCGACCACATCTCCGGCGCGAAGGCCGCGGTCGTGCAGAAGACGGGCGAGGGAGGCCGAGTTGGTCTCGAGTTCGCCGTAGGTCAGGATGCGGCCCGAATCGGCCATGACGAGTGCGGGCTTCTGCGGATCGAGGGCAGCGTACTTTCCGGGATACATGTCGTGGACTGCGCCTCAGCCGACGAGCAGGTCGGTTCGGCCGTCGGCCTTCAAGCGATCGACGTAGGTGGAGAAGAGCTGCTTGGACAGTGGTGCGACCTTGAGCATCGCCGCGACATTGCCGCCGACTTTGATGCGGCCCTTGGCCATGGCCAGCGGAAGGTTCACCTTGCCCTGCCAGTAGGCGTTTCCGGTGTCGGCGGTCATCGCGAGTTCGGCATCGGGAACCAGCGATCCGATGCCCTCTTGCACCACTCCGTTGCCCATGTCGATCGCGAGGACGACGTCGGGGTCGGCGAAGTCGAACTTGATGATGATCCCGGCTGCGTGGAGCTTGGCGGCGAGCTCCGGATCCTCAAACGCGTTCTCGAAGATTCCGCCGATGTACTTCGTGACCTCTGTGGAGTCTCGGAACCCCATGATTGCCTCCAACTGCTGAGTGTGACGCGGCCCACGTGGCGTGAGTCACAAACAGTAACATAAGTTATGTTATGGATAAATGCAACCGTCTGCCCCGGGAACACTTCGCCGATCACCGCTTAAGGTGGAGACCACGTTCCGACGACGGCTGGAGGTGAGCGATGAACTCGTGGACGCCAGTGCAGCTGCGGTTTTTCGCTGCCGCGATGGGAATCCTCGCCGACGAGGGGTACGGGGCGCTGAAGATGAACCGGCTGTGCGAAGTCGTCGGCGTCACGACCGGCTCCTTCTACCATTCCTTCGACAACTGGCAGTCGTTCACGCGGGAACTGCTCGCCAACTGGGGCCAGGAGCAGACCGAGAGGATTGCCCGACAGGCAGAACGGGTGAGCGACGCGGAGCGTCAGGTCGACTGGCTACTGGAGGTGGGCCTCGACCTGCCACACGCCTCCGAGGCCGCGATCCGCACCTGGGCGGGAGTCGACGCCGAGGTGAAGGCCCTGCAGCGCGAGGTCGATGCGCAACGCCTGGAGACCGTCACGAAGGCGTTCACCGGGGTGGTCGGCGACGTAGCGGCAGCGAGGCAACTGGCCAGGGAGGCACTCTTTCTCGTGGTGGGGTTCCAGCAGGCAGGGGACCTCGGCGACCTCGCGTCGCTGGAAACGGCGCTGCGCCGGATACCGATCGACGCCCACCGCCTCGCCGAGCGGCGCGCGGCATCACATTCCGACGACGTCGAGGTCTCCGCCTGACATCTGCGGCTCAGCCGGCTGCCGGCGAGCCCACCATCCGCAGCGCGAGTTGGGCATAGCGCGCGGCTATCTCCTCGGGCCGGTCGGAACCATCGGACTGATACCACCGCGGAATCGCTTGCGTCATACCGAGAATGGCCCGCATGGTCTCGGGCACGTCATCGATCCGGAAACCGGCTGACTCGATACCGGCCTTGAGGATCGCGGTGACCGTATGCTCCACGTCGGCGCGCATCACGGCGTACTCCTGGTGTCGTTGCGGACCGAGATAGCGGGCTTCGGAGACATCGAGTGACGACACCGCGGCGTTGCGCGTCATGGTGAGAACGATCGCCTCCACGACGTGGGCAAGTTGTTCGGTCGGATCATCCGAGGACGCCGCCGCGGCCTCCACGCGTTCGATCACCCTGCCGAGCCCGTAGGTGAGCAGGGCGTAGAGCACGCCCTCTTTGCTGTCGTACCGGTAATACAGGGAGGGCACCGACAGGCCCGCCAGCCGGGCGATGTCGCGCACCGACGTGCCGTGGTAGCCGTGTTCGCTGAACGACTCCAGCGCCGCGGTCAGGATCGTGTCGAGCTCCGGAGCGGGCACCGTTCGCCACGTCGGCGCTGATGTCATCGCCCTCGCCCTCACCCTCGTTTCGATCACCCTGCCCGGTGGACGCGGAGAGTCGAACGCCCGCTGCCTGGTCGGGACCCGTCGCCGCGGGCGATCGTCAGTCTAACAACGAGGGCCCGTCCCCTTGGGAACACTCAGCATCGTTCAGCGTCCCCACAGCGACCAAGCGCGATCGTGACAGCATGCGCCACCACCGTTTCCGAGTCGTGTGCGGCATCGTGCTGCTCATCGCTGTCGCCTTCACCGGTGCCTGGATTCTGGTGAGCGGTGGGCCGCTGGGCATCGACGTTCTCGAGACATCGTCGTCGTATCCCTCGGGACATGTCACCGGCACCACGGCGTGGGCGGTCGCGATGGTGTTGCTGTCCGCGACGACATCACGGCGTGCCCGGATCGTGTTGGCGAGCGCGGGCGGGATCGCGGTGAGCCTCGCGTGCCTCACTCGGCTTACGCGCGGTGGTTCTCGTCGCATCACCATCACCCGAGCCGTGAGGGTGAGCCACCGCCGGATCAGAGCGCTTCGCCGGCGACGAACTCGATGGTGGCCAGCGCCGCGACGGCACTGACCACCAGCAGTGACACCAGCACGAACAGCTGCATGATCGCCGCGGCCGTGGTGGAGGCGCCGCCGAGGACCATGCCGACGAACGCACCGGGGATGGTGACCAACCCCACCGAACGGGTCTGATCCAGGCCGGGAATCAACGAGGTGATCGCCGACGGGCGGCAGATCTCGAGCCGGGCTTCGCGCGGCAGTAGGCCGAGGGAGAGCGCGGCCTCCACCTCGCCACGACGAGTGCGTAGTTCGTCGTGGGCGCGCCGGCCCGCAATCGAGGTGGTGTTCATCGCGCCGCCCAACATGATTCCGGCGGTGGGAATGATGGCGAGACCGGTGGCGGGCAGGACGTCGACGAGCACCAGCACCACGACGATGAGCAGTGTGCTCGCCGCGACCGGGACAAGACACCGCACCGTCGTGCTCACCGTGGGCCGACCCGATCGGACCCGACCCGCGGAGGTCGCCGCCGCGGCCACCGCCATCACCAGGACGAAAATCGCCGACGCCCACAAGGTCTGGATCACCACGGCCAGTACTGCGGCGAGCAGGGCGAGTTGCACCGTGGCCCGCAGCACCGCCAGCACCGTGGCCCGGGCCAGACCCTCCCCGTTCCACCGATTGGCGATCACCGCGATCACCGCGAGAACCGCCACGGCAATGGCCAATGCCGGCCCGATGTGGATCAGCGTTCGATCGACCGACATCACGGCTCATCCACACGCGGACCGACGAACCTGCGCACGCCATCATCATCGTCGATGCGAGCTTAGGAGATGCTGAGGACGGCCGCGGCCAGAAACGGTGCGGAGCTAGTGTCGAAGGGTGCGTGCCCGTCTCGATGCTCTCTACCTGCGGTTATTGCGCATCGTGCGGCCTGTTCGGATGCGGCTCACGCTTGTCGCGACCGGTCTGGTGAGCGCAGCGCTCGCGGTTGCCGCCATCGTCATGATCGGGGTGCTGCACCACGTGCTGCTACGCACCGCCGACGCGGCCACCTTCGCGCGCGCCGAGCTCATCGCCCAGAGCATCACCGCCGAGAGCCTCACCGACGTCGACCGGCAGTTGCTGGCGCCGGGACAGAACGTCGCCGCGGTGCAGATCACCGACGCCGACGGAAAGCTGTTGCTGGTCAACGATCCTGCCTACTCGCAGCCGATGTCACCGCCGGTGGCGGCCGGTCAACGACTCACCATCCACGGCGCGCACGCCACCGACACCGACAAGGAGTTCCAGGCCACCGCCTACGGTCTCGCCACGCCGCAGGGCACCCTGACCATCCAGGTGGGGGCCGAGGAAGCGCCCATCAACACCACCGTGATCACCCTGGCGGTCCTGTGCTGCATCGTGTTCCCGTTCATCGTGATCGGCATGGCCGTCCTCACCCACCACTTCGTGGGTCGGGCACTGCGCCCGGTCGACGACATCCGCACCCGGGTCGACGACATCAACGGCGGCGACCTCACCCAGCGGGTACCGGTGCCCGGCACCGACGACGAGGTGGCCGCACTGGCCGTCACGATGAACGAGATGCTCGACCGCATCGAGTTGTCGCGGCTACAGCAACTCCAATTCGTCAACGACGCCTCGCACGAACTCAACAGCCCCCTCACCACCCTGGTGGGACTCCTGGACCTGTCGCACGCCAAACGCCAGTCGATCGATCCGGCCACCGTCGAGTCGGTGATGCTGCCCGACGCGCTGCGACTGCAACGCATGGTCGCCGACCTCCTCTTGCTGGCGCGGGCGGACGAGAGTGGTGTGCCGCTGAGCGTCGACGAGGTGGATCTCGACGAGATCGTCAGCGACGAGGTCGCCCGGCTCGATGCCCTCACCGACCACCGCATCGACGCCACCATCGTGGCGGTCCGGGTACGCGGCGACGCCGAGAAACTGTCGCGCGCGCTGCGCAACATCGCCGACAACGCCGTCCGGCACACCCGCGACCACATCAGCATCATCATGGCCCAGGACTCGCACCACGAGTCGGTCACCGTCATGGTGTGTGACAACGGGGCCGGCATCGCCGATCCGGACAAGTCCCGCGTCGCGCAACGCTTCGTGCGCCTCGATGCGTCGCGACGGCGAGAGTCCGGCGGTTCGGGCCTGGGACTGTCGATCGTCACCGAGATCGTGCGTGCCCACGGTGGCGAGGTGCTGATCGCGGACTCACCCCAGGGCGGTGCCGCCGTCGGGTTCCGGCTGCCCACCGGCGATTCCGCCGCTCAGCCACCATCGGCCGCGAGGCGGTAACCCACTCCCCGCACGGTCTGAATCGCCTTGCAGCCGAACGGTGTATCGATGTGCCGGCGCAGGTAGCTGACGTAGACCTCCACCACGTTCTCGTCGCCGCGGTAGTTGACATCCCACACCGACCGCAGGATCTCGGCTTTGGTCACCACCTCGCCCTTGTGTCGCATGAGAAACTCCAGAACGCCGAATTCTCGTGGCGTGAGCGGCAACTCGTCATCACCACGACGAACCACATGAGCGGCCGGGTCGAGGGTCAGGCTTCCGGCGACGAGGATGGCCGGCCGTTCGGGACCACCTCGCCGGGCCAGTGCACGCAGTCGCGCGATGAACACCACGAACGAGAACGGCTTGGTCAGGTAGTCGTCGGCACCGAAATCGAATGCGTCGGCCTGGTCGTATTCGCCGTCCTTGGCGGTCAACATCAGCACCGGTGTCCACACACCGGCGTCACGCAGCTTGCGCAGCACCTCGTAGCCGTTGAGACCCGGCATCATGATGTCGAGAACGATGACGTCGAAGTGCTCCGTGGTCGCCTTCTCCAGGCCCGCCACGCCGTCGTGGACCACGTCGACCACCCAGCCCTCGGCTGCCATCATCCGGCGGACCGTCTCGGCGACATTGCGATCGTCGTCGACCACGAGAATTCGCACAGCCCTACCACTTCCCGTCTCGTCGGAGATGCCCACCCAGGAAGGTATTCGTCCCCTCCACCGAGCGAAAGCTGAGTGCCACTCGCCGCGATCGGGAGCGTCACCCCGATCGCGGCCACTGGTCCAAGATCCGAACACGATCGTCCGCAGCGGTCAAGCGGCTCAACACCAGTCGCAGCGGCGCCCACGAGTCGCGCCCTCGTCGGGTCACCGCGTACGCGGTCATCTGCACGCCCGGCTGCGCGAGCGGCAGCACCTTCACACCGGCTCGGGCCGCCCGGTTCACCGGTAGCAATGCCACGCCGTACCCGGCGAGGATGAGGTCCTCCACGAGTTCGAGGCTGTCGATCTGATGCGCGATCCGCGGCGTGAATCCGTTCAGCGACGCCAATGCGCGCACCACCGTCTCGTCGGCGCTGTTGCGGGAGTTGACGATCCAGGATTGCTCCGCGTACGCGGACAGGTCCGCCACATCGACGGCGTCTGCGGGTACCGCCAATCCCCACGGTGTGGTCCACAGTGCGGTGCTGTGCAGCACGGGGTCGGCCACCGCCGGTGCCAACTGGTAGTCGTAGGTCAGCGCGAGATCGAGTTCATCGTCGACGAGCAGCTCGAGAGCCTCGATGGGCTCGTACTCGCCGACGATGGCGTGCAGGCCCGGATGTGTCGTCGCGAGGTCGGCGAGCACCGGCAGCAGCGACGCGCGGATGGCGGTGGCGAACCCGCCCACCCGCAGCGTGCCGATCGGCTCGGCGTCGGGATCGAGATCGCGCAAGGCAGCGTCCACGTCGGCCAGGATCGTCACCGCGTGATCGGCCAGTCGCCGGCCCGCCGGGGTCAGCCGCACCCGACGGCCGTCCGGTTCGATCAATTGTGTGCGGGTCTCGCGAGCCAGGGACGCGATCTGCTGCGACACCGTCGACGTGGTCAACCCGAAGCTGTCGGCGACGGCGCGCATCGAGCCCAGCCGCGACAACGCCAGCAGCAGTTCGAGACGACGCAGATCCATGCGTGGAGTGTTCACGATTACCGAACGGTATGTCCAGTAATCACACGTGGACACGAACGGTCCTGCGGGCCTTCAATGGCTTCATGGGAACGAACTCGGCGCGCACCGGCACGGCCATGGCCGTCGCCTCGATGCTGTGTGTCCAGCTCGGGCTCGCGGTCTCGGTGACGCTGATCGACCGCGTGGGGGCCGAGGGTGCGGGCTGGCTGAGACTGATGTGGGCCGGGGTGCTGCTGCTCGTGTTCGTGCGGCCCCGACCTTCGGCCTTCACCCGACGCACCTTCGCCACCGCTACGGCGCTCGGCGTCGTGACGGCCGGCACGGTGATGCTCTTCATGGCCGCGGTGGCGCGCATCCCGCTCGGCACCGCCAGCGCACTCGAATTCCTCGGCCCGCTCGGCGTCGCGGTGGCCACGGCCCGCGGTGGTCGACGCATCCTGTGGCCCGCGCTCGCCGCGGTCGGCGTGGTGCTCCTCACCCACCCGTGGTCCGGGGCGGTCAACCTGGTCGGCGTGCTGTTCGCCCTGGCGGCCGCGGTGTGCTGGGCCACCTACATCCTGCTGACCCAACGGATCGGCGACGAGGTCACCGGCCTTCAGGGACTGGCCGTGTCCATGCCGGTCGCGGGCATCGTCGCCACCCTGATCGCCGGTCCCTCAACCATCGGCAGGATGACCCCCGACCTGTGGCTCATCGGCCTCGGGCTCGCGATCCTGCTGCCGGTGATCCCGTTCGCCCTGGAGTTACAGGCGCTTCGCCGCCTCACCACGTCCGCGTTCGGCACGCTGATGGCACTCGAACCAGCCTTCGCGGTCCTGATCGGACTGCTCATCCTGCACCAGATTCCGGGTCCCGCCTCGGTGGCGGGTATCGCTCTGGTGGTGGCCGCGGGCATCGGGGCGGCCCGCAGCGGCGCCCGCATCACCGAACCCGAGATCCCTCTCGGCGGTGACATGGTGGCGACTCCGTGCCGCGAATGACCCGCGGCCGTGCGCACAACGTGCCGGGCTACTCGCAGGCGACGCCGTCGCCGTCGCGGTCGAGACCGGGCCGGTATCCCGGCTGTCCGGCGTAGATCGGTGCGGCACCGGCAGCGCGGGCCTGACTGCAGTTGGCGTAGTAGGTCCCGCCCGGCGACTGAGGTGTGGCCGGGGGTGCGGTGGCCGGGGGCGTGGTCGTCGTCGGCGGCGTGGGGTCAGGATGGGCGCACGACGACAGCACGCGTTGCATGGCCTGCTTCTCGGCCGCTGTCACCCACAGGCCGTAGGTCTTCTTCACCTCGACCTGCGTCGACACGTAGGTGCACCGGAAGGACTTGTTCGGCGGCAGCCAGGTGGCGGCGTCGCCGTCGCCCTTCTGCTGGTTCGCCGGTCCCGAGACGGCCAGCAGGTTTCGCGGGTCGTTGGCGAAATCGCGCCGTGTGTCCGGCGACCACTGCTGAGCGCCCTTCTGCCAGGCGTCGCCCAGGGCCACGACGTGATCGATCTCGACGTCTCTCGACTGCGGGCCCCGTACGAACGGGATGACCGTTGCGGTGTACGGATCGGTGAGCGTGCCCGAGGCGACGACGCAGCCGTCGGTGCCCGGTTTCAGTGTGATCGCGGTGAGATCACGCCGGAGGATGTCGTTGCGGGTGTCGCATCCGTTGTGTCCCTGGGCAACCGCCACGTCGTCCGACCATGCCTGGCCGAACTGGGCGCGGCTGTAGCCGGTCATCGGGGCGCGGCCCTTCACCGGCAGGGAATTCAGATCGGCGAGTACCGACGAGGCGGGCGGAGGTGCCGCCTGTGCCGGTTCGGTGGAGATCGTGGCGACGAGCGCGGCGCTCGCCACCGCGGAGAAGGCCCACAACAGGCCCTGGATACGCACGGCATGCTTCTTTCGGTGACGCGGTTCGGGCACGGTTGATTATCCTCCGACGACCCACGCCGCGGCTGTCGGGTGACCGGACGATTCGCGATCCGCAATCTCGCCGAGGCCGCTATGCGGTCGCCGAGATGTCGATAGGGTCGGGCTATCCAGGGCGATCGATCAACGGAGACGGCGACATGGACACTCGGCTCGCAACAGCGACGGTCGCGGAGATCGACGTCCGCCGCCACGACGCGGTGATCTTCGAACTCGACCGCCTCGTCGGCGATGAATCGGGGGGTGACCCGCTGTCGTCCGATCCGTCGGTCGCCGAACTGTCCCGGCGCCTGCGCGGCGCGGGTATCGCCGTCGACGTCGTCGTGGTCGAACCGAACGAACCCGCAGCAGACATCGTCGATCCGCTCCTCGACACCGCGCACCGCCTCGGTGTGCCGCCGGCGCGCACCGTGGTGATCGATACCACCGAGCGAGGGGTAGGCGTGGGCGCCCGTGCGGGGTTCGATCTGGTGATCGCGATCGGCGCCACCACCTCGCAGCATCGCGACGTGGACGTGGTGGTCGACAGCCCCGCCCGGATCGACGTCCGCTCGGGCTTCGCTCGGGTGTCGCAGATTCCGGAGGCGCTCACCTCCCGCTACCAGCTGACCGCAAGGGTCCGTGACCGCACGCCGGTGGTGGTTTTGGATTACGGCGGCACCATCGCGCCCTCGGCCAGCAACGCCACCGACGCAGCCGCGGAAGGACTCGTCGAGGGCGCGGCCGAACAGATCGAGCGGGTGGCCGCCTCGTGCCCGGTGGTGGTGATCAGCAGCCGAGACGTCGACGACCTGCGGGCGCGGGTCAACGTCGACGGCATCTGGTACGCGGGCCGGGACGGCCGGCAACTCCACGGACCTGACGGAGCACAACAACCATCCGCCGACGCGGACGCCGACGCCGGCTGGAATCGAGGTCGCGCACTCGATCGGCTGCTCGAACTCCTCGGCGACGGCACTACCACCCTGCCGATCTACGTCGGCGACGCCCTCGCCGACGAGTTCGCCTTCGACGCACTGCCCCGCGACTCGATCGGCATCGTCGTGCGACAACCCGACGGTGAACGCCGGTCGGCCGCAGAGTTCTCCGTCGCCGATCCCGACGACGTCCGCGAACTACTCCAACGGCTGGCCGACCTCCTGGGGTCGGCACCCGAAGCCGTCGCTACGCCCGACAGCCCCTGGGCGATGGTGTACGACAGCTACGATCCGGACACGCAGCTGTTACGAGAGGCGTTGTGCAGCACCGGGAACGGGGTGTTCTGTACCCGCGGCGCCTCGCCCGACGCGCGGGCCGGCGACGTGCACTATCCGGGTACCTACGCGGTCGGCATCTTCAACCGGCTCGAGGACCGGATCGACGGCCGTACCATCGACAACGAGAGCATGGTGAATCTGCCGAACTGGCTGTCGCTGACGTTCCGCGTCGACGGCGGCGACTGGTTCGACATCGACCGCGCCGACCTGATCGACTACCGCCAGGTCCTCGACGTGCGCCGCGCCATCCTCACCCGACGGTTCTCCTTCCGCGACGCCTCCGGCCGGATCACCGATGTCTCCGAACGACGTTTCGTCGCAATGCATCTCCCGCACGTGTGCGCGCTCGAGGTCACTCTGGTGCCGCGCGGATGGTCGGGCCGGGTGGAGTTCCGGTCGCTGCTCGACGGCGCCGTGACCAACTCGCTGGTCCCTCGCTACCGCGACCTGGCGGGCACCCACCTCCAACCGGTCGCCGCCACCGAACTGTCCGAGGACTCCGCGGCGCTGTCGGTGCAGACCAACCAGTCGCGGGTGACCGTGGCGATGGCGGCACGAAACACTGTGTGGCACAACCATGACACCTCCATCGGCCGATACAGTCCGGTACACGAGACCGACGGTGACGGGGACCGCATCGGACACGACATCTCCGTGGATGCCGTCAGCGACGAACCGGTCACCCTGGAGAAGCTGGTCACGGTGTTCACCGGGCGCGACCCCGCGATCTCCGAACCCCTCGACGAAGCCGAGCGATGGCTGGGCCGGCTTCCTCGGTTCGACGAACTCCTCGACGGGCACGTTCTGCGGTGGGGCACCCTGTGGGATCGGTTCGACATCGCCTTCGAGGGCCGTGCCGACGTGCTGCGCATCGTCCGGTTCCATCTGATGCACGTGTTGCAGACGTTGTCGCCCAACACAAGTGAGCTCGACGTCGGGGTGCCGGCGCGCGGCTTGAACGGGGAGGCCTACCGCGGACACATCTTCTGGGACGAACTGTTTGTGTTCCCGGTGCTGAATCTCCGCCTGCCCACGCTGACCCGGTCGCTGCTGCGGTATCGCTTTCTGCGGATGGCGCAAGCGCAGGCATCGGCGACCGCAGCCGGACACAAGGGGGCCATGTTCCCGTGGCAGTCGGGCAGCGACGGCCGTGAGGAAAGTCAACAGCTGCACCTCAACCCGGACTCGGGCCGGTGGAATCCCGATCCCAGTGCGAGGCAGATCCACATCGGAATCGCTGTGGCCTACAACGTGTGGCAGTACTACCAGGTGACCGGCGACCTCGAGTTCCTCGTCGACTACGGCGCCGAGATGCTCATCGAGATCGCGCGCTACTACGCCAGTCTCGCCACTTTCGAGGAGGCCCGAGGCCGGTATGTGATCCGCGGGGTGATCGGCCCCGATGAGTTCCACGGCGGCTACCCGGATCATCCCTACGACGGCGTGGACAACAACGCCTACACCAACGTCATGGCGGTCTGGGTGATGCGCCGCGCCGAGGAGGTGCTCACCGTGCTCCCGTTGCAGGTGCGCGCCGAACTCACCCAGCGGCTGAGCCTGCATGTCCAGGAAACGGCCCGGTGGCAGGACATCACCAGGCGCATGTACGTGCCGTTCCACGACGACGTCATCAGCCAGTTCGAGGGCTATGAGGCGCTGGCAGAACTCGATTGGGACGGCTACCGCGCGAAGTACGGCAGCGTCGCCCGCCTCGACCGCATCCTGGAGGCCGAGGGTGACGACGTCAACGCCTATCGGGCGTCCAAGCAGGCGGACGTCCTCATGCTCTTCTATGTCCTGTCCGACAGCGAACTTCGAGATCTGTTCGGGCGGATGGGATATGAACTCGACGACGACACCATCGGCCGCACCGTCGACTATTACATGGCGCGGACCTCGCATGGCTCGACGCTGAGCAGGCTGGTGCACTCCGGCGTGCTCGCACGACTGAGCCGCCCCGAGTCCATGGAGTTCTTCGACGACGTGCTGCGTTCGGATGTCGAGGACATTCAGGGCGGCACCACCCAGGAGGGCATTCACCTGGCGGCGATGGCGGGCAGCGTCGATCTGCTGCAGCGCTGTTTCACCGGCCTCGAGACCCGCGGCAATCGCCTGATCCTGCGGCCGTACTGGCCGGACTCCCTCGGTGCACTTGAGGTCGCGATCTCCTATCGCGGGCACCGGCTGCGGCTTCGGGTCAGCGGTCGCGAAGTCCGGGTGACCGCTGCCCCGGGATCGCAACCGCCCATCGAGGTGGAGTGTCGTGGCGAGGTGGCGCAGTTGCGCCCGGGGGGCGTGGTGCGCCTGGGGTGACCGCTCGGAAGTGTCCGGGTCCCGCCCTCACAACCATCCGCGTTCGCGTGCCGCCTGCGCGGCCTGCGCTCGCGTTCCGGTTCCCGTCTTGCCCATCGCCGACGACAGATAGTTGCGCACGGTCCCGGGCGACAGATGAACCTGCTGCGCGATCGCGGCCACCGTCGCACCACCCAAAGCTGCACGCAACACCTCGGTTTCGCGTTCGGTGAGGGGGCTGTCACCCGCGGTCAGGCTCTCGGCGGCCAGCGTCGGGTCGATCACCCGCAACCCGGCGTGCACACGACGGACGGCGTCGGCAAGTTGCGAGGCGGGTGTGTCCTTGACGACGAAGCCCGATGCGCCGGCGTCGACCGCCCGGCGCAGGTAACCGGGCCTGCCGAACGTCGTGACGATCAGCGAACGCACCCCGGGTGTCTGAGCCCGCACCGCAGCGGCAGCTTCGATACCCGTCATCCCGGGCATCTCGATGTCGAGCAGACACACGTCGACGTTGTTGGCGCGCACCGCATCCACCACATCGTCCCCACGACCCACCTGGGCGACCACCCTGATGTCGGGTTCGAGATCGAGCAGTGCCGCCAACGCCCCGCGCACCAATGCCTGATCATCGGCGAGCAGCAACCGGATCTCGTTCACCCCAACCCAGCCTTCACCGCATCCTGACCTTCACGATCGTTCCGCCGCCCTCGCCCGTACCAACGTCGAGCACACCGCCGGCATCCGACACCCGCGCGGCGAGCCCGGTCAGGCCGTTGCCGAACGTCGACCCGTCGATTCCTTTCCCGTTGTCGCTGACGGACAAGGAGTTTCCGTCGATCTGCACACGGCAACGCGTCGCATCGCTGTGGCGCACCACGTTGGTCACCGCCTCACGCAGCACCCATGCCAACGTCGGGTCGCTTGCTTCGTCACTGTTCATCTCTGGCAGATCCGCGTCGATCTCCGCGGCGCGCAGCGCAGTTCGTGCCGTGGCAAGTTCTGTGCGCAAGTCCGGCGAGCGCAGATCGCCCACGGTGGCCCGCACTTCGGCGAGCGCGCGCCGCGAGATCTCGTTGATCTCGGTCATCTCCGCCTTGGCGCGATCGGGGTCGAGGTCGACAAGGCGTGCTGCGAGTTCGGATTTCAGCGTCAGCACCGTCAAGGAGTGGCCCAGGATGTCATGCACGTCGCGGGCCACTCTCTCCCGCTCGGCCACCACCGCGAGCTGCGACTTCAGTTCACGCTGTTCACGTTGCGCGGCATCCCGGGCGATTTCGCGGGTCTGGATCACCTTGACCATCAGCAGGGTGACACCGGTGATCGCCACCGCCGTCAGCAGCCCCGCGTCGACCTCCCAGCCCGGCACGGCGCTGGGAACCAGCACCATCGCCAACAGCAGGCCGAAGACGATCACCACCCCGGCCGACAGCGGCAGCGTGAACACGGTGATGGCGCAGATGTACGGGGCGAAGACGAAGAACTGCGATCCGAGGACCGGGATCGACGCGAACGCGATCACCGTGAAGGTCACCAGGCTCAGCGCAAGCGGCACTCGAGGTCGTTCACCGCGCATCACCGGTGTCAACGTGTAGACCGACGACACCACATACGCACAGGCGAAGAGCACCACCAGCGCGATCCCGTACACCTTCGCGGCGACCGAATGATCCGATGTCGGGATCGCGATCAGCGGGTAGACGAGGAAGAACAGCCACACGGCCGCGAAGGCCCAGCGCGTGTCGCGCCAGGCCTTCATGCCGCGTGGTCGGGTGCCGACGTCCTCGCTCACGGTGTCGATTCTCTCACTGACGATCGGTGCTGCGACGGTAGAAGTAGGCGGCGGCAACGCTGAAGATCACCAGCCACACCGCCATGTTCACCAGACCGACCCACAGCGGTGCGTACTCCTCGGCCGACGACCACCCGTTGGTGAGCGGGTAGGTGGCCACCGCATTCACGCCGTACATCGGTGTGAACTGGGAGAAGGTGAACATCGCGCCGCTCAGCGGCACGAAGACGTTTCCCGCGAAGGCCAGCAGGGTGAGGATTCCGCCGGCAGCCTGCATCGCGGCCTCGGAGCGGAACGCCGATCCCAATGCCAACCCGAAGGCCGCGAAGGTCACCGAACCGATCCAGCCGAGCACCACCGAGGCGAGCCAGATGCCGATGGGTGCGCGTGCACCGGTCGCCACGCCCACCACCGAGAGCAGCGCCAGCGGCAAAATCGCAACCGTCAGTGCCACAACCGCTTTGGTGGTCACGTACCCGGCCGGCGAGAGCGGGGTGAGCCGCAGGGTGCGCGTCCAACCGGCCTGCTGCTCGAGCGCCACGGCCGCGGAGTTGGTGGTGGTCACCAGGATCGCGCCGTACACGGCCATGTGCACCATCACGTAGGCGGCGACGTTGGCGTGACCGATCATGTCCTTCGAATATCCCTGGGTGGAACCGAAGATCACGTACATCAACGTGGGCAGCGCGACGCTGAAGATCATCGCGCGACGGTTGCGCATGACCCGGCGGATGTCGGTGGCGACGTAGGTGGGCGAGAACCCGCGCAGCGGGCCGCCGGTGAACGGGCCGCGCCTGCGCTCGGCGGTGATGGGGATCGCAACCATGTTCTCAGTTCCTTTCAACTGCGGCGACGGCATCGGATGCCTGTCGGGTGCCGGGTGTATCGGTGGTGAGGGCGACGAATGCGTCCTCGAGATCGTGGGAGGTGATCTCCAGATCGCGGGCAGCGGTGTCGGTGAGCAGGTAACGCGCAAGGGCGTCGGAATCAGCGCAGGTGAGGTAGGCGCGTCCGCCCCGGCGCGTGATGTCGGTGACGTGGGGGAAGGCGACGCGTAGCCGGCGCAGGTCGGCGTCGTCGACAATGGCCGATACGGAGCGCCCGGATGACTGCGCGCGGATCGCCTCGGCCGAACCATCGGCAACCACCTTGCCGTGCGCGATCATCACGATGCGGTCCGCGAAGTCGTTGGCCTCTTCGAGGTAGTGCGTGGCGAACAGCACCGTGCGGCCCTCGCCCGCGTCGGCCCGCATCGCGGCCCAGAATGCGCGGCGCGATTCGACATCCATCCCGGCGGTCGGCTCGTCGAGAACGATCAGATCGGGATCGGGCAGCAACGCGAGCGCGAACTTCACTCGCTGTTGTTCGCCGCCCGAACACTTCGACACCTTGCGGTCGGCGATCGAGGTGATGTTGGCGCGTGCCATCGCGTCGGCCACATCGGGCATCTCGCGGTCGGGAGCGCCCGAGGCGAAGATCGACGCGAGCACCCGGACCGTCTCTTCGACGGTGTAGTCGGGTAGCAGCCCCCCGGTCTGGGTGACCGCCGAGACCCGCCCCGTCGACGCGGTTTCGGTGGCCGGACGACCGAACACCTCCACGCTTCCGCTGGTGGGGTCGCTCAGTCCGAGGATCATGTCGAGCGTGGTGGTCTTGCCGGCGCCGTTGGGTCCGAGGAAGGCGACGACTTCGCCGGAGTTGATCGTCAGGTCGATGCCGTCGACAGCGCGGACGGTGCGGCCGTGCTGCCCGGAAAACTGCTTGGTGAGGGCCGTTGCCCTGATCGCCGTGGGGTTGATTGTGGTCGCGTTCATGACATCAACTCTCGCGTCCACGTCGGACCCGCGATAAGCGGAAATGTCATGTATCGCTCGTGACAGATGTCACCAATGCTATATATCTAGCATGTCTACTATTGGAATAGCAGAGCTGAGCCATCGCGGATCGGAGCTGGTCAGGATGGTGGAGGAGGACGGCGTCGAGTTCAACGTCACCAGGCAGGGCCGAGACACCGGGGTGGTGCTCACCAGGAAGAGTCGGCCGAGGTCGGCTCCCACCGCCAAGGCGGCCGCGTTGGCAGATGTGCTGTCAGCAAACGGACTCGACGCGAGACAGGTGCAGTCACGACTGGCCGACATCGAACGCGGCCGCGATGCGTCGGGTGACGTCGGGTGACGCTGGTCCACCTCGACACCAACGTCCTCATCAGAGGATTGCCTGCCCGCCCAGCGCTCGCCGACGATGACGACACCCAGATCAGTTCCATCGTGTACGCGGAGTTCCTCGAAGGGCTCAACAGCTCCGAGCCCGGCGTGGTGATCGCCACGCAAAAGCAACACGCGCAAATCGACGCGCTCTACGGCGGGGGAGTGCCGTTCGACGGAGAAACAGCGAAGCTCTACCAGGTCATCTCCGGCGTCGTCCTCAGATCGGGCCAGTCAAGTCGCCGGCGCCGCATCGACATGATGATCGCGGCGACGGCCATCCAACACTCCGCCGCGCTTGCCACGTACAACGCCGCGGACTTCATCGGCCTCGGCGATGCCCTGCGGTTGATCGATCTGAATCAGACGCGCGGGGAGTAGTCCCGATCAACCGTGCGTGGCCCTCACGCCAACCCCGACACCGCGATCGTCTGCCACATCGACTGCGTGGCACCGGCCGGAATCTCCACCACGTCAGGGCCGGCGTTCGCGGTCTCCACGCACACGAAGTCGCGCCAGTGCGGACCCACATCGGCCATGGTCGATGCCACCTGCTCGCCCGGATTCCACACCACCGCCGTGCGCGCGGACCGGCCGGTCACCTCGATGACCCGCCCGAAACCGGGATCCTCGATGCGGTAGCGGCCACCCGCATCGGGATACAGTCGGTCGCTGCGCGGTTGGTCGGTCGGGAGTTCCCACTCACCCTGCTGGACATGGGCTTTCGATTCGTCGAACTTGTCCAGATAGGTCAGCCCGGCCAACCCTGTCACGCGAATCCCGGTCACGTCGGACACGCGAAAATAGTTGTGCAGGGCCTGCGTCAGAACGGCTGCGCTGCCACCCGCATTGTGCGTGTGCACTCCCTGCTCCAGGGTGGCACCCACCCGCACGGTCATCCGCAACCGCAACTCGAGATCGTCGAGTCCCTCGGGCACCAACTCGAGGTCGACGCTGCCGTCCGCGGCGACCCGCGATGCCACCAAACTCCACCGCGCGGTGCGTGCGTAGCCGTGCGACGGGACGTCGCCGGTCTGACCCTCTCGCGCGAAATAGGGCCAGCACACCGGTATTCCGCCGCGGATCGGGGTGGGCGCGTCCGCCACCAACGGCGACACCCAGTGCACGTCGTGGACGCTGCCGGCCGGAAGGAACGAGAGCACCTGGCCGCCGAAGAGGGAGATCGCCGCGCTGGAATGGTCGGTGTTCACGATCAGCGCGTCGAACCCGTACACGGTGCCGCGCCGAACTCCCGGCGTCGGATCTGTCGTCGTCACCGCACCAGCCTGGCACATTGGGGCGGCACCGGGCAGTGTGCGCGATGAGGCCAACGACCCCATCTTGAGTAATCGTCAGCGACGTGGCGGTACGGGGAGAACAATCGGAATAGTGAGCAATGACGCGCGGCGGATGACGCAAACGGACACATTCACCTGGCGTATGGAGCAGAATCCGATCCTGCGATCGACGGTCGTCGTGGTCATGCTGCTCGACGCGACTCCCGACTGGGACGGATTTCTCGCCACGGTCGACCGCGCGGCGCGGGTGCTGCCGGCGATGCGGCGCAAGCTGGTACCGGATTACGGTCTGGCGCCGCCGCGCTGGGTCGACGACACCGACTTCGACATCAGCTGGCATGTACGTCGCCTCGCCGCCCCCCACCCCGCCAATCGCGAGGGCGTGCTCGACATGGCACGCACGGCCGGGATGACCGCGTTCGATCCGGCGCGGCCGATGTGGGAGTTCACGCTCCTCGAGGGCCTCGAGGAGGACGCCGCGGCCGCCGTCGTGATGAAGTTCCATCATTCGCTGACCGACGGGATCGGGGCCGTGCGGATCGCCGCGGAGATCATGGACTTCGAACGGGCCGGAACCGTACGTGCCGCGGTGCCCGAGACTCTCGAGGTGGCGAGCGAGCCGTCGGTGATCGAGACCGTCGGCTGGTACGCGACGACGGCCGCCTCGCTCGTGCGTGAGTCGGTGTGGTCGATGACGCGGCTCAGTGCCCGGCTGCTGGCCGGTCCGTTGCGGGCGGTGCGCGAGGTCACCGGAACCTCGGTGTCGGTGGCCCGCATCGTCGAACCCATCAGACGGACGGCATCGCCGGTGATGACCGAGCGCAGCACCAGGCGCCACTTCGCCACCCTCGACGTGCCGCTCGTCGGACTGACCGGCGCCGCGCACACCAGCGGCAGCACCCTCAACGACGCCTTCCTCGCCGGCATCGTGCTGGGTCTGCGCGCGTATCACGACCGCCACGATTCGCCGGTCGACCGCTTGCGCGTCACCATGCCGATGAGCCTGCGTCCCGAGGACGATGAGGCGTTCGGCGGTAATCGGATCACGTTGGTGCGCATCGTGATTCCTTGCGACATCGCCGATCCGGAGAAGCTCATCGTCCGGATTCACGAGATCATCAAGCGCTGGCGGCTCGAGCCCGCGATCCCGTTGGCCGAGCCCATCGCCGCTGCGCTCAACGTGCTGCCGTCGGCGGCGGTGGGGGCGATGCTCGAACACGTCGACTTCCTGGCGTCGGATGTACCCGGCTCGCCGGTGCCCCTGTACCTCGCCGGCGCCAAGCTCATCCGCCAGTACGCCTTCGGCCCCACCATCGGCGCGGCGTTCAACGTGACCCTGGTGTCCTACGTCGACAACTGCTGTCTGGGAATCGACGTAGACGACGCCGCCGTCGGCGACCTCGACACTCTGGTCGAGTGTCTCGCCCAGGGTTTCGACGAGGTGTGCGCACTGGGCGAGTGATTCGCGACACCGGTGCGGCCGCTGGCGTCGGCGACGATGCCGCGCGGGCCGTACGGTTGAGCGATCCACCCGAGCAGAGGACTCCAGATGGCGCAACGCGTTCGGTTCGCAAGCCGGTCGGGCCCGGAACTCAGCGGCATCATCGACCTTCCCGACACCGAACTGCGTGGCTGGGGCGTGTTCTCCCACGGCTTCACCCTGGGCAAGGACTGCCCGGCGGCCAGCCGGGTGTGCAAGCAACTCGCCGCCGACGGCATCGGCATGCTGCGGTTCGACAACCTCGGTATCAACGACTCCGACGGCGACTGGGGTGACGGTTCCTTCTCGCACAAGGTCGACGACACCGTGCTGGCCGTCGAGTACATGCGGTCGACGGGTCGCGATGTGAGGCTGCTCGTCGGCCATTCGTGGGGTGGCGCGGCCGTGATCGCCGCTGCCGGGCAGTGCCCGACGGTCACCGCGGTCGCCAGCATCGCGGCGCCCTTCGATCCCGCCCACGTGGAGCACAGCTACGACTCGCTGGTCGAGCGCATCGAGGAGGACGGTGAGGCGCCTTTCTTCGTCGGCGGCAAGGCGCTCACGCTCAAGCGACATTTCATCGAGGATGTCCGGGAGACCGACCTCACCGAGTGCATCCGCAGGCTCAAACGTCCACTGCTGGTGATGCATTCACCCACCGACAACACTGTCGGGATCGAGAACGCCTCCGACATCTTCCGGACCGCACGCCATCCCCGCAGCTTCGTCTCGCTCGAGGGTGCCGATCACCTTCTCGTCGGCAAGAACCAGGCGGCCCGCGCCGCGCGGATCGTGAGCGCCTGGGTGGACCCGTATCTGTGACCGGTGGCGACCGGGAGTTCACACGAGCAGCGAGATGAACCGCAGTGCGATGGCGGCGAAGCCGAGTACCGCCGTGCCCACGAGCCAGCGCCGGGCGTTTCGATCGTCTCGTACGGGATCGCCCGTTCCGCGTAGATAGACATACGCGGCGGTGAGCGCACACACCGCCGCCGCGACCGCGCACACGGCAACGGCGATCTGCACCGCACCGGTACCTGGCATGTCGTCACCTCCTTGGAGTGTTCCGACCGTTGGAATGTCCCGACCGGGTCCGGCCCGCTCGGCCCCCGCTCCCAGCCCCTCGGCCCCGGTCGACGAGCGACCTTCCCCTAGTTTCCGCGTTTCCCCCAGTTGTTCCTAGGGGAGGGTGTCGAAAGTAGGGGACGAGCGACCTTCCCCTAGTTTCGGACGTTCCCCCAGTTGTTCCTAGGGGAGGGTGTCGAAAGTAGGGGACGAGCGACCTTCCCCTAGTTTCGGACGTTCCCCCAGTTGTTCCTGGGGGAGGGTGTCGAAAGTAGGGGACGATCGACCTTCCCCTGGTTTCCGCGCGTGCCTCAAGGCACAGGCCGTCGTCATCGGACACGCCAATCATCCGACGGTCACGCACCTGTATCCGCAACTCGCCGAGATCATCCGGCAGCGCAACCTCACCATGGTGACGCTCGACGACTACTTCCAGACGTGACTACCGTCAAAGGTGACACCCCACGCAAGGAGTTCTGATGGGCGAGATCACCTGGAGTTTCGGCGCCGACGACGGCTCGGTGACGCTGCACACCGGTGTCACCGGCCGCGCCGCACGCACCGGCCACCGACTGACCATCGTGATGAAACAGTGGTCGGGCACCGCCATCTCCCGTGGCGACGAGATCCTCAGCCTCGACGCCACCATCGTCGTCGATTCGCTCGCGGTGGTCTCCGGCGAAGGCGGACTGACCCCGCTGACCGGCGCGGAGAAGATGGTGGCCCGCTCGAACGCGCTGAAATCGCTGCGCGCCGACAAGTACCCCGAGATCGCGTACGAGTCGACGTCGATCAGCAAGAGCGCCGACGGCTACCGCGCCGAAGGAACACTCACCATCGACGGACAAAGCCGGTCGCACGATCTCGAGTTCACCGCAGAATCCGACGACGGCCGATGGGCCGTGACCGCCGAATCGGTGGTCTCGCACCGCGAATTCGGCGTCAAGCCGTACTCGCTCATGATGGGTGCACTCAAGGTCGCCGACGAGGTGCGGGTGGTCATCGACCTGTCGGTACCCACACCGGACTGATCCGACGACCGACGCCTCACATCCGCGCGTAGCGCGCCATTACGAAGCAGTACACCCCGTAGGCGGCGAGCCCCGCTGCGGCGAGCACAAGCAGGAACTGTCCGAACGGCCATCCCGCAACGGTTTTCACCGCGCCGTCGATGCCGGTGGCCTTGGACGGATCGGCGGTGACGGCCGCCACCACCACGAGGATGCCCGCACCGGCGAGCACGAGGCCCTTGGCCGTGTAACCGATGATGCCCGTGGTGGTGACGCCGGGGTTCTCGTCGATCATCAGGTCGTCGAGGAACGACCGCGTCACACCCTTGTAGACGTGGTAACCGCCGACCGCCACCACCACGAGTCCCACCACCACCAGCACCATCTTGCCCGGCGTCGATCCCATCAGGTGCGCGCTCACCCCCGCGTTCTGCTGCCCGCTGGACTTTCCCTGACCCAGCGCGAACTGCGCCGCCGACCACGCGAACGCGAGGTACACCACCGCCAGCGAGCCAGCCTTGGCCCGGTCGAGCCAGCCGCCGTCATCGTCGCCGGGTTTCGGGTTGGCCGGGTGCGGGCCCACGATCACCTCGGCGACGCGCCACAGGGCCATCGCCACGAATGCGACCACGGCCAGCCACAGCGTGAGCCGCCCGCCGGTCGACGAGGCGAAGATCGACAACGCACCGGACTGGTCGGCGGATCCAGGATCGCCGAACGCGATCCGCACCACGATGTAGGCGATCAGCAGATGAAGCAGTCCGCTCACCATGTGCCCCGCCCGGGCGAGTCGTTCGAACCAGGTGGAGTCGGTGGCCCCCCGTATCGCGCGGGTGGGGGCGTTGTCGGTCATATGTGCTCCGCATCTGGTGTGAGTGGACGTGTACCCAGACCTACCAGAGGCGACCGGAGGGCACGGGTGATTGACTGTGCGGGCGGGTGTCCCGGGTGACGGTGGGGCATCGCAGCGAGGAGACGTGATGGATGCACAACAGCGCCCGGCGGCACTACGCCGCGCGGGCCTGGCGAGTTGGTCGTTGTTGGGCATCATCGCCCTGATCGTGGTGGTGGCGGCGGCCCTCAGCGCGATCAGCGGCATCCTGATTCCGCTCATCATCGCGGTGATCGTCGGGCTCGTCCTCGAACCCCTGGCGCAGAAGCTGCAGCGCGTCGGTGTCCCGGCGACGCTGGCCACCGTGATGACGCTGCTGCTCGCCGTCGCGGTGGCGGCCGCGGTGATCGCGGTGGTGGTGGCGGGATTCATCGACCAGTGGCCCGAGATCTACCGGCAGCTGCTGATCGGTTGGCACTCGTTCGTCAACTGGGCGGCCGACCTCGACGTGGACGGCCGCATACTCGAGCAAGGTCGCTTCGCCTTCGAAAGCCACGCGGCCCAGTTGGGCCAGGGCGCACTGGGCGCGGTCACCAGCACGTTCTACGGCGTGATCTCACTGATCATGGGCACCTTCTTCGCGGTGTTCTTCCTGTTCTTCGTGCTCCGCGACGGCAGCCGATTCGCGGCGTGGCTGGCCACCACCACCGGTCTCGACGCCACCGAGGTGGAGACGGTCACCGAACTCTCGCGCCAATCGATCCGCGGGTACTTCCGCGGCACCGCCATCACCGCACTGCTCACGGCTCCCATCTTCATGATTCCGCTGCTGATCCTCGGTGTGCCGCTGGCGATCCCGATCTTCGTCCTCTACTTCTTCATGTCGTTCATCCCGTACCTGGGGGCCTGGCTGACCGGCGCCTTCGTGGTGTTGATCGCGTTCGGATCGGGCGGGCCCACCGCGGCACTCGTCCTCGGGATCACGTTCATCGTCTCCAACGGCACCATCCAGAGTGCGGTCGCCTCGTGGGCGTTGGGTTCGTCGCTGCAACTGCATCCGATGTCGGTCCTGCTGGCCACGATGGTCGGCGGCACCGCGGCCGGACTGATCGGGATGGTCCTCGGGCCGCCGGTGCTCGCCATCGTGCTCAAATCGTTCGCGGCCATCCGCCACCACCGGTCACCGTCGGGCGGAACTCCCGACACCGGCCCGTCCGAGCCGGCCGGTCAGCTGTCAGCGGAGTAGTGCAGGATGCCGCCGATGGTGAAATCGACGTAGTCGGCCACCAATTGGTCGACGTCGTGGTCGTCGCGGAGCCACCAGCTGATGCCGTTCATCACGTCGAGAACCGCAATCGCCGACCGGTTCGGATCGCGGACCGTGAACTGCCCCGAGCGGGCACCGGCATGGATCACATCGCGTACCCGCCGCTGGTAGTACTTGCGGTAGTCGGTCACCACACGCCGGTGCTCGGGCAGCAGCGCGGCCATCTCCCGCAGGGCCACCAGGTGTTCCACGCGGTGCTCGGCGAGATGACGCACATGGATCTCCACCAGCGCGGTCAGTTTTTCCGCCGGTGTGCCCTCGCCGTCGAATACCAGCAGATGTTCCTGTGGGTCCTTGGTCATCCGCAGGGCGATGGCGTAGAGGATCTCCTCCTTGGAGTGGAAGTGGTTGTACATGCTCGCGCCCCTGATGCCCACCGCGGTGGCGATGTCGCGCATGCCCGCGTTGCTGTAGCCGTGCTCGGCGAAGTAGCGGGCCGCGGCCGCGACGATCTCGTCGCGGCGTGCCCGGGGTCGTGCGATCGGGGAGGCCGCGTCACCGGCTGCGGACAGGTGTGCCCTCTCGTCCATGCCGGTCAGAAGTTCCCGTGGACGCGGCGGAGTTCACGCTTGAGGATCTTGCCCTGCGGGTCGGTGGGCAGTTCGGCGACGATGTGCACCGCCTTGGGCACCTTGTAGGCGGCCAGATCGCAACGGCAGAACTCGCGTAGTTCCTCGTCGGTCACCGTGGCACCGTCGCGGGGAACGACGAACGCGGTGACCGCCTCCGACCAGTACTCGTCGCGGATCCCCACCACGGCCGCGCGCAGCACGTCGGGGTGGCCCTGCAGCACGCGCTCCACCTCCTGCGACGAGACGTTGAAACCGCCGGTCTTGATCATGTCCTTGCGGCGGTCACGGAAGAACAGGTTACCGTCGGCGTCGATGCGCACGATGTCGCCGGTGTGCACCCAACCGCCGTCGAGGACCAGCGCGGTACGGACCGGGTCCTTGTGATAGCCCAGCATCACCGACGGTGTGCGACACAATAATTCACCTTCTTCGGCCTCATCGCCGTTGGCGTCGACGACGCGTACCTCGAGATGGCCGACCGGTTTGCCGATCCACGTCGGATCCTGGTCGGGGACGTCTTCGAGTCGCTTGAACCACCCCACCGAACCCAACTGGGTGAGTTCGGACTGCCCCCAGTACGTGCCCCACACCGACGACGGAGTGGCGTCTGCCCACGCGTCGACGGCGAACGGGGACACCTGACCCCCGTAGGTCAGGCATCGTCGTACGCTGCCCACCGTCTCCGGACCGAAGTGGGGGTGACCCGCCAGGGCGATGAAGAAGGTGGGGGTCTGCGCCAGTACGGAGATGGACTCGTCGCGGATCACATCGAGGGATTCGCCCGGGTCCACCGACGCGGGCAGCACCAGCGTGGCGCCCAGCAGTGTCAGCGAGGTGAGCGACCCGATCCCGGCAATGGTGTGGAACGGCATGACGAACAGCCACACGTCGTCGGGCAGACACCGCAGCCCCCACATCATCGCCGGGCTGGTGGAGATGAGGTAGTTGCGGTGCGCGATCTCCACGCCCTTGGGCGTGGATTCGGTGCCACTCGTGTACACGATCATCGCCAGGTCGTGCTCGTCGACGTCGGTGTCGGGTTCGGTGTCGGGGGCTGCGGCCAGCGCAGCGTCGAACGAGGTCCACGACGCGTCGGGAGAGTCGCCGATGACGAGGACGCGTGCCCCGGCCCGCTCGGCGATCGGTCCCGCGAGTGCCGCGTGTTCGGCGGCGACCACGAGCACGGCAGGCTCGAGATTGTCGAGCTGCTGGGTGATCTCACGCTCCCCGAAGAGCGGACTGATGCCCGAGTAGAACGCACCCGCCTTGAGAATGCCGTAATACGCGATCACGCTCTCGACCCGGTTGCGGCTCATCACGGCAACCCCGTCGCCACGCGAGACACCCGCGTCGATGAGCGCCGCGGCACACCGGTTGGCCTGCGCGTTCAGCTCCCCGTAGGTGGTGGCTCGGCGAGAACCGCCGGGACCGTAGGCGATGATCGCCGGCTTGTCGGCCTGGGTCCGGGCCAGGCGCCGCAGCTGATCTCCGATGGTCGCCCGACCCAGCATGGACGTTTGCGCACTGGTCAGGGCGACGTCTCGCGGCACCGTCGGAGTGCTCACGCGAACATCGGGGTGTCGAAGGTGTTCAGAAACGCGATCTGTTCCACCGGGCTGCGAGACAGCTTGCGTGGGAAGCCCTCCCGCGGATAACCGACAGCGACATGCGCTGCGGTGATGTATCCGTCGGGGATGTTCAGCAGCTCCTTGACCGCGGGTTCCTCGGCGCACAGCAGCGTGGTCAACGCGGACGCGACGCCCTGTTCGCGCAACGCCAGCGTGAGGTTCTGCACGGTCGGGTAGATCGACGCGCCGCCGACGACGCTGAGCCGGCCGAGTTCGTGATCGGTGGGGTGGATTCCGTCGACGTCGGCGCAGACGACGATCAGCACCGGCACCTCGCCGAGGGCGTGGGCGAAGTCGTTGGCCGCGGCCACCGAGGTGGGAACCGCACCGACCGCCTTCGTGCCCTCGATCACCGCGGCGTAGTAGGCCTCCCAGTAGGGCAGATACAGCTCCGCGAGGCGCTGCTTGATCGCGTCGTCGCGGACCACCACCCAGCGCACCGGCTGCCGGTTACCGCCCTGCGGGCCGAAACGCGCGTTGTCGAACGCGTGGTAGAGCACTTCGTCGTCGACATACTTGTCGCTGAAGTAGCGACAAGTTCCGGTCGAGCGCATCGCCTCGCTGAGTTCCATCACCGCTCCTCATATCAGGTGTGCTAACTGCCGTTAGCATGATCTGCATCACAGTTGCACGCGCATCGGGGGACTGTCAACAGTGCAGGGACACCACTCCGCGTCCCTTGACCATCAGGGACTAACCGTGGTTAGCATGCGACATGACCTCAGTCACCTCCAGCGACCAGCGAGCCACGGTCGACGCCGCACGGCTGCGAATCGCGGTGCGCTCGGGTAACGTGCCCACGCTCATCGCGGTGCTGGTGGAACTCACGGGTGACCGGCGGTGGCTGTCGGAGCGGTATCGACCGTCACGAGCGCGGGGAATGGACGACAACCAGACGGGCGGACTGCCCCCGGACGTGCGGGAGGAGATCTACGCGGCCACGGTCGACGCGGTCACCGAGTGGTACGAGCGGGGTGCCCTGCAGCGCGCTGCGCCCGACGAAGACCTCGTCACCGAGCTGATGGACTTCACCGCAGGTGAGACCGTGCCCCACGAGTTCGCTCCGATGATGACCGAGATCGTGACCGGAGCGCGGCCGGGCACGCCCGAGGACCAGCCGGACGATGCCGCGGAGCCCGCCGGCATGGATGCGATCGTGATCGGCGCGGGGGTGGGCGGCATGCTCATGTCGGTGCGGCTGGCCGCCGCCGGGATCGACCACGTGCTGCTGGAGAAGAACGACGAGGTGGGCGGCTCGTGGCTGGAGAACCGGTACCCCGGCGCCGGCGTCGACACACCGAGTCACCTCTACTCGATCTCCTCCTTCGATCATCACTGGTCGACGTACTTCGGCAAACGCGATGAGGTGCAGGACTACCTGGCCTCCTATGCCGACGCGCACCGAATCCGCGAGCGCATCCGCTTCGGTACCGAAGTGGAGACGGCCACCTACGATGCCGCCGCACAGCGGTGGACCATCGTCGCCCGCGGACCCGACGGTGAGCGGCGCACGCTGTCGTCGCGGATCCTGATCACCGCGGTGGGACTGCTCAACCGGCCGAAGATCCCCGACCTGCCGGGAATCGACGACTTCACCGGTCCCCTGTTCCATTCGGCTCAGTGGCCGGCCGAACTCGACGAGCCGGGAGCCCTCACCGGCAAGCGGGTGGCCATCGTGGGGTCGGGCGCCAGCGCCATGCAGATCGGACCGGCGATCGTCGACGACGTCGCCTCACTCACCGTCTTCCAGCGCTCGCCGCAGTGGATCGCACCCAACGACGACTACTTCTCGCCAGTCGGCGACGACGTGCATTGGCTGATGGACCACGTGCCCGGATACCGCGAGTGGTACCGGGCACGACTGTCCTGGATCTTCAACGACAAGGTGCATCCCACGCTCCAGGTCGATCCGGACTGGCCTGAGCGCGAGTCCATCAACGCGGTCAACGAGGGGCACCGCCGGTTCTATCTCCGTTATCTGCGTGAGCAACTCGGCGACCGGGACGATCTCGTCGAACTCTGCACGCCGCACTATCCGCCCTTCGGCAAGCGGATGCTGCTCGACAACGGGTGGTACGCCATGCTGCGTCGGCCCGGTGTGGAACTCGTGCCGCATGCCGTGCGCGAGGTCACCCCCACCGGACTGATCGATTCGACCGGACGTGCCCGCGACTTCGACATCGTGGTGTTCGCCACCGGTTTTCACAGCGATCGGTTTCTGCACCCTATGACGGTGCGCGGCCGCAGTGGGCGCTCGACGGTGGAGCAGTGGGGCGAGCACGACGCCCGAACCTATCTCGGGATCACCGCCCCCGACTTTCCCAACCTGTTCATCCTCACCGGACCCAACACGGCGCTCGGCCACGGCGGCAGTTTCATCACCATCCTGGAACGTCAGGTGGGCTACATCGCCGATGCGTTACGCCACATGACCCGACATCGACTCGGTGCCTTTGAGGTTCGCGACGACGTGACCGAAAAGTACAACGCCGCAGTCGATGCCGCGCATGCCCGGATGGTGTGGACGCACCCGGCCATGACCAACTGGTACCGCAACGACGACGGACGTGTGGTGGCGGTGCTGCCGTGGCGGATCATCGACTACTGGAACATGACCCGCGCCATCGACCCCGCCGATTTCATCGGCGAACCGGCGATCAGCGCCACAGCGCGCTGACCGGCACCGGGTGCCCGACGATGTTCTCGGCCGCACGATGTCCGGAGAGCAGGGCGGCGGTGACCGTCGCCGGGTCGTCGGTCCAGGTGGCCTCCCCGGCGAGATGGAGAGCACCGCCGCCGAGCGGGGTGGCGAGCATATCATGGTCGGCGGTGGTCGACCCGACCGTCATGTACGCGTAGGAGCCGCGGGCGAATTCGTCGTCCTGCCAACGTGTTACGTCCACCGTGGTGGGCGCGCAGACCGCATCGCCGTAGATCTCGCGCAGCGCGTCGAGCACCGAGCCGGCGATCTCGGCGTCGCTCCACGTGCGTACGCGACGCGCGCACGGACCGGCGGCGAAAGTGAGCAGTGTCGGTTCGCCGTGCAGTGCGGTGAGGTCGTACCAGGAGTGCCACCAGCGTGCCGCATCACCTTGTCGCCGAACGGCATACACACCGTCGTCCCAGAACTTGTGCGGAAACCGCAGGAACACCTTCTCGAAGGCGTTCATCTCCAGGCGCGCCAGCGCGCCGGCCACCGGCTCGGGCAGCGGTGGGTCGATCGTGGGGTTCTCGGATTTGAGCACGCCCACCGGCAGCGTCACCACCGTACGATTCGCGTGGAACACCTGCGTTCCGGCAGCGACCTCGACGCCGGATTCATCCCACCGCAGCCGGGTCACGTTGTGCCCGAGCCGAATATCGAGTCCGTCGGCCAGGAATTCCGGGAGCCGGCCGTAGCCGTCGGGGAACACCACCTCGTCACCGAGGGTCTCGTCGTCGTCGAGGCCGTGGGCGTCGAGATCGTCGAACCAGACTCCGTACTGCTCCTCGGTGCGGTGCGCGCAGAACTCCTGCACCCGCGCCGCGCGTTCCCCCGTCCAGCCCAGGTCGGCAAGCGTGGCCCGCACCGCCGACCCGTAGCTCACCCCTGCCGCCATGTCGGCCACCGCGCTCGACAATGCCGCATCGAAGGCGTGGATGTCGGCGGCGAATGCTGCGGCGGAGGCCTCGTCGAGGCGCGATCCGTCGGGGCCGTAGTAGGCGATCGGCCGGCCGTCGGGTTGATAGCTGCCGACCGTGAACTCCACCGGACGCATGCCGATCGCCTCGGTGACCTCGTAGAGCGGCGCGTCGTCGATACCGTGAATCCACGAGGCGCCGTGATCGGTGATGTGTCCGTCGGCGCGCACGGTGTGCACGCGACCACCCACGCGATCGCGCGCCTCGAGCACCACCACTCGCCGGCCGAGGCGATCGAGGAGCCGTGCGGTGGTGAGTCCGGAGACCCCGGCACCGATCACGATCGTGTCGAATCCGGTGGTGTCGGTCGTGGCGCCGATCGCATCGGTCATGTGCTGTTGTCCCGCCCGTCCCGCGCGTGGTTTCTCGTCGACCCTATCGCCACGGACCTGCCGACGAGGCACACTCGGAAGCGATGCTGCACATAGAGATGTCGGTACCGGCCAGCTTGACCTCCGCGGTGCTCGAACTCATTGCCGACGACCGCGCCGTCAGTTCGGTGGCGGTGATGCGGGGCGCCTCGGTCACGCCGATCGGCGACGTCATCACCGTCGACGTCGCGCGGGAAGCTGCCGACGAACTCATCATGACGCTGCGGCGGTTCGGCGTGGCCGAGCACGGCAGCCTTCGTGCCGAAGAGGTCGAGACCTATCTGTCGCGGCGCGCGTTGGAGGCTGAACGCGCCGCACCCGGATTCGGGTCCGACGCGGTGGTGTGGGCCCAGGTGGGGCGGCGGGCGTACGGAGACTCCGAACTGAACTTCACCTACCTGAGCTTCATGATTCTCGCGACGATGCTCGCCGCCATCGCGATCGTGCTCGACTCCCAGATCCTCACCGTGGGCGCCATGGTGCTCGGACCCGAGTTCGGCACCATCTCCGCCATCGGAGTAGCGATCGTGTTGCAGCGTCGGGCGTTGCTGAGGATGGCGTCGGTCACTCTGCTCACGGGCTTTCTGGTGGGCATCGCGGTGACGTTTTGTCTGGCGCTGGTGATCCGGATGGTGGGCTGGACCGATGTCGACGACCTTCGGCATCACCCCGAGACCGCCTTCATCTACTCCCCGGACCGGTGGTCGTTCATCGTGGCGGTGCTCGCGGCCATCGCGGGCATACTGTCGCTCACCTCGGCGCGGGTGGGAGGTCTGGCCGGGGTGTTCATCTCGGTGACCACCATCCCGGCGGCCGGCAACATCGGACTGGCCGCCGCCTTCGCCGAGTGGCACGAGGTACGCGGTTCGGCGTTGCAACTCGCGGTCAACATCAGCGGAATGATCGTCGCGAGTGTGCTGACGCTGTGGGTGCAGCGACTGGTGTGGGCACCGGTGGCCCGTCGCCGTGCCGCACGCGTGCGCGGCATGCCTGCCTGAGCGCGCCTGGATTCCCGCCGTCTTCGGTGGATGCCGGACTTCTTCCGTTGCGCCGTATGATGATTGCAGAATCCGACGAGAAGAGAGTCACATCATGGAGGCAGGGGTCACGCCCGAAGCCCAGCAGGCCATCGCCGACATCGCCGCACGGTATGGCATCTCGCAGGACGCCGTCCTCGCCATGCTCTACGCGGTGCGCTCCGGTGGCGGCACCATGGCGCAGTTCAACATCCCCGAACTCGGCGGTTCGGGCCAGTGGATGCGCGGCGGCATGACGATGGTGGGCAACATGTTCGACAATGCGCTGAAGGCCCGCGTCGACTCGCTCTGCGCCGAACTGTCCCAGCTCCTCGATTCCACCCCGGTGTTCCCGCCCGCGGCGCCGTCCACCCAGTTCGGGTTCAACGCACCGAACAACTGGTGGCCCGCCGACCTGGGCGTGCCGAGCTCGTCCGGCGGTCAGAACGACAGCCGCTACGCCGTGTTCCCGGCCACGCACCGACTCGCGATCCAGGTCAACGGCGCGACCCGCGTGTTCGACACCGGCGAGCACCAGATCGGCGGGGTTCAACAGCAGCAGGGCGGGCTGCCCGGCACCCTGAGTTTCACCAGTCAGTTCGGCACCTTCGATGTGTCGAGCCTGCGTGAGCTGGGCGTGCAGGACGTCGCGCAAACCCCGGTCGCGGCTCCCGCGCCACGGCATCTGGCGCCGGAGCCGACCTTCGGCAGTGTGCCGCCCCCGGCGCCGCAGGCATCGCCCGAGCCGGCTCCCGAGCCCGGACCGTCCCCCGCGCCGGTCTCGGAGCAGCCCTCATCGGCGTCCGGCGGTGCCGACGGGATCTTCGCGGCCATCGAGCAACTCGCCGGTCTGCACCAACGCGGCATCCTCTCCGACGAGGAGTTCGCAACCAAGAAGGCGGAGTTGCTCGGTCGGCTGTGACGCTCGACTTGGGTATTTCGCCCCAGTCCTCCGGGAATCAAGTCCCTGCCGTCCTGGTGTGATGCTCGATACTCTTCGGACGACCGATGGGCGGGAGAGACCGATGTCGATGGAACAGATCGATGCCGAACTGGCGGCATCGCTGCGCAAGATCGAACGGTCGGTGCTGTCCGAGGTGCGCTTCGGTCGGGTCCCGACGCTGGTGATCATCGGGGCCGTCACGGTACTCATCGGCGCCTGCTTCGGTGCGTGGGTCGGTGCGCCGGTGCGCACCGGGCTGGTGATCGCGGCGGTGGCGGTCGGCGCCGCGGCAGCCGCTGTGGGCACCGTCGCGCTGATCCGCCCGCGGTTCTGCTGGTGCTGGACCGCCGGCGTGCTCAGCGGCCTCGGAGTTCCGGTGTCGATGGCCGGGTACTGGTCGGCGCAGACCGTGGTCGGCGGCCATCCCTGCCCCTGGCTGCTGGCGCTGCTGGCCGCCCACATCGCGCTGGTTTCGCAGTGGGTGCGATGCGCCAAGCCGGTGCTGCCGGCGAGCCGTTAGGTCGATCGGGACCCCGTCCCACGTCGAGCGTGCCCACTTCCGGGTTGAGCGTGCCCACTTCCAGGTTGAGCGTGTCCACTTCCGGGTTGAGCGTGCCCACTTCCAGGTTGAGCGTGCCCGTTCCCGGTTGAGCGTGCCCACTTCCAGGTTGAGCGTGCCCGTTCTCGGTTGAGTCCTGTCCGGTTGGGCACGGTCGACGGGGATCTGGGCACGGTCGACGGGGATCTGGGCACGGTCGACGCGGATCTGGGCACGCTCGACGGGGATCTGGGCACGCTCGACGGGCGGGTTCAAGGGATCGTCGCAACACCTCCTAGTGAACGGGGTGTGTGATGCGAGGGTTGAAGCGGGGGCAGGCGATGCCGGAGGTGGTGGTGTGGGAGTTCTGGCAGGCGCGGGCGGCGGGGATGAGTACGCGGCAGGCTGCCCGACACGCGGGGTTCTCGGTGCGGTTGGGAAGCAAGCTGATGGCCAAACATGGTGGGGTGATACCTGTTGTGAGCAGGCCGGCAGTACTCGACGAGCATGGCAGTGGCCCGCAGTCGCGGTATTTGTCGGCTGATGAGCGCGATCTGATTGCGAACAAGCGCAGTGCGGGCTTGTCGATCCGTCAGATTGCGGGTGATCTGCGGCGGGAGCCCTCGACGATCAGCCGCGAGTTGCGGCGCAATCAGGCTCCCCGCGGCGGCTACGGCGCCGCCTATGCTCAGCGGCAGGCCCAGCGACATCGGGCGCGGCCCAAGGCGCGCAGGCTTGAGGTCAACGCCGCGCTACGGGCGTATGTGTGGGACAAGCTCGCCGGTGATGAGCATTGGTCTCCCCAGCAGATCAGTGCCCGGTTGGTGGAGGATTTCCCGGATGATCAGTGCATGCGCATCAGCCATGAAGCGATCTATCAATCACTGTATGTGTTTCCTCGCGGGGAGATGAAAGCACAGGTCAAGGCGTCGTTGCGGACGGGGCGGACCGCCCGTAAGCCGGCGACGGCCACCACCGGGGCCAGTATCGTGCCGCGGGAGTTGCTGATCGCCAACCGCCCGGCCACCGTCGCCGATCGCGCGGTACCCGGTGATTGGGAGGGTGACTGCATCCTCGGCCGTGACGGGCAGTCCCAGATCGGCACGTTGGTCGACAGGGTCACCCGATTCACGATCCTGCTGCACCTACCGACCACCCGTACCGGTGAGGATCTGCGCGATGCGATCAAGATCGGGATCGGTGATCTGCCCGCGCATCTGCGTCGTTCGATCACCTGGGATCAAGGGTCAGAAATGCGTGGAGCCCATGCCGATATCGCGCTCGACCATGACCTGCAGGTGTGGTTTTGTGACCCGCACTCACCATGGCAACGCGGAACCAACGAGAACACCAACGGGCTTCTACGACAATACTTTCCGAAGGGAACCGATCTGTCTGTTCACTCCAGTGAACACCTGGCCCACGTTGCTGCGGCACTGAACAACCGACCCCGAGCAGCACTCGGATTCCGCACCCCCACCGAAGCCTTCACCGAACTGCTAACCTCCCAACACCAGCCATAGGTGTTGCGTCGACTGGCTGAATCCGCCACGGAAACGTGGGCACGCTCAACGGAAATGTGGGCACGCTCAACCGGTGAGGACGGTCACCTCTGTTGCGGACGTCACCTCCACACGTTGGCCCGCGTCGGCGAGCACTGACGCCAACGCAGTGACGTCGCGCACGTTGCGTCGGGTGCGGACCAGCTCTCGTGCGACGAGGCCCTTGTAGTGCTTGTTGAAGTGGCTCACCACTTTCCGGCTGCCGTCGGGCGCCTCGGTCACCACCGTCGCGGTGACCGCCCCCGACACCGGGCCGAGCTGCTGGTAGATCCCCGACCGTAGGTCCACCACGAAGTCGTCCACGGCGTCCAACGCTGCCGACAGCGCCGGCTTCCACAGCGACGTCAGCGTCGGCATTCCGGGTAGCTTCGATCCCCCCGACAACCGGTAGGCGGGAATCGGGTCATGTGCCCGCACCACACCGAACAGCGCCGACCCGATCGCGATGCGGTCGGCGACCTTCGCCTTCGACGCCCTGGTGAGCGAGCCGAGGTCGAACGCGTCGTACAGCACGCCGGTGTAGCGTTCGATCGCCGGCCGGGTGGGGGAGAGCCACAGATCCGCGTTGCGGTCGACCTCGGCGAGCTGGGTGCGCCCGAGACCGAGCGCCGTGCGGCTGGCGTCGAGGTCGGCGGCGAGTTCGACGAGCCCGTCGGCGACCCGCTCGCGTACCGGGTTGAGTTCGGTGAAGGACAACGCGTCGAGGTCGAGCGGCGCGCCCGATCCTCCGTCGGACTTGGTCTCGGAGGGAGGCAGGATGACGAGCACCGGCATACCTTAACTAAGCTGGACAACCGTGATCACACGGATGTCCACGCTGTTCCTGCGCACCCTGCGCGACGACCCGGCCGATGCCGAGGTCCCCAGCCACAAGCTGCTCGTGCGCGCGGGCTACGTGCGCCGGGTGGCCCCGGGCGTCTACAGCTGGCTACCGCTGGGCCTGCGGGTGTTCCGGGCCGTGGAGAACGTCGTCCGCGAGGAGATGAACGCGATCGGGGCCCAGGAGATCCTGCTGCCCGCACTGCTGCCGCGCGACCCGTACGAGACCACCGCACGGTGGACCGAGTACGGCGACAACCTCTTTCGGATCAAGGACCGCAAGGGCACCGACATGCTGCTCGGGCCGACGCACGAGGAGATCTTCGCGCAGCTGGTCAAGAGCGAGTACTCCTCGTACAAGGACCTCCCGGTGGTGCTCTACCAGATCCAGACCAAATACCGGGACGAGGAGCGACCCCGCGCGGGCATCCTGCGCGGCCGCGAATTCGTCATGAAGGATTCCTACTCCTTCGACCTCGACGACGACGGCCTCAAGGCCTCCTACAACGCCCACCGCGAGGCCTATCAGAAGATCTTCGCGCGGCTACAGGTCAGCTATGTGATCGTCGCCGCGACGTCGGGCGCGATGGGCGGCAGCGCCTCGGAGGAGTTCCTCGCCGAGAGCGAGGTCGGCGAGGACACCTTCGTGCGGTGCGTCGAGTCGGGTTATGCGGCCAACGTCGAGGCCGTGATCACGCCGGCACCCGAACCGATCCCGTTCGACGGACTGCCCGCCGCCCGGGTCCACGAGACCCCCGACACCACCACGATCGAGACGCTGGTGGCGTGGGCCAACGAGACCCTCGACGGCACCTACGACGGCGGGGACACCCTCAAGAACGTCATGGTCAAGGTCCGTGCACCGGGCGGCGACTGGGAACTCCTCGGTGTGGGCGTGCCGGGCAACCGCGAGGTGGATTTCAAGAGGCTCGAGGCGTCGCTCGAACCCGCCGAGGTGGAACTGCTCACCGACGCCGATTTCGCCGCCAACCCGTTCCTGGTGAAGGGGTACATCGGCCCGAAAGCGTTGCAGGCCAACGGTGTCCGGTACCTCGTCGATCCGCGTGTGGTGGACGGGACCGCCTGGATCACCGGCGCCGACGAACCCAACCGGCATGTCGTGGGACTCGTCGCCGGCCGTGACTTCATCGCCGACGGCACCGTCGAGGCAGCGCAGATCCTCGACGGCGACCCGTCGCCGGACGGCAAGGGACCGCTGGTTTCCGCCAAGGGCATCGAGATCGGACACATCTTCCAACTCGGCCAGAAATACACCGACGCCTTCGAGGTGGACGTGCTCGGGGAGAACGGCAAACCGGTGCGTCTCACGATGGGTTCCTACGGTGTGGGTGTGTCGCGGCTGGTGGCGGTGATCGCCGAACAGTGCCACGACGACAAGGGGCTGAGATGGCCGCGCGAGGTGGCGCCGTTCGACGTGCACCTGGTGATCGCGAACAAGGACGACGCCGCGATCACCGGCGCCAACGAACTCGCCGAGGATCTCGACGCCGCGGGCCTCGAGGTGCTGCTCGACGACCGCAAGTCGTCGCCGGGCGTGAAGTTCAAGGACGCCGAACTGCTCGGCATGCCGGTTGTGGTGGTGGTGGGGCGCGGATACGCCAATGGGGTGATCGAATTGCGTGATCGCTTCACCGGTGAGAGCACCGAGGTTCCCGTCGCCGACGCCGTGGAGGCCATCACCGCCGCGACGCGCGCGTAGGCGGCGGCCCGGTCAGGGCCGACGCACGATGTCGACCGAGATCTCCACCGCGGGGATCGTTCCGGTGTTCTCGAGCCAGTGCACCGTCGCATGGTCTTCGGGCCAGCCGGGGCCGGGACCGTACTCGACCGATCGGCCGTCGCGGTGGTCGGTGATCGTTCCCTGCAGGACGAAGACTGTTCCGGGGCGGCCGATGTGATCGTGGACCGGACCGAAGACCCCGCCCGGCTCGATGGTCACTTTCCGCATCCGCAGCTCATGCCCGGCCATGCCCTCGATCTCCGCGCCGAGATCGACCGTGGTGAGCAACTCGATGGTGACCCCTGTCGTGGCGGGCTGTTCGGATTGGTGCGCGCCTTCGTGCGAGTCGGATGTACCGTCCATGACCATTCCTCGGGTGGAGAGCGTGAGCCGTCACCACGAGTGTCGGTCCGATGCCCGACGGTTGCTACGGTTTTCCGGGAAACGCCACCGTCGCCGGTGATTCCCGGAGTACGACACGCCAGCGCGCCGCCCGCAACGCCGACGCGATGAGCCCGTCCACCCCGAGCCTTCGCGCAGCCTCCGAATCGGCCTGCTCGAGTACCACCCGATAGGCGACAGCGCAGTCGTTCTCCGCCGACAGTCCGGCCCTGACCGCCGACACCGAGTCGGTGATCGGCGCCGCGAGCGTGTAACCGGCGGCCGCCTCGGGCGGCGTACCGCCCGCCGCGGTGATCGCCGCATCGACCGCATCCCGGGCCGCCCGGTGTTCGGCCGTGTAGTCGGCGACGGTGACACGTCGAGCCGCGGAGACGAACGCGGTCATCACGCCGTAGGTGAAGATCGCCGCGTTCTCCGCGTCGGCGGCATCGACGAGGGCGTCGGTGGTGGCGCTCATCCCAGTTGCACCTGCACCAGCGTGGTCACCGAGGCGCCGACCGAACCCGACAACCCCGCCGAGTACCCCTTGAGGGAGATCGCGGTGTCGTGGGCGGTCCGCGCGGCCGCGGTCAGTGCGGACCGCAACTCGTCGAGCGTGCCGGTCGTCGGCGCGGGTGCGGGCGAGGTCGCCGGAGCAGAGGTGGTGCTGCTCGCGGCCGGTGAGATGCGGGCCGCGGTGTCCTGGTCGAGGCGGGTGATCTCGGCGCGCAGCTCGGTCGCGTGGTCGGCGCGCTGGTCGGCCACCACGCGCAGAGCCGCAGCGTAGTCGGCGACCCGTGGTGCCAGTGCGCGCGCCGCCTCCGCATCCGCCAGCGCCGACTGGGCGAGTGGCAGCAGTGCTCCGGCGGTGATCTGCGCCGGCGTGGGACCGCTATCGCACGCTGCCGCCGCACCCACCAGCACCGCACCCGCTCCCAGCGCCACGCCCCCACGCAACACGGTGCGACGGTCGACGGTCAGGGAACGGTCTCGGTCGGCGACGGTCACCCGACACATGATGCCAGTCCGTGTCGTCGGACTCCTCGGAGCGCCGTGCGCGCGTGTGTCGCGTCGAGGTCGGAATCGAATCGACTACCATGACGTTGGTACCCGGTCACCGTGTGCAGACGAACCGACAACTGAAGACGAGGAGTGTGCTGTGAGCGTCGACGAGAAGACCGTCCGCGACCTCGTCGGACGGTTCGTCGCCGACCACGGATTCGATCTCGAGGATCTCACGGTGGCTTCCGGCCCGGACGGCACCGACATCGTCGTGATGGTCGATCGCGATGGCGGCGCGGCGCTCGACGTCCTCGCCGACCTCAGCCGCGACCTGTCCGGTGTGCTCGACGCGGACACCGCCGTCGACCCCGAGGACTACACGCTCGAAGTGACCTCACCGGGCATCGACCGTCCGCTGACCGCACCCCGCCACTGGCGGCGGGTGGCCGGACGCAAGGTGAAGCTTCTGCTCGTGGACGGCGAACACCCACGCCGTCTCGCCGGGCGGGTGGGACGACTCGACGACGACTCGGTCGAGATCGTCACCAACGATCGGGGACGGCTCGGCGTCACCACCGTCGACCTGAGCCGGATCGAGCGAGCGGTGGTCGACGTGGACTTCTCCCGGCCCGGTGAGGCCGAACTGCGCCGATGCGGCCTCGACGACACCGAGATCGCGCGACGCCGAGCCGCGGCGTCCGAGCCGGCGCCCTGACCCGACGTCGACGGCCGCGAACCGAGGAACCGAGCGCATCGACCGACAGTGACGGCACATGGATCAGCAGACAAGTGAATAGCCGACAAGTGAATAGGAGTTCCACACCATGAACATCGACATCAACGCCCTACGCATGATCGAGGCCGACAAGGGCATCTCGATCGACACCGTCATCGTCGCGATCGAGACGGCCCTGCTCACCGCCTACCGCCATACCGACGGGTTCGCCCCGCACGCGCGCATCGACGTCAACCGCAAGACCGGTGCCGTCCGGGTGATGGCGCAGGAACTCGACGAGAACGGCGACGTGGTCCACGAGTACGACGACACCCCCGAGGGTTTCGGCCGCATCGCGGCCACCACCGCGCGTCAGGTGATCCTGCAGCGTCTCCGCGACGCCGAGAACGAGAAGAGTTTCGGCGATCTCGTCACCCATGAGGGGGAGATCGTCGGCGGTGTGGTGCAGCAGGACGCCCGCGCCAACGCGCGCGGGATGGTCGTCGTGCAGATCGGCAGCGACGCCAACAGCACCGAGGGCATCATCCCGCCCGCCGAGCAGGTGCCCGGCGAAAGCTACCGCCATGGCGACCGCATCAAGTGCTACGTGGTGGGCGTCACCCGGGGCACGCGCGGACCCCAGATCACCCTGTCGCGCACCCACCCCAACCTGGTGCGCAAGCTGTTCGCACTGGAGGTTCCGGAGATCGAGGACGGGTCGGTGGAGATCGTGGCGGTGGCGCGCGAGGCCGGTCACCGGTCGAAGATCGCGGTACACACCGGGGTGAGCGGACTCAACGCGAAGGGCGCCTGCATCGGACCGATGGGGCAGCGGGTGCGCAACGTGATGAGCGAACTGTCGGGGGAGAAGATCGACATCATCGACTACGACTCCGACCCCGCGGCGTTCGTCGGCAACGCGTTGTCGCCGGCGAAGGTGGTCTCGGTCTCGGTGATCGACCTCGCGAGCAAGGCCGCGCGGGTGGTGGTACCCGACTACCAGCTGTCGCTGGCCATCGGCAAGGAAGGCCAGAATGCCCGCCTCGCCGCCCGACTGACCGGATGGCGCATCGACATCCGGTCCGACGTGGACCCCGACGGCGGGTCGTCGGAGACCGGCGGCGCCGGGCGACGGGACGAGCGGCGATGAGCACCGATTGCCTGCACGCCGCTCGGGCGCGCTAGACTGATCGATGGTTCAACGAGACTCGTCGACTGCGCCGCACGGCGTCGGTCGGCGTGATCGGGGGGACCGGCCGGAAACGGACCGGTTCCGCCAGGGTCCGGTGCGTATGTGTGTCGGCTGTCGGAAACGCGGCGGCATCGACGAGCTGGTCCGGTTGGTCGCCCGCGAGGGTGACCGGCCACCAATCCTGGTCGATCACTCGAGGACCATGCCGGGACGAGGTGCCTGGCTGCACCCGCGAGCCGACTGTGTGTCGGCGGCGGTGCGGCGCAAGGCCTTCGCGACGGCACTGAGGACACCCGGCCTGATCGTCGATCAGTCCGACCTCACCGAAGTGCTCGACGCCGATGCCGGTGCCGGCACTGACGAGAACGGTCCGCAAGGGCCAGAACAGGTAGCAGAAGACATGAGCACACCGTGAAGTCCCCACGATGAGCACGTATCGGACGTAATTCGAGGCCGTGGCGGGCAAGCCGCTCGGCCTCCAAGTGAGGAGAGCAGTGGCAGGCAAGGCCCGCGTGCATGAACTGGCCAAAGAACTCGGCGTGACGAGCAAACAAGTGCTCGAGCGTCTCAAGGAACAAGGCGAGTTCGTCAAATCGGCGTCGTCGACCGTAGAGGCCCCCGTGGCCCGTCGACTGCGCGAATCCTTCCCCGGTAAAGACGGGGGATCAACCAGCAACCAGGCCGCCCGGCCTTCCGCGCCGAAGCCCGGCGCATCCGGTCGCGGCAACGGCGCCGCACCCAAGCCCGGCGATGCCCGGCCGGCGGCGCGTCCGGCACCCAAACCACAGTCCACACCCGCCCCGGCGCCGACCCCGGCCGCCGCGGCGTCGGCACCCGCACCGTCGGCACCGACTCCCGCTCCTGCGGCACCGGCTCCCGCGAAGCCCGCGGCGCCCAAGCCCGCCGCAGCGCAGAGCCCGGCACCGGCCCCCGCCGGACCGCGTCCGGCGGCACCGGGACCCAAGCCCGGCCCGCGCGCACCGCGTGTGGGTAACAATCCCTACTCGTCGGCTCCCGCGCCGGCTCCGCGACCGATGGGTCCGCGTCCCGGTCCGGGCCAGGGTGGTCCTCGTCCCGGCGGCGGTCGGCCCGGTGCGCCGGGTCGTCCCGGTCAGGGTGGACCCCGTCCCGGCGGCGGTCAGGGTGGTCCGCGCCCCACACCGGGCAACATGCCGCCCCGGCCCAATCCGGGTGCCATGCCCAGCCGCGCGGCGCGTCCCGATGCGGGACGTCCCGGCCGCGGCGGCGGCGCCGGTCGTGGTGCCGGCGGTGGCGGCTACCGCGGTGGCGGCACCGGGACCGGTGCTCCCGGCGGACCTCCCGCCGGCGGCGGTTTCCGTGGCCGTGGTGGCGGCGGCGGTGGACGTGGGCGCGGCGGTGCCGCGGGCGCGTTCGGCCGCCCCGGTGGCGCGCCCCGCAAGGGCCGCAAGTCCAAGCGCGCAAAACGCGCCGAGTACGAGAACATGCAGGCACCGGCGGTCGGCGGTGTCCGTCTGCCGCGCGGCAACGGCGAGATCATCCGTCTCGCCCGGGGAGCCTCGCTGTCGGACTTCGCCGACAAGATCGACGCCAACCCGGCATCGCTGGTCCAGGCGCTGTTCAACCTCGGTGAGATGGTGACCGCGACCGAATCGGTCAACGACGAGACGCTCGAACTGCTCGGTTCGGAGATGAACTACACCGTCCAGGTGGTCAGCCCGGAGGACGAGGACCGTGAGCTCCTCGAGAGCTTCGACCTCTCCTACGGTGAGGACGAGGGCGACGAGGACGATCTCGAGCAGCGGCCGCCGGTGGTGACCGTCATGGGTCACGTCGATCACGGCAAGACCCGACTGCTGGACACCATCCGTAAGGCCAATGTCCGCGAGGCCGAGGCCGGCGGCATCACCCAGCACATCGGTGCCTATCAGGTGAACACCCACCTCAACGGCGAGGATCGGCTCATCACCTTCATCGACACCCCCGGTCACGAGGCGTTCACCGCCATGCGTGCCCGCGGTGCCAAGTCGACCGACATCGCGATCCTGGTGGTTGCCGCCGACGACGGCGTGATGCCGCAGACGGTGGAGGCGATCAACCACGCGCAGGCCGCCGACGTGCCGATCGTGGTGGCCGTCAACAAGATCGACAAGGAGGGTGCCGACCCGGCGAAGATCCGCGGTCAGCTCACCGAGTACGGACTGATCCCCGAGGAGTACGGCGGCGACGCCATGTTCGTCGACATCTCGGCCAAACAGGGCACCAACATCGATCAGCTGCTCGAAGCGGTGCTGCTCACCGCCGATGCGTCGCTGGATCTGCGGGCCAACCCGGACATGGACGCCCAGGGTGTCGCCATCGAGGCGCACCTCGACCGTGGCCGTGGCCCGGTGGCCACCGTGCTCGTGCAGCGCGGCACCCTGCGGGTCGGTGACTCGGTGGTGGCCGGCGACGCGTACGGACGTGTGCGTCGCATGGTCGACGAACACGGTGACGACGTGGCCGAGGCGCTGCCGTCGCGTCCGGTACAGGTCATCGGCTTCACGTCGGTGCCCGGTGCGGGTGACAACCTGCTCGTCGTCGAGGAGGACCGCACCGCCCGGCAGATCGCCGACCGCCGCAATGCGCGCAAGCGCAACGCGCTGGCCGCTCGCAGCCGCAAGCGGATCAGCCTGGAGGATCTGGATTCGGCGCTGAAGGAAACCAGCCAGCTGAACCTGATCCTCAAGGGCGACAACGCCGGTACCGTCGAGGCCCTCGAAGAGGCGCTGCTCGGCATCGACATGGGCGACGAGGTCTCGTTGCGCGTCATCGACCGCGGTGTCGGCGGCGTCACCGAGACCAACGTCAACCTGGCGGCGGCATCGGACGCGATCATCATCGGATTCAACGTCCGCGCCGAGGGCAAGGCCACCGAGCTGGCCAACCGCGAAGGCGTCGACATCCGGTACTACTCGGTGATCTACCAGGCCATCGACGAGATCGAGAGCGCGCTCAAGGGCATGCTCAAGCCGATCTACGAAGAGGTGGAACTCGGCCGCGCCGAGATCCGGGCCATCTTCAAGTCGTCGAAGGTCGGCAACATCGCCGGTTGCCTCGTCCAGTCGGGCATCGTGCGGCGTAACGCCAAGGCCCGTCTGCTGCGCGACAACGTCGTGGTCGCAGAGAACCTCACCATCTCCTCGCTGCGGCGGGAGAAGGACGACGTCACAGAGGTTCGCGAAGGCTACGAATGCGGTTTGACCCTCACCTATAGCGACATCAAGGTCGATGACGTCATCGAGACGTACGAGCTGCAGGAGAAGCCGCGCGACTGACGCGCACCGAAGAAAGTGAGACGGCTCCCCTTCCGCGTCGCCGCAAACGGCGCGGAAGGGGAGTACGTTTCTCCACCGGCCCGGTGTGGTCGGGTAGTCGAGGAAGGACAGACATGGCAGATCCCGCACGCGCGCAGCGACTGGCGAAGCGGATTTCGTCGATCGTCGCGTCGGCCATCGCCCACGACATCAAGGATCCACGACTGGCACACGTCACGATCACCGATGCCCGGGTCACCAATGACCTGCACGACGCCACCGTGTACTACACGGTGATGGGCGAGTCCATCGACGACGAACCCAAGTTCGATGACGCCGCCGCGGGTCTGGCCAAGGCGACCGGAGTGCTTCGGTCGAAGGTGGGTGCAGGCACCGGCGTCCGGTTCACCCCCACCCTGACCTTCGTCCTCGACACCGTGCCCGACGCGGCGCGGCACATGGAGGAACTCGTGGCGCGAGCCCGGGCCAGCGACGAGTTGGTGGCCCGGCAGGCGCGCGATGCACGGCCCGCCGGCGACGCCGACCCGTACCGCACCAAGTCGGACGGGGATGATGAGCACGGGGACGAGGAGCCCGGGGAGAACCAGCCCGGGGACGACGAGGACGGTAGCGACGAGTGACCGCCGTCTCCAGTAGGGAGGTGGCCGCGGCACTCGAGGAGGCGTCCGCGGTCACCATCCTCTGCCATGTGCGGCCCGACGCCGACACCATCGGCAGCGGACTGGGCCTCGGTATCGCCCTCGACCGGCTCGGCATCACCGTCGAGGTGGCCTTTCCCGGCCCCGAAGAGCTGCCCGCGGCGCTCCACGCGCTGCCCGGCGCGAAACTGCTGGTCGACACCGCGGAGGTGAACGGGTACCCGACGGTGGTCGCGGTCGATGCGGCGAGCCCGGAACGTCTCGCCGACCTGCAGCCACATCTCGACGCGGCGCAGACCTCGATCGTCGTCGACCATCACGCGTCGAACACCGGTTTCGCCGACCTCGACTACGTCGATCCGGGCGCCGACTGTACGGCCGTGCTCATCCTGCGGGTCCTCGACATCCTCGGCGTCCCGCTGGATGCCGACATTGCGACCTGCCTGTATGCAGGGCTGTCCACGGACACCGGCTCGTTCAAATGGGCCCGCCCCGACTCCTTCCGGGTGGCGGCGCGTCTGCTGGACACCGGAGTCGACGTCCGCAGGTGGAGCCGCGCACTGTTCGACACCCACCCGTTCCGGTGGTTCGGGATGGTTGCCGACGCACTGGCCAACGCGCAGTTGCTGCCCCACGCGTGCGACGGGGAAGGCCTCGTGTACGCCGTGGTGGACCGCACTGCGCTGGCCGGCATGAGCTGGGAGGAATCCGAGAGCGTCATCGACCTGGTACGCACCGCCGCCGACGCCGAGGTGGCCGCGGTGTTCAAAGAGGTCGACGACAAGCGGTGGACCGTGTCGTTGCGATCGAAATCGATCGTCGATCTGGTTCCGATCGCCCGCTCCCACGGTGGCGGCGGACATCGCCACGCCTCCGGTTACAGCGACACCGGCACCGCCGACGAGGTGGTGGCCCGCCTGGTGGAGTCGCTCTGAGCGCCTCGACGTCCACCCCGTCGGTGGATGCCGGCGTACGCCGGATTGCGTTGCTCACCGTCTCGGCGCTCGCCGTCCTCGTCGCGCCGCCGCTCTACCTGCTGTTGGACCTGGCCGTGGTCGGGCGACTCGGCGGCACCGAACTCGCCGCCCTCGGCGTCGCCGCACTGGTGCTGTCGGTGATCAGCACCCAGCTGACGTTCCTCTCCTACGGCACCACCGCCCGATCTGCCCGACGGTTCGGCGCCGGCGACCGCGTGGGCGCGGTGGCCGAAGGTGTGCAGGCCACGTGGATCGCACTCGGGGTGGGTACCGCAATCGTCGCGGTCGCCTACCCGCTCGCACCGTGGGTGATGAGGCTCATGGTGGGGTCGGCGACCCCGCAAGCGGCGGCGGTGGCCGTCGACGCCACCGAGTGGATGCGGATCGCGGTGTTCGGGGTACCACTGATCCTGGTGTCGATGGCCGGGAACGGGTGGATGCGTGGGGTGCAGGAGACGCGCCGGCCCGTTATCTACGTCGTCACCGGGCTGTCGATCGGTGCTGTGTTACTGGTGGGGCTGGTGCACGGGCTGTGGTTCTTCCCGCGGATGGGCCTGCCCGGCAGTGCTGTCGCGAACGTGGTGGGGCAGTCGATCACCGGGCTGCTGTTCGGCGGTCGGCTGCTCCGCGAAACCCTGCGGTCGAACCCAGGATGGCGTCGCGCCTTGGCGCCGCGTCCGGCGATCATCCGCGCACAGTTGCTGATGGCCCGCGATCTGGTGGTACGCAGCTTGTCCTTCCAGGTCTGCTTCCTGTCGGCGGCCGCGGTGGCCGCACGGTTCGGCGTCGCCGCGGTGGCCGCCCACCAGCTCGTGTTGCAGCTGTGGGAGTTCATGTCACTGTTCCTCGACTCGGTGGCCATCGCCGCGCAGGCCCTGGTGGGCGCCGCTCTGGGTGCGGGCGCGATCGGGTCGGCGCAGTCGGTGGCCCGCCGCGTCACCGTGGTGTCGGTGATCGCGGCGTCGGCGATGGCGCTGCTGTTCGCGGCCGGCGCCGGGGTGTTGCCGAGAGTGTTCACCACCGATCCCGACGTGCTCGACGCGATCGCCACCCCGTGGTGGTTCTTCGTCGCGATGCTGCCGGTGGCCGGTGTGGTGTTCGCGCTCGACGGGGTGCTACTCGGCAGCGGCGACGCCGCCTTCCTGCGCACCGCCACCCTGATCGCCGCGGTGTGCGGATTCCTACCGTTGATCTGGCTGTCGCTGGCGTTCGGGTGGGGTCTGGCCGGCATCTGGACGGGCCTGGTGGTGTTCATGCTGGTCCGGATGGTCACCGTCGCGTGGCGAATCCGCTCCGGGCGGTGGCGACGGGTGGGCATCGACTCGTCGTCGCCCTGATCGCGGCCCGGCCACGGCCGGCGGCGTGCCGGCCCACGCGACGTCTACGACTGCCGACCGTAGAACCCGTCACGCTGGTGGAAGGGCTGAGCCGGGGGAAACGGCCGCCCATAGTAGGGCGGCTGAATCGCCGCGGGGTCGGCACCTCCGGGTCGGTTGCGACGCACCAGCAATCCCAGACCGTCGCACGCCCAGAACACGACGATGCCCGCCACGGCGAGGCCTGCATCCAGCAGCGCACTCTGCAGGCTGCCCACAAGGCCTTCGAAGTGGGGATAGTGGTAGCCGGAGATCCACGCGGCGACGGCGATCACCGCCGCGCCAGGCACCACGCCCAGAAGAGTGAACCACGTGCGTCGTCGAGCGATGGTCCACCCGAGGACGATCGCCGAGTAGTACACCACCGGCAACAGCCACTTCACGACCGTCGGCAAGTCGCCCGAGGCCCCTGTCAACCAGCCCGCGTACCACGACGCCACCAATGCCCGTTGCAGAATCATCGCGGCGACAGTGAACAGGACGGCGGCCACACGCTGCCGGCCAGAACGCGCCCACACCGCCAACACCAGCACGTAGGTGAAGTCGACGAGTGTATAGATCGCCAGGGAGATCCATTTGGTCACACCAGGGTTCCAGGTGCGCACCAAGGCGTACGAGATCACGGTTTCGGCGACGACGAACACGACAACGACCGCGGTGCCGACGAGGACATGCGCCCACCAGGGACCGCGGTCGCCGAGTGGACGTCGGGCGGGCACGACATGGGCGGGGGATTGCGGCATCACCGCGTGATCGTCTCACGGCCGTCGGCGCCGACCACCATCGCCAACCGGCGGACGTCGTTCGTCCAACCGGTTCTGGCACGATGGATCCTCGTGGCAACTCTGTGGGCGATCAGCGATCTGCACGTCGCGCATCGTGGCAACGAGCACATCATCGACCAGATCCGTCCCACCGATCCCGGCGACTGGCTCATCGTGGCCGGTGACGTCTCCGAACGCACCGACGACATCGTCGACACGCTGCGCCGCCTGCGTGCCCGCTTCGACACCGTGATCTGGGTGCCGGGCAATCACGAGCTGTACACCACGGCCAAGGACCCGCTGCAGATCTTCGGCGTCGCCCGCTACGACTATCTGGTGCAGGCCGCCCGTGACCTCGGGGTGGTGACACCGGAGGACATCTATCCGCTCTTCGACCCGGGCGACGGCACCCCGCCGGTGCGGATCGTGCCGATGTTCCTGCTCTACGACTACACGTTCCGGCCCGCGGGCACGTCCACGGCACTCGCGGCGCTGGCGGTGGCGCGGGAACGCAACGTCGTGGCCACCGACGAGTTCCTGCTCTCGCCCGAGCCGTATCCCACGCGTGACGCGTGGGGGCGTGCCCGCATCGAGGCCACCCGCGCCCGGCTGGCGGCCATCGACCCCGCCGAACCCACGATCCTTATCAACCACTGGCCGCTGCGTCGCGAACCGACCGACGCCCTGCTCTACCCGGAGTTCGCACTGTGGTGCGGCAGCGAACTCACCGCCGACTGGCACACCCGCTTCCACGCGGCGTGCTGCGTCTACGGTCACCTGCACATCCCGCGGACCACCTGGTACGACGGCGTGCGATTCGAGGAGGTGTCGGTGGGCTACCCCCGCGAATGGAAACGCCGCGGGCTGCCCGAGCCGCTGCTGCGCCAGATCGCACCCGACCCGGGCATCGCCGAGCACGACCTGCCCGCGCACGGGGCGCGATTCCATCTGCCACCCGATTACGAGGAACGGGCCAAGGAGTTCGCGCGGCGCGTCGCGCAACGCCGTGCCGAACGCGCCGCACGCGGCACCGACGGGGGGTCGCCGCAGTGATCGAGAAACTGTTACCCGCCGGTGTGGCCGCGGCCGAGTTGTTCGACGACCCGGCCGGACTCACCCCGATGCCCGCCGAGGAGTCGCTGATCGCGCGTGCGGTGGACAAACGGCGCCGCGAATTCACCACCACCAGACACTGTGCACGCCAAGCCCTCTCGCAGCTCGGTGTCCAACCCGCGCCCATCCTGCGGGGTGAGCGGGGAATGCCGTTGTGGCCCAACCAGATCGTGGGCAGCCTCACTCACTGCGACGGCTACCGCGGTGCCGTCGCGGCCTACGCGATGCAGGTCCGGTCGCTGGGCATCGACGCCGAACCGCACGACGCACTGCCCGACGGAGTACTCGCCCACACCAGCATCGCGGCCGAACGCGACGTGCTGGCCACCCGCCCGAACACTCTGCACTGGGACCGATTGTTGTTCTGCGCCAAGGAAGCCACCTACAAGGCGTGGTTTCCGCTGACGCAGCGCTGGCTGGGATTCGAGGACGCGCACATCACGTTCGAACAGACCGGGAACACCACGGGCACGTTCACCTCGACGATCCTCATCGACGGGTCGGTCATCGACGGTGGGGCACCCCTGCGTGAGTTCACCGGCGGCTGGCTGATCGACCGGAATCTCATCACCACCACGATCGCGGTGAGCTGACATGGCCGACGCATCGATCGAGAACGCCGGGCTGGTCATCGTCGACAAGGACGAGGGCATCACCAGTCACGATGTGGTGTCGCGCTGCCGAAAACTGTTCAACACCCGTCGGGTCGGCCACGCGGGGACCCTGGACCCGATGGCGACCGGGGTGCTCGTGATCGGGATCGAACGGGCCACCAAGCTGCTCGGCCTGCTGTCGCTGACCACCAAGTCGTACACCGCAACGATTCGGCTCGGCGCCGCCACCGACACCGACGACCGGATGGGCGAGGTGATCTCGCGCACCGACGTCTCGGACGTGACACCCGAGCAGATCACCGACGCGGTGGCCGTGCTCACCGGCGACATCGAGCAGGTACCCGCGCGGGTCAGCGCGATCAAGGTCGACGGCCGCCGCGCCCATGCGTTGGCCCGCACCGGTGCCGACTTCGACTTGGCCGCCCGTCCGGTCACGGTGTCGCGCTTCGACATCGGCGAGCGGCGACAGGTCGACGGCTACCTCGATCTCGACGTGGAGGTGGACTGTTCGGCCGGGACCTACATCCGATCGCTGGCGCGTGATCTCGGCGCCGCATTGCATGTCGGCGGGCATCTGACGGCGTTGCGGCGCACCGCGGTGGGGCCGTTCACCCTCGCTCACGCCCGCACACTTGCCGAACTCGCCGACAATCCCGAACGCAGCCTGACCATCGACGAGGCGGCACTGATCTCGTTCCCGCACCGCGACATCGACGACGCCGACGCCGAATCCATCAGTCAGGGACGGTGGTTGACACCGATCGGGATGACGGGCGTCTACGTGGTGGTCGACCCGGCCGGAAAGGCCATCGCGCTGGTCCGGGAACAGGGCCGGCGGGCGAGTTCGGTGATGGTGGTGCGTCCGGCGACGTTGCGATAGATCCGTTACGCCGCACGGCATCCGGTACGCCTGCCGCCGTCTACGACACCGCACGCCTGTCGTAGATGCCGCTCAGCGGTCGTGTACGAGGAAGATCGCGCGGGCGGCGATGTCGCCCAGATCGATCGGCGCGCCCTCGTTCACCGAGATCGAGATGGTGCCCGCGAACGGGCGCTTCTCCACCACCCGCACCACGCAGTCCAGCGACACCCCCAGCCGGTCGAAGTAGCGCAGCATCTCCGGGTCGGTGTCGGAGATCCGCGCGACGGTCCCGCTGGCGTCGGTGTCGAGGTCGGCGAGCGAGAAGGCGTCCGGGGTGGGAACCGACCCGTCGAGCGCGGGAATCGGGTCGCCGTGCGGATCCCGGTCGGGATGGCCGAGTTTCGCATCCAGACGCGCCATCAGGCGGTCGGAGACGGCGTGCTCGAGCACCTCGGCCTCGTCGTGCACCTCGTCCCAGCCGTATCCGAGTTCACGCACGAGGAACGTCTCGAGCAGCCGGTGGCGGCGCACCATCAGAATGGCGGCGCGGCGCCCGGCCGGGGTGAGGGTGACCGCCCCGTAGCGTTCGTGCGACACGAGGCCCTGGTCGGCGAGTTTGCGGATCGCCTCCGAGGCCGTCGACGGGGACACGCCCATCTTGTCGGCGAGCATCGTGGTGGTGACCTTGACCTCTGCCCATTCCTGGCTGGTCCAGATGACCTTCAGGTAGTCCTGCGTGACGGTCGACAGTTCGGTGACACGCGTATCGGTGGACGCCGCTGATTCGCCGGAACCCGACCTCGTCGACGACGCGGCCGCACGTGACTGGGGCATGGTTTGAGCTTAGCCCCGCAATCGGTGCGGCCCGCCACAACGGCGACCCGGCCGATGGCTGTCGTCGGGTGGCCTGCGCATCACCCACCGTCGGTTGGTTCGACGGGTATCCCGCGTTCACGGTCTCGCCGGATGAGGTTCACGCACGCACGCCGGCGCCATGGGCAGTCTGGTTTGGCGGTGACGACCACCGTAGGCTGGTGCGCGTGTTGCGTTGGCGAGGTCTGGAGGACGTGCCCGCGGACTGGGGCAGATGCGTGGTCACCATCGGAGTGTTCGACGGTGTGCACCGCGGACATGCGCAGTTGATCCACGCCGCCACCACGGCCGCGGCGAAACGCGGTATCCCGTCGGTACTCATGACGTTCGATCCGCATCCCGCCGAGGTGGTGCGCCCGGGAACGCATCCGCCGCAGCTCACCACTCTCACCCGCCGCGCCGAACTGGCCGAAGAACTCGGCATCGACGTCTTCTGCGTGATGCCCTTCACCCCCGAGCTGGCGTCGCGGTCGCCGAAGGACTTCGCGCACAACGTGCTCGTGGAAAGCCTGCATGCCGCCGACGTGGTGGTCGGCGCGAACTTCACGTTCGGCAAGAAGGCCGCCGGGGATGTCGCGAAGCTCACCGAACTGGGACAGCGGTTCGGATTCGAGGTTGCGGCCGTCTCACTCTTCGGCGAACACGCCGTCACCTACTCGTCGACCTACATCCGTTCCTGTGTGGCCGCCGGCGACGTCGAACGAGCCGCCGAAGCACTCGGACGCCCGCACCGGGTCGAGGGAGTGGTGGTGCGCGGTGACGGCCGCGGCCGCGAACTCGGCTATCCCACCGCCAACGTGGCGCCCCCGATGTACGCGGCGATTCCCGCCGACGGTGTGTACGCGGCGTGGTTCACGGTGCTCGGCGCGGGCCCGGTGGTGGGGCAGGTGGAGCCGGGGGAGAGCTATCAGGCAGCGGTGTCGGTGGGGACCAACCCGACGTTCTCCGGACGAACCCGCACCGTGGAGGCCTTCGTCCTCGACACCAGCGCCGACCTGTACGGCCAGCACGTCGCTGTCGACTTCGTGGCGCGTATCCGGGGTATGGAGAAGTTCGCCGGGATCGACGACCTGCTGACCGCGATGGCCGGGGACGTGGAGAGGACGCGCGAACTGCTGACACGCGATTTGGGCCTCGACCAGCACGGTTGATACCCTGGAGCGTCGGTGCTGCTGCAGTCCGCGGCGGCGCACCGAACCGGCACGGCAGATCCGGGTGGATCGCCGCCGGTCACGAAGGACGCGGCACTGAAACACAACAGGAGTATCTCCATGGCTTTGACAGCTACCGAGAAGAAGGAAATCCTCGCCGAGTACGGCCTGCACGAGACCGATACCGGTTCTCCCGAGGCCCAGGTGGCGCTGCTCACCAAGCGCATCAGCGACTTGACCGAGCACCTCAAGGAGCACAAGCACGATCACCACAGCCGTCGTGGTCTGCTGCTGCTCGTCGGCCGTCGCCGCCGGCTGCTCAAGTACGTCGCCAAGGTCGACATCGAGCGCTACCGCTCGCTGATCGAGCGCCTCGGCCTGCGTCGCTGAGCGGACCTCTCGTCAGACATCTGCCACCGGCCACCTCCGCCTCGCGGAGGTGGCCGGTGGCGTTTGATAAACTCAGTCCGGATCGTTGCCACAGGTAGATCCGTTGTTCGTGATGACACGTCAGATCGGTCCTCGGTAGTGGCCGCCGGAACACAAGGTTCCGGCCGCTTCGATCGAAGGCCGTCTGAGCCTCCGCGGCGCGCCGAGTGCGCCCGGCACGTTCGACGTCTTCTCCCAGGTATCGCTCCGGCCGACGTCGTGTCCTGACCCATTGCCGGTCAGCGCCCGCTGCGCGCGGGTCATCAGCGCGCATCACCGCACGGCTCCGTGCCCGTGACGCGGGTCGGCCACAGCCGAATGAAACACCGATCGCCACCGACGGCGATCGCCACGAAGGGACCATCACCTCACATGACAGATGTGACCACCACGGACGTCTCGAACGATCTCGACGCACAGGGATTCGACACCGAGGAGTTCGACGACGCCATCACCGAAGCCACCGCCGTGATCGACAACGGCAGCTTCGGCACCCGCACCATCCGATTCGAGACCGGGCGCCTGGCGCTGCAGGCCGCCGGATCGGTCACCGCCTACCTCGACGACGAGACGATGCTGCTGTCGACCACGGCTGCCTCCAAGCATCCGAAGGAGCACTTCGACTTCTTCCCGCTGACCGTCGACGTCGAGGAGCGGATGTACGCCGCCGGCCGCATTCCCGGCTCGTTCTTCCGCCGCGAGGGCCGCCCCTCCACCGACGCCATCCTCACCTGCCGCCTCATCGACCGCCCGCTGCGCCCGTCCTTCGTCGACGGTCTGCGCAACGAGATCCAGGTGGTCGTCACCGTGCTCTCGCTCGACCCCAAGGATCTCTACGACGTCGTGGCGATCAACGCGGCGTCGGCATCCACCCAGCTCGCCGGGCTGCCGTTCTCCGGCCCCGTCGGCGGCGTGCGTGTCGCGCTCATCCCCACCGAGGAGAACAAGTCCGGTCAGTGGGTGGCGTTCCCGACCAACGAGCAGCTCGAAGGCGCGGTGTTCGACATGGTCGTGGCCGGCCGGATCGTCGCCGGCAGCGGTGATACCGCCGACGTGGCGATCATGATGGTCGAGGCCGAGGCCACCGACAATGTCATCGACATCATCGCCGGCGGCGCGCAGGCCCCCACCGAGGCCATCGTCGCCGAGGGCCTCGAGGCCGCCAAGCCGTTCATCGCCCGCCTCTGTGAGGCACAGAAGTCGCTGGCCGCGGCCGCCGCCAAGGAGACCGCCGCCTTCCCGTTGTTCCCGCCCTACGAGTCCGACGCCTACGACGCGGTCGCCGCCGAGGCCACCGAGCGTCTCGCGCAGATCCTCACCATCCCGGGCAAGCAGGAGCGCGACGAGAAGACCGACGAACTCAAGAACGAGATCCTCGGCAAGCTCGGCGAGCAGTTCGAGGGACGCGAGAAGGAGATCGGCGCGGCCTACCGCTCGGTCACCAAGAAGCTGGTGCGCCAGCGCATCCTGTCGGATCACTTCCGCATCGACGGGCGCGGCATCACCGACATCCGTGCGCTCTCGGCCGAGGTCGGGGTCATCCCCCGTGCCCACGGTTCGGCGCTGTTCGAGCGCGGCGAGACCCAGATCCTGGGTGTCACCACCCTCGACATGGTCAAGATGGCCCAGCAGATCGACTCGCTGGGACCCGAGACCTCCAAGCGTTACATGCACCACTACAACTTCCCGCCGTACTCGACCGGTGAGACCGGTCGAGTGGGGTCGCCCAAGCGCCGCGAGATCGGCCACGGTGCGCTCGCCGAGCGTGCCCTGGTGCCGGTGATCCCGAGCGTCGAGGACTTCCCGTACGCGATCCGCCAGGTGTCGGAGGCGTTGGGCTCCAACGGTTCCACCTCGATGGGCTCGGTGTGCGCGTCCACCATGTCGCTGCTCAACGCCGGTGTGCCGCTGCGCGCCCCGGTCGCCGGTATCGCCATGGGACTGGTGTCCGACACCGTCGACGGTGAGACCCGTTACGTGGCGCTCACCGATATCCTCGGCGCCGAGGACGCCTTCGGCGACATGGACTTCAAGGTCGCCGGCACCAAGGACTTCGTCACCGCGCTGCAGCTCGACACCAAGCTCGACGGCATTCCCAGCCAGGTGCTGGCCGGTGCGTTGAGCCAGGCCAAGGACGCCCGGTTGACCATTCTCGACGTGATGGCCGAGGCGATCGACGAGCCCGACGAGATGAGCCCGTACGCACCGCGGATCACCACCATCAAGATCCCGATGGACAAGATCGGTGAGCTGATCGGCCCGAAGGGCAAGACGATCAACACCATCACCGAGGAGACCGGCGCCAACATCTCCATCGAGGACGACGGCACCGTGTTCATCGGCGCCTCCGACGGTGAATCGGCTCAGGCCGCCATCGACCGCGTCAACGCCATCGCCAACCCGCAGTTGCCCAAGGTGGGGGAGCGTTTCCTCGGCACCGTGGTCAAGACCACCGCGTTCGGCGCATTCGTCTCGTTGCTGCCCGGCCGCGACGGGCTGGTGCACATCTCCAAGCTCGGTAAGGGCAAGCGCATCAACAAGGTCGAGGACGTGGTGAACGTCGGCTCCAAGTTGCGCGTGGAGATCGCCGACATCGACGAGCGCGGCAAGATCAGCCTCGTTCCGGTCGACGACGATGCGGCCGCACCGGCCGACGACAAGGCCGGCGCCGACGCCTGATCATCACCTCACCCACCGGCCCGTCGCGCACTGAGTGCGTGGCGGGCCGGTTGGCGTTGTGCCAACCGCTTGTCGTGCGGCCCAATATGATTGCTGGATGACGGCGCGACCACGAGACGCCGGGGACGATTGACGGGAGGGCATGATGACGGCAGCGGGGCGTTCGGACGGAGTCGATGACACCGCCCGCACCGTGTTGTCCGCGCATGCCCCGTTCGATGCGATCGACCAGCCCCGGCTCGCCGCGCTCCTGAGCCGGGCGAGCGTGGCCGAGTTCGCTTCCGGCGACGTCGTTTTCGACGGCTTCGCCACCACGACAGACTATGTGTACGCGGTGATCGCGGGCGAGGTGGCGCTGTACAACTCGCCCGAGGATGTGGATGAGGCCGACGATGTTGTGGGACCGGGCGGTCTGTTCGGATACTCGTCGTTCCTGACCGGCACCGAGGTCGGTCCGCGTGCGATCGCGATCGGTCCCGTGGTGGTGTGTCTGATCCCGGGCGAGGACGCCGAGGTCCTCTTCGCCGGCCGTGCCGGTGCCGTGTTTCTCGCCGACAAACTCACCGTGCCGCATCGTCGCGAGACATCCGTATCCGCCGACGGTACGGTGTCGGGGCTGATCCGCAGCGCGCCGGTGCTCGGTCGTGCCGACATGTCGGTACGCGAGGCCGCCCGCATGATGACCGACGAGGATCGTGATCACCTGGTGATCCCGTTGCGCGACGGCGCATTCGGCGTTCTCACCGACACCTTGATCCGTGATCGGGTGGTGGCGGCGGGGCGTTCGACCGACATTCGCGTCACCGACGTGGTGGACACGTCCACCCCGGTCATCGCGGCCCAGAGCCCGGCGGGCGATGCGTTGACACTGATCCTCGAGCACGATCTGAGCGCTCTGCCCGTGGTCGATCCCACCGGGAAGCTCCGCGGGATTGTCTCCCCGCTGGACTTCGTCGCCGCACCGGCCGGGCCGAGCGTGTCGTTGCGTCGACAGATCTCGCACGCGGGCACCGTCGCCGATCTGCAGGAACTCGCGCGCCGGGTGCCGTACCTGGTGGCCGACGTGGTGCGCCGCGAACAGCCGGCGCACACGGTGACCACGATGACGTCGCTGATCAACGACGCGGTGGTACGCCGCGCGCTCGAACTCGTCCTGGCCCGCCACACCGACCTCGACCCCGCGGCCCTGACCTGGCTGTCGTTGGGCAGCAACGCGCGTCGCGAACCGGTGCTGAGTTCCGACATCGATTCGGCGGTCTCGTTTGCCAACGACGTCACCGACGCGCAGATCGTCGCCTACCGCACCGCCTTCGCGGAGGTTGACGACGTGCTACGGGGCGCGGGTATGCGCGTGGACGCCAACGGCGCGATCGCCTCGATGCCGCTGTTCGCCCGCACCCACGACCAGTGGCACGAGGCGGCCGAACGATGGCTGCGTGCGCCCCTGGAGAACAAGGGCATGATCCTCGCGTCGCTGCTGCTCGATGCACGCCCCATCTGGGGCGATCGTGGCCTCTCCGCGGTGGCCGAGGTGTTCGCCGATTTGCGCGACCACCGAGGAACGCTCAATCTGCTTCTCGCGGAGGCATTGTCGACCAAGGCTCGGATGCGTTCGATGCGCGACGTGTTCACCCGGCGCGGCGACACCTTCGACATCAAGGCACAGGCGCTGACGCCGCTGGTGAACATCGCGCGCTGGGGGGCGCTGGCGGTGGGGGCACCCGATCTGGATACGCGCGGCAGGCTGCGGGCGGCGGCGGGGAGCGAGATGATCTCCGCCGAGCAAGCCGAGAGTCTGGTGGAGGTGTACGACGTGCTCCAGCGTGTCCATCTGAGTTATCAAGTGGCACAGTTCGATCGAGGTGAGGACGTGTCCGACGTGCTGGTGATGAAGCGGCTGTCCCCGCTGGATCGTAGCCTCGTGGCCCAAGCGGTGCGTGAGGTTGCCGGGACCCAACGCCGGATGTCCAATCTGGCGCACTACATGCCCGTGGGCAGCGCCCAGGGCGACCGGTAGCGGCGGGAAAGAGCCCGTGTGCCTGATCCTGTTCGCCGTCGACGTGGACCCACGGTGGCCACTGGTGATCGCCGCCAATCGCGACGAGTTCTATGCACGCGCCACCAAGGGGATTCACCGGTGGCCCGACCTGCCGATCATCGGCGGGCGCGACCTCGCGGCCGGCGGCACCTGGATGGGGGTGTCGGTCACCTCGCCGCAGCGGGTCGCCGCGGTCACCAACGTACGCGTGGGCGAGCCCACTCCGATGCCCGGCGCCGTGTCCCGGGGAACACTGCCCGTCGACTTCCTGGTCGGCGCGGACACACCCCGCGTGGCGGTGGAACGATTCGTGGAGCGCGCCGGCGACTATGCGCCGGTGAACCTGCTGGTGGCCGACGGCACCGACGTCTGGTGGGCGACGAATCGCCCCGAACCGATCGCTCGCGAGGTGACGCCCGGCGTGCACGGACTCTCCAACGGAATCCTCGACAGTCCCTGGCCCAAGGTGACCGACGGCTCCCGCCGATTCGCCGCGCTGCTCGAACGTCCCGACGGCGACGTCGACGATTACCTGAGTCTGCTCGACGACCGGAGACCTGCTCCTCTCGACCGGCTGCCCGACACCGGAATCGGCACCGAGCGCGAAGAGCGGCTGTCTCCGATGTTCATCGACATCGCCGCCGACGACTACGGCACCCGGGCATCGACAGTGCTACGGATCGGACGTGACGCGCACGGCGATCTCACCGAGCGGCGCTTCCGTCACGGCCGACAGGAGACGACGGCCACCCTCGTGTGGTGATCGCGGCACGATTTGCACCCGATACGCTAGGTTCGAGCCGTGGGAGACGCTGTGGCCGAAGTCCTTCCCGTTGCCGTCGCCCTGCTGATGGCGTCGGCTCCGCTCGTGATGGTGAGCATGGCGCTGGTGATCAAGCGATCCGCATCGGTCGGCTGGTGCTTCCTGGCCGGGTGGTTCGTCGGTCTCACGGCGGTGTGCGTGGCGGTGATCGCGCTTGCCGACCTGTTGTCGGTGGCCGGCGGATCGGGGCCCGTCATGGGAGTTCTCGGCGTCGGCGTCGGAGTTCTCCTGCTCGGGCTCGGGGTCGAGAAGCTGGTCGGTGCCTGGCGCTCATCCGGTGGCGACGACGTACCGGGCTGGTATCGGACCGTCGAGACCATCGGGCCGGCGAGGGTGGTCGCGCTGGGTCTGGCGCTGGCAGCCGTGAATCCGAAGAACCTTCTCATCACGGTGTCGGCAGCGACCACGATCGCCGAGACCACCGCAGCGGTCGGTGCGCAGGCCGTCGCCGTCGCGGTATTCGTCGTGGTGGGCAGTACCGCGATCGCGGCGCCGACCATCGCCACATCGGTCCTCGGCTCCCGCGCCGAACCGGCACTCGCGAGGATCGACGCATGGGTCACCAGATACAACACGGTGATCGTGGGGACCGTGCTCGTCGTGCTCGGCGTGGTGGTCGCCACCAACGGGTTCGAAGCACTCTGACCGCACAGGCACGTCAGCCGGACACGCCGAGGTGTCCGGCTGGCGTGTGTCGCACCGAGCAGGTCGGATTCAGTTGGCGGCGAACGGGTTCGCGGTCACCGGCATGCCGAGCGCCGCGCCGACCTCGGGGGTGTACAGCTCACCGGCGTGCGTGCTCAATCCGTGAGCGAGCGCAGTGTTCTGCGCGAGCGCGGTCTCCCAGCCCTTGTCGGCAAGTTGCAGCACATAGGGCAGGGTGGCTCCGGTCAGGGCCTGGGTGGATGTGCGGGCCACGGTGCCCGGCATGTTGGCGACGCAGTAGAACACGCTGTCGTGCACGGTGAAGGTGGGGTCGTCGTGTGTGGTGGGGTGCGAGTCCTCGAAGCAGCCGCCCTGATCGATCGCGATGTCGACGAGCACCGAACCCGGCTTCATCTCGGCGACGAGGCTGTTGGGCACCAGCACCGGGGCCTTGGCACCAGGAACCAGCACCGCGCCGATCACCAGATCGGCGCCCTTGATGGCCTCCGATAGTGCCAGCGTCGTGCTGTACCGCGTCTGCACGCGACCGCCGAAGCGAGCGTCGACGGCGCGCAGTTTCGCGATGTCGAGATCGAAGACGGTCACCGTGGCGCCCATACCCATCGCGATCGTCGCGGCGTTGACACCGCTGACACCGCCACCGATCACGACGACGTCGGCGGGTTCGGTGCCGGGGACCCCGCCCATCAACGTGCCGCGGCCCCCCTCCGAACGCATCAGGTGGTAGGCGCCCACCTGCGGGGCGAGCCGGCCGGCAACCTCGCTCATCGGCGCGAGCAGCGGCAGCGAGCCGTCGGCCGCGCGCACCGTCTCGTAGGCGATCGAGGTGGTCCCCGACGCCAGCAGCGCGTCGGTGCAGGGGCGGCTCGCCGCCAGGTGCAGATAGGTGAACAGCGTCTGGCCTTCGCGCATCAGGCCGTATTCGGCCTCGATGGGCTCCTTGACCTTGAGCAGCAGGTCTGCCTGCTCCCACACCGCGGCGGCGGTGTCGAGGATCTGCGCGCCCGCGGCTTTGAAGTCGGCGTCATCGATCGCCGAGCCGAGGCCCGCGCCGGCCTGAATGATCACGTCGTGACCGCGGCGGGACAGTTCGGCGACACCGGCCGGGGTGATGGCAACGCGGTATTCGTGGTTCTTGATCTCGGTGGGGATGCCGATACGCATGTCAGTTCTCCTGGTGAATCACGTGTGTGGCTGTGGCAGACCGCCGGATCGGGCTCGAGCCGGCGGGCTGGGGGTGGATGTGGGCGGCGCGGTGGGCGCTCGCAGTCGAGTGCTCGACGTTGAACACCCATAATGGTGAAGTAAGTGCGATTTTCGGGCAACAAGTGCGATGATAATTCTGATAGCTGGCATCGAATCTGATGTTTGTTCGAGAACGGGGAGTGTGATGGTCGCGAGTCCGAAGGATGTTCGCACGGCGGTGCTCGACGAGACCGACCGTGGGTTGCTGCGTCTGCTGCAGACCGACGCGCGAATGCCCAACAGTGAGCTCGCCGCCAAGGTGGGCATCGCGCCGTCGACCTGCCACGGACGGCTCCGGCGGCTCGTCGATTCGGGGGTGATCCGCGGCTTCTTCGCCGACGTGGATCCCGCTGCGGTGGGACGACCGCTCCGGGCGATGGTCGCCGTGAGCCTCCAGTCGGATGCGCGGGGTCAGATCCGGCGTTTCGTCGGCGAGATCGCCCGCAGCGACGAGGTGATCGACGTGTTCTTCCTCGCCGGCACCGACGACTACCTGCTGCACGTGGCCACGTCCGACACAGAATCGCTGCGGACGTTCGTCGAGATGCTCAACTCCCGGCGTGAGGTGGCCGGGACCACCACCTCACTGGTCTTCGACCACCGGCGCGGTGACGCACCCCTCTACTGAGATGTGGTTCCCAGCGGTCTGTGCCGTAGATCGGTGCCATATACCGACACCGATCTACGGCACTGCCGCGCCGTCCGTCGGCGTCGACCAGCGCACTAGACTCGAACCCGCACTTGTGACCGAGTATGCGAGAAGAGGGCGCCGATGAGTGACGAGATCCGGGTGGGTGTGTTCGGCAGTGGCGGCAAGGTGGGGCAGGCCATGGTCGACGCCGTGGAAGCGGCCGACGACCTCGTGTTCACCGCCGGCGTCGACAAGGGCGACGATCCGCGCAGGTTCGTCGACACCGGCACCGCGGTGGTCATCGACTTCACCCACCCCAGCGTCGTCATGGACAACCTGGAATTCCTGATCGGCAACGGTATTCACGCGGTCGTGGGTACCACCGGTTTCACCGACGAGCGGCTCGCGCGGGTGCAGGAGTGGCTCGCCGACGCACCGGGCGTCGGCGTGCTGATCGCGCCCAACTTCGCCATCGGTGCGGTGTTGTCGATGCGGTTCGCGCAGCAGGCCGCGCGCTTCTACGAATCCGTCGAGGTGATCGAACTGCACCATCCGCACAAGGCCGATGCGCCGTCGGGGACGGCCTACCGTACCGCCGCGCTGATCGGGGAGGCCCGCGCGGCAGCCGGGTTGGGACCGAGTCCGGATGCCACCACCGAGGAACTCGAGGGTGCACGCGGTGCCGTCGTCGACGGTGTGCACGTGCACTCGGTGCGGCTGGCCGGTCTCGTCGCCCATCAGGAGGTGTTGCTCGGCACCACCGGCGAGACGCTGACCATCCGGCACGACTCGCTCGATCGGAGTTCGTTTGCACCCGGCGTGCTGCTGGGCGTCCGTACGATCCCCGCCCGTCCGGGACTCACCGTCGGGCTCGACGCGTTCATGGACCTGTGAGTGTCGGGCACGAGCCGATGACCGGAGATCCCGAACCACGCGACAACCAGGCGGCCCGGTCGGGTGCGCCCAAGCCGCGCGATTCGCGTCCGATCGTGTGGATGATCGCGTTTCTCGTGCTCGCGATGTGTGTCTACTTCGTGTTGCTGGGACGCAGCGGTGTGCAACTCATCGCCACCGGCAGCGTCGCGGGCATCGGTCTGGGTATCGGCGTTCTGGTCCTTCCGTTTCTGGGTGTCTGGATGATCTGGGCGACGCTGCGCGCCGGCATCGAACATCAGCGGCTCGCGCGCATCATGGCCGAGGAGGGTCGCGAACTCGACGTGTCGTCCCTGCCGCGGCGCCCGTCGGGTCGCATCGAGCGCGACGCCGCCGACGAACTCTTCGCGCAGGTGAAGCAGGAGTGGGAGAGCGACCCCACCGACTGGCGCAACACCTACCGGATCGCGCGTGCCTACGACTACGCCGGTGATCGCACCAGGGCCCGTCAGATGATGAAACGTGCTGTCGCGCAATACAACGAGACTCGGTCCGAGGCCCCGTGACGCAACTTCTGATCGTGCATCACACGCCGTCGCCGCACTGCCAGGCGATGTTCGAGGCCGTGCTGTCCGGTGCGACCGACCCCGAGATCACCGGCGTCGAGGTTCTCCGGCGTGCGGCACTGTCGGTGACGGCGAGCGATTTTCTCGCCGCCGACGGTTACGTGCTCGGTACCCCGGCCAACCTCGGATACATTTCCGGCGCACTCAAGCACGCATTCGATCAGAGCTACTACCAGATTCTCGACTCCACCAAGGGCCACCCGTTCGGGGCGTACTTCCACGGGAACCAGGGGACCGAGGGTGCACAGCGCGCCCTGGATTCGATCACCACCGGCCTCGGCTGGACCAGGGCGGCAGCCGACGTGGTGGTATCGCAAGAGCCGACCAAAGCCGACCTCCAGGCGTGCTGGGAGTTGGGCGCCACCGTGGCCGCACAGCTGATGGACATGTGATCGGTGAGATCGGCAACCGGTCGGAGACACCCATCGCGTGCCAATCGCGCGTCAACGTGTGACATCTCGCTCGACACGTCCGGCGGCATGAAATCGGCCATGGGACCATCCCCTCGGGAAGATATGTAACCTGTTCCACCAGAACGGGACCGAATTCGACAGGGGGAGATGCTCCGGTGCCAGGTCGACGAGGCGACGTTCACGCTGCAGCGAGTGAGCGCCGATCGTGATCGCGACCGCCATCGGTGACGTTCTTCCCGTGGCGATCGCGGTGGCGATCAGTCCGCTGGCCATCATCACCAGCATCGTGTTCCTGCTCTCCGATCACGGCAGGATCAAGGCCGCATTGTTCATCCTCGGGTGGTGTATCACTCTTCTGATCCTGACCGGCATCGCGGTAGTGATCACCGACGCCGTCGAGGAGGACGCACCGGTCGAGACCGAGAACGGCGTCAGCATCGTGTCGCTGATCCTCGGCGTCGGGTTCCTCATCTTGGCGGCCTACGCCTGGAAGGGACGGCCGAAGCCCGGTGAACTTGCCAAGGAGGCCAAGGTTCTCGCCAGGATCTCCGGGATGTCGGGGATCACCGTTCTCGGGCTCGGCATGGTCGAGGGAGTCGCGATCATCAAGAACACGCCCCTGAGCCTCGGCGCGGGTGCGCGCATCGCCGAGGACACCCAGGGCGGAACGTCGGCATGGGTGGCGGTGGGAGTGTTCGTGATCCTCGCGAGCCTGGGGATGATCGTTCCGCTGATCGTCGCGATCGTCGGAGGACGACGCCTGGACCCGGCGCTCGCATCGTTTCGGCAATGGTTGGAGGACAACATCTCTCCGATCACGATCGTCACGCTGCTGGTGGTCGGCGCGTACTTCCTCGGCAAGGGTCTGGCGATCTTCTCCTGAGCATCACCAGCCACACTGATTCACCTGCGGGCGTTGCGCGGTCGGCGCTGCGGACCGTCGCTCTAGACTTGCTGTCGTGAGCACGGCCATCAGAGACATCGCGGCGACCGAGGCGATCCCCACCCCGTACGAGGACCTCCTGCGGCTGGTCCTCGACACCGGCACCCCCAAGGCCGACCGCACCGGAACCGGCACGCGCAGTCTGTTCGGTCATCAGCTGCGCTACGACCTCGCCCAGGGCTTTCCGCTGATCACCACCAAGAAGGTGCATCTCAAGTCGATCATCTACGAACTGCTGTGGTTCCTGCGCGGCGACTCGAACGTGCGCTGGCTGCAAGAACGCGGCGTCAGCATCTGGGACGAATGGGCCGACGATCAGGGCGACCTGGGTCCGGTGTACGGGGTGCAGTGGCGCAACTGGCCCACGCCGTCCGGCGAACACATCGATCAGATCTCGGCCGCACTCGACCTGCTGCGCACCAACCCCGACTCCCGGCGCAACATCGTGTCGGCGTGGAATGTCGGGGAGATCCCGCAGATGGCGTTACCGCCGTGCCACGCCTTCTTCCAGTTCTACGTCGCCGATGGCAAACTCTCCTGTCAGCTCTATCAGCGCAGCGCGGATCTGTTTCTCGGTGTTCCCTTCAACATCGCCTCCTACGCGCTGCTCACGCACATGATGGCCCAGCAGGCCGGACTCGACGTGGGCGAATTCGTGTGGACCGGTGGTGACTGCCATATCTACGACAACCACGTCGAGCAAGTCGAACTCCAGTTGTCGCGCGACCCCTACCCCTATCCCGAACTGAACCTGCGCGGTCGGCCGTCGCTCTTCGACTACGAGTACGACGACATCGAGATCGTCGGATACCGGTCGCATCCAGGTATCAAGGCACCCGTGGCCGTCTGACCGACCGCTCTTCGCCGCCGGTCGGCATCGCGTCGTCCGAACGGCGTAATTCTGCGCCCTGACCCTCGATACCGCTGGTATCGAGATGGTGCCGAGTTGTATAATTAGGGGGCCGTGCGGGAACAACCGGGGCGTTCCGCGCCCGCACGGGTTCAGGTCTCGGTTTGGGTGCGGTCGGCCCGATCGGTCGTGTGATGACTATGGGAACGCTGCTCCGGGCGGGTGCGGCGGCCGTGGCGATCGCCGGGGGTGTGCTCGCCACCGCCTGGTCGACCTTCTCGCTGGTCGTGGCCAGCGCGGCGACGGTCACCGCGTTGATCATGGGCGGTACCTGGAGTCCACTCGTGGGCTACGGACCCCAGGCGCAGACCGACGAGTTCGTCAGCACATACCTCGATATCATCAGCCACAACTACCTGCAGGGCGCCACGGGGATAGACCCTGGCCAGATGAACAAGGTCGCGGTCTACACACCAGAGCAGTTCGCACCCTTCACCGCCGGCGACATGACCTTCGATCAGTCAGTGGCCGTAGGGGCCACCAATCTCAGCGCTTGTCTGTCCGACGGGTCGTCGTGCCCACGCAACCTCGCCTTCGGCACCCCGGAAGCCGGCCCCACCGTCGTGTTCGGCTACTCCCAGAGCACGCGCATCGCCGTCATCGTGAAGCGGTCTCTCATCGACTATTACGAGTACAACGACTGGCAGGGCGCACCCGACGTGTCCTTCGTCCTCGCTGCCGACGTCAATCGCCCCAATGGCGGGATTCTCGCCCGATTCACCGGCCTCTCGATCCCCTTTCTGGGTGTCACCGCGGACGGGCCCGCGCCGACCAACAGCTGCGACTCGGCCGGCGTCTGCCACCTCTCCACCATCGACATCAGCTTCCAGTACGACGGCTTCTCCGACTTCCCGTCGCATCCGCTCAACGTGCTGGCGGACCTGAACGCGGTCTTGGGTATCGCGTACGAGCACGGGTACTACCCGTTCTACGATCCGTTCACCCTTGCCACCACCATCGATCAAGGCGTCTACGGAGACACGCGCTACTACCTGATGCCCGCGACCACGGTTCCCATCCTCGTTCCGCTGCAAGGCATCTTGCCGGCAAGTTGGATCACCGCGCTCGACATGCCGCTGCGCACCGTGATCGAGATGGGCTACAGCCGCGACATCAGCCCGGGTGAACCGGTGAGCGCCCAGTGGTTGCGGTTCTCGCCGCTTCGCGATGTGATCACCGTGGCGATCGCCATCGCGACCGGGATCGACGACGCCATTGCGCAGAAAACCGGCGATGCATCCAACCGTCCGCTGGGCACCACACCGGTGAGCGGTCCCTTCGGCGTTCCCGAGTTCAGTTTCGCCGACTGGTGGGTGTCGCGGCACAGTGCGTTGGTGTCGACCGCTCCGGCGGTCGCGGCCAGTCCGCCCGTTCTCTCCCCACGGTGGACACGATGTCCTTGGTGGGCACGCCGGACGCGAGCGCCCCGCCGCAGGGGTGGTGACGACCAGCACCGCGCCGACGGCACGCCATCGGTGACGCAACCCGGCAGGGACGTCACGGGCCCCGAGACCGGCGGTGGCATGCCGAGTGCGAATCAGGACCCCGACCCGGGGCCGAAACCCGTACCCGGACCGCCGCAGGCGGGCGCGCCCGCACCCGAGCCCGACGTCGCACCCGAGCCCGACGTCGCACCCAAGGCCGATGCCGCACCCGAGCCGGATACCGCTCCCAAGCCGGATGTCGCACCCAAGCCGGATACCGCACCCGAGCCGGATGTCGCACCCAAGCCCGACTCCGCGTCGCTCGCAGGTACACAGGCCGGCCCGTAGCGACGGTGCGCACGGAAACGACGCGGACCGGCGGTATCGTGACACATATGAAGGCACGCGTCGTCGACGACCGTTCCCGCGACACCCGAGCGGGCCGCTGATGGCCACCACCGTCACGCTGTTGTGGGCGCAGGACCGCACCGGCGCCATCGGACGCGCCAACGGCATCCCATGGCGTGTACCCGAGGACATGCGACGTTTCCGCGAGTTGACCGGTCGCGACGCCGTGGTCATGGGCCGCAAGACCTGGGAGTCGCTTCCGGCCAGATTCCGGCCGTTGCCCCAGCGTCGCAATGTGGTGATCACGCGCTCGGCCGACTACGTCGCCGACGGCGCCGAGATCGCACACTCGCTGATCGAGGCGCTCGACCGCATCTCCGGTGCCGCGGCGGTGATCGGCGGCGGCGAGATCTACGAGGCCGCAATCGGATCGGCCACCCACCTGCGGGTCACCGAGATCGATCTGCTCGTCGAGGGCGCCGACGCGTTCGCCCCCGAGATCGACCCGTACGCGTGGGAGGTCGACGAACCGGGACCCTGGCAGTCGTCCACGTCGGGACTGCGCTACCGATTCGTCGACTACCGCCGACACGTGCGCGCCGAGGCGCTACGGCAGGGCGTGTAACCGGCGCCGATGACGCCGTCGGACCTCTCCGCCGCGCAGGCCACCCGGATCGCGCTGGTCGCCCAGGGATTCGCCGACCGTCGCCCTGCGGGTGCCGTCGGTCAATCCCACCTGACGCGAATGATCGACCGCACCGGTCTGATCCAGATGGACTCGGTGAATGTGGCCGTCCGTGCGCACTACCTCCCGCTGTTCAGCCGGATGCGTGCCTACGATCACTCGCTGCTCGACCGCGCCGCGTGGCGCCCCGGTCGGGCCCGCAGGCTCCTCGTCGAGTACTGGGCGCACGAGGCCGCCCTGATCCCGGTGGATCACTGGCCGCTGTTCACGTGGCGGATGAACGAGTTCCGGGACGGACGCTACCGGCACACCCGGGAGCTGATGGCCCGCAATCGCCGCCTGGCCGACGACGTGCGGGACGTGATCGCCGAGGTGGGTCCCACCACGCCGCGGGCGATCGAGGACCACCTCGGTATCGAGCGCGGACCCCGGGTCGCCGGTGGCTGGTGGCATCGCGGCGACGTGAAACATCTGTGCGAGGCGATGTTCGCCGCCGGACAGCTCTCCGCTGTCCGCGACGCGAACTTCGGGCGGCACTACGACCTGACCGGCCGTGTCATCGGTGACGTCGCCGACCGTCGCGTCGATCGTGCCGACGCCCACCGCGCACTCATCGCACATGCGGCCTCATCACTGGGCGTTGCCACTGCCGCCGATCTCGCCGACTACTACCGGCTCAAGACCGCCGACACCCGCACGGCGCTCCTGGATCTCATCGATTCCGGTGTGCTGCAACAGGTCTCCGTCGAGGGGTGGCGCGACCCGGCCTACCTTCACGCACAAGCGCGCGTGCCACAGCGGATCGGCCGCGCCGACGCGACCCGATCGGCACTTCTCTCACCGTTCGATCCGCTCGTCTTCTTCCGTCCACGTGCGCTGCGGCTCTTCGGTTTCCAGTACCGCATCGAGATCTACGTTCCCGAGCACAAACGCGTTCACGGCTACTACGTACATCCGTACCTCCTCGGCGACGCGATCGTCGCGCGGGTGGACCTGAAGGCCGATCGTCGCTCGGGCATCCTCGGGGTGCCCTCGGCGCACCTGGAGCCCGGATGTGATGCGCCGACGGTGGCGCGACGCCTCGCAGCGGATCTGGCGACCATGGCCACCTGGTTGGGGCTGCACACCGTGCGGGTGGGAACGCGCGGCGGGTTCGCGGTGGAGTTGGCTGCTTGGGTCGACGCCTTGTTTTCATGACATGCTGTCCCCGGAATCGTGTTCGGCGTACCGACGGGCGCAGCGCTCCGGAACTGAAGGAAGGCCACCCATGACCGTGACTTATGACGATCGTGACTACCGGCTGGTCATGTTCGACCTCGACGACACGCTCGCGCCGTCGAAGAGCCCGATGGCCGACGAGATGGTCGAGATCTTCACCCGGCTACTCGATCGCGGGCTGGTCGCCATCATCTCCGGCGGCCGATTCGAACAGTTCCAGGCGCAGGTCCTCGATCGGCTCGGCGACGGGGTCGCCCGTGCCAATCTGCACCTGATGCCCACCAACGGCACCCAGTACGTGCGGTGGAACGGCGCTGAATGGGAGACCGTCTACGCCGAACACCTCACCGACGACGAGAAGAACCGCACGTGGGTGACCCTCGAAACCGGCGCCAAGGAACTCGGGCTGTGGGAGACGCAGACGTGGGGTCCGATCCTGGAGGATCGGGGCAGCCAGATCACCTTTTCCGCCCTCGGCCAGTCCGCGCCGGTAGACGCCAAGCAGTCGTGGGATCCCGACGGACGCAAGAAAGAGGCCCTGCGCGCCTACGCCGCCGAGCGCCTGCCCGACCTCGAGGTCCGCAGCGGCGGCTCCACCTCCGTCGACGTGACACGCAAAGGGATCGACAAGGCCTACGGGGCGCGCAGGCTCATGGAGATCCTCGGACTCGGTGTCGACGACATCCTGTTCTTCGGCGACCGCCTCGACGAGGGCGGCAACGACCGCCCGGTGATGGAACTCGGGATCACCTCGGTGCCGGTGCATGGCTGGACCGATACCCACGCCAAGCTCGGGGAACTGCTGGCGAACTGAGGCCGACGGTCACCGACTGCGCGGGGCCGTCCACGCGAATCCGGGGTACTGAGGGACAATCGGGCGTGCCCGTCGCAGGGTCGATGCAGGAGAGGAGGCGGTATGTCCGAGTTGGTTCCGTTGAAGGTCCAGATGGTGGCCGCAACTGCGTTCAGCGCACCACCCGAGGTGCCGTGGAGTACCGACGCCGAGGGTGGCGAGGCGCTCGTCGAATTCGCCGGTCGCGCCTGCTACCAGAGCTGGGACAAGCCCAACCCGCGCACCGCCACCAACGCCGGGTACCTGCGGCACATCCTCGAGGTGGGCCACCTTTCCCTGCTCGAACACGCGTCGGTGACCTTCTACATCACCGGCATCTCACGCTCGTGCACCCACGAACTCATCCGGCACCGCCACTTCTCCTACTCCCAGTTGTCGCAGCGGTTCGTGCCCGAGCATGACTCGAATGTGGTTGCCCCACCGGCTATTCGGGGTGACGCCGAGTTGGAGGCGCTGTTCACGCAGGCCACCGACGCGAGTCGCAAGGCCTACAGCGAGCTACTCGACGCCCTCGAGGCCAAGTTCGCCGATGTCCCCAATGCCATCCTGCGGCGCAAACAGGCGCGCCAGGCGGCGCGGTCGGTGCTGCCGAACGCCACCGAGACGAAGATCGTGGTGAGCGGCAACTACCGGGCATGGCGTCACTTCGTGGGCATGCGTGCCACCGAGCACGCCGACGTGGAGATCCGGCAGCTCGCCGTCGAATGCCTGCGTCAGCTCATGGACGTGGCGCCCACGGTGTTCGGGGATTTCGAGATCGGCACACTCTCCGACGGCACCGAGGTGGCCACCTCGCCGTTCGTCCTCGAAGGCTGAGCCAGCCGGGGGCGAGCCTGGGCGGCGTGGTCATTCGCTGTCGCTCCCGGCGTCACGGTGCCCGATGTGGCCCGCTCGCGACAGCGTGGGTGGTGCGTGGGCGGCGTGGTCATTCGCTGTCGCTCCCGGCGCCACGGTGCCCGATGTGGCCCGCTCGCGACAGCGTGGGTGGTGCGTGGGCGGCGTGGTCATTCGCTGTCGCTCCCGGCGCCACGGTAGCCTTGAGCACCATGAACGCTGGCGTCGAGCAGTTCCACTCGCATCCCTTCGGGACCAATGCGGTGGCCATGGTGACCCCCTTCCGCGCCGACGGCTCCCTCGACCTCGACAAGGCCGCCGAACTGGCAGATCACCTCGTCGGCAAGGGATGCGACGGCCTCGTCGTCTCGGGCACCACCGGTGAATCGCCCACCACCACGGTCCCGGAAAAGCTCGACCTGCTCCGCGTCGTACTCGACGCCGTGGGTGACCGGGCCCGCATCACCCAGGGTGCGGGCAGCTACGACACCGCCGAGAGTGTTCGTTTCGCGCAGGCGGCCGAGCAGGTCGGCGCCCACGGACTGCTCGTGGTGACCCCGTACTACTCCAAGCCGCCACAGGCCGGACTCCTCGCGCACTTCCGTGCCGTTGCCGACGCCACCGCCCTTCCGGTCATGCTCTACGACATCCCCCCGCGTTCGGTGGTGCCCATCGCCAACGAGACGATCCTCGCGCTCGCCGAACATCCGCGCATCCGCGCGGTCAAGGACGCCAAGGGCGACCTGCACTCCGCGGCGGGCATCATCGCCACCACCGACATCGAATACCTGTCCGGCGAAGACGCACTCAACCTGCCGTGGCTCTCGATCGGCGCCACCGGATTCGTCAGTGTGATCGGTCACCTGGTGGCCGACCGCCTCCGCGACATGCAGATCGCAGTGGACAAGGGCGACCTGCCCGCCGCCCGCGCCATCAACGCGTCGGTGTTACCGCTGGTCAACGCGATGGGCAGGCTCGGCGGAGTCACCATGGTGAAGGCGTCGCTGCGCATCCTCGGATTCGAGGTCGGCGACCCACGACTCCCACAGGTGCCGGCCACCGGCCCCCAGATCGAGGCCCTGATCGCCGACCTGCGAGCGGCGGGAGTGCTTTCCTGATGGGTATGGAACCCCTCATCTCCACGTCCACGCCCGGGTCCCACACCTGCGAGGGGGTCCGTTGACGCCCCCGCGCCGCCGCGCCGCGACGCGCAAGGCCGGCCCGCCGCAACCTGCACCGCAGGCTTCTGCGCCGACATCGGGCGACGCGACCGCACCGCCCGCGGCGCAGCGCTCCGACACACCGGCGCCCGCCGAGAACGCCGGACCGTCCGCGTCACAGGGTGGCCGCCCGCGCTCACGCCGTGGACGCCACGAAAAGCAGGACAGACCGTCGGGTGCGCAGTCGCAAGCGCGTGGCCCCGGGCGCACCGAAACCGCCCGCGGCGGCGGGGAGCGGGGCGCGTCCATCCCACCCGACGCCGCCGTCGACCGTCTCGGCACTCCGCGCCGCCTGCCGCGCGGCGCCCTGCGGGTGGTGGCGCTCGGCGGGATCGGCGAGATCGGTCGCAACATGACCGTGTTCGAATACGACGGCCGGCTGCTGATCGTCGACTGCGGTGTGCTCTTCCCCGAGGACGCGCAGCCCGGCGTCGATCTCATCCTTCCGGACTTCCGCTACATCGAGGACCGGATGGACGACGTCGAAGCGGTGATCCTCACCCACGGTCACGAAGACCACATCGGGGCGGTCCCGTTCCTGCTCCGGTTGCGCAGCGACATCCCCGTCGTCGGATCGAAGTTCACCCTCGCCCTCGTGGAGGCGAAAAGCCGGGAACATCGACTGCGGCCCAAGCTGATTCAGGTTGTCGAGGGGGAGCGGACCACCCACGGCCCGTTCGAGTGCGAGTACTTCGCGGTGAACCACTCGATCCCGGACGCCATCGCGGTGGCCATCCGCACCCCGGCCGGTCTGGCACTGCACACCGGCGACATCAAACTCGACCAGCTACCCCTCGACGGTCGCCTCACCGACCTCGCCGGGTTCAGCAGACTCGGCGACGACGGCGTGGACCTGTTCCTGGTGGACTCCACCAACGCCGAGGTACCCGGCTTCGTCACCCCCGAGCGGGAGATCGGCGCAGTGCTCGACCAGGTGATCGGCAAAGCACGCCAACGCGTCATCGTGGCCTCCTTCGCCAGCCACGTCCACCGCATCCAGCAGATCATCGACGTCGCACACGATCACAACCGACGCGTCACCTTCGTGGGCCGGTCCATGGTCCGCAACATGCAGATCGCCCAGGACCTCGGCTACCTGCAGGTGCCCGACGGTGTGGTGGTCGACATGGACACGGCGGCGACGCTGCCCGACCACCGTCTCGTACTGATCTCCACCGGCTCGCAGGGAGAGCCGCTGTCGGCGCTCTCGCGGATGGCGCGCGGCGAACACCGCCAGATCAACATCCGCGCCGACGACCTCGTCGTGCTCGCCTCCTCGCTGATCCCGGGTAACGAGAACTCGGTGTTCGCCGTGGTCAACGGCCTGGCCAAGCGTGGCGCCACCGTCATCACCCAGCAAAGCGCCAAGGTGCACGTCTCCGGACACGCGTCGGCGGGTGAACTGCTCTACCTCTACAACGCGGTGCGTCCGAGCAACGCGATGCCGGTGCACGGCGAATGGCGCCACCTGCGCGCGAACGCCGCACTCGCCGTCGCCACCGGGGTGCATCCGGACCGGGTGATGCTCGCCGAGGACGGCGTCGTCGTCGATCTCCTCGACGGGCGCGCCGAGGTCGTCGGGCGCGTGCCGGTGGGTCATGTGTACGTGGACGGATTGTCGGTGGGCGATGTCGGGGAGTCCACGCTGTCGGAACGCCTGGTGCTCGGGGAGGGCGGGTTCATCGCGATCACCATCGCGATCGACGCCACCACCGGGCGTCCGGTCAGCCGCCCGGAGGTGTCCGGTCGTGGCTTCTCCGACGATCCCGGTGCCCTCAAAGAGGCGGCCGACCTCGTCGATCAGGCGCTCGACGCGCTGGCCGCCGAAGGTGTCACCGACACCCACCGCATCGCCCAGGCCATCCGCCGCACCGTCGGTCGCTGGGTGGCCGACACCTACCGGCGGCGCCCCATGATCGTGCCGACCGTGCTGGCCGTGGGTTCCTGACACCGCGACGCCCATCGGTCGCGACCCCATCTGTTCACCGGTACCACCTACGCTTCACCCCGCTCTGGCCAACCGGCCACGGCCGCACGGCACCATCCGCGTGTTCATATGTCCGAAAGGTCTCACAAACGTGATCCGCTTCCAGCGCTCCGCACTGCGTCGGCGGGCAGCAACCACACTCGTCGCGGCGATCACCGCCTTCGCACCGGTCGCCGCCACCACGGTCACCGCGGCGGCAGCTCCTGCGGTGGCGTCGCACACGATTCCCGTACCGAATGCGGTCGGTGTGCCCGACGTGCTCAATGCCCGGGATTTCACGAACTACACGACGCGCAGCGGAATGCGGATCTCCGGCAAGGTGATTCGCAGCGCGAACCTGTCGACACCCACGCCGCTGGGAGTCAACGCGCTGGAGCGACATCAGGTGCGGTCGATCATCGACCTGCGGACCACGGTGGAGATCGCGCTGCAGCCCGACAAGCCGGTGCCCGGAGCCACCTGGCACCACTTCGATGTGCTCGGTGCGGTGCCGCCGAACTTCCTCATCGACCTGCCGAATGCTTACCGCGCCTTTGTCACCGACCCGCAGGCCCGCGAAGCCTTCCGCGAGTCGCTCCTCAACATTGAGGCGACCGTCGCTTCCGGTGGCACCGTGCTCTTCCATTGCACCGCGGGCAAGGACCGCACCGGGTGGCTCGCCGCGGTGCTGCTCACCATTCTCGGGGTGGACCGGGCTGTGGTGAACGCCGACTACCTGGCCAGTAACGCCTTCCGGCACGCGTCGCCCAGCGATGCGATCAACGGCGTCAACATCGGCCTTCTCGACGCCGCATTCGACACCGCCACGCAGCAGTACGGCAGCTTCGACAACTACGTCCACAGGGGTCTGCGCCTGTCCGACGCCGATGTCGCAGCACTGCGGAAGACGCTGTTGCTGCCCTCGATCTGACACGTCGGCGCGACTACCCTGACACGGGTGACCCTGGCACAGAACGAACGCGCCGCCCTTGTCGAGACCCTGAGCCGGGTGGGACCCGACGCCCCGACACTGTGCGAGGGCTGGACGTCGCGGGATCTCGCCGCGCACCTGGTGATCCGGGAACGACGCCCAGACGCGGCCGTGGGCATCATGGTGACTCCGCTGGCCGGGTACACGAAAACGGTGCAGGACAAGACCGCCACCGAACCCTGGCAGAACCTGCTCGATCAGATCGCGAGCGGGCCGCCGTGGTACTCGCCGATCGCGCCGCTCGACCGGTGGGTCAACCTCGGCGAGATGTTCATCCACCACGAAGACGTTCTTCGGGGTGGTGCCGACCCGGCAGGCCCGTGGCTGCCCCGCGAACTGACGCCCGACGCGTCCCACGCGCTCCGTACCCCGCTGACCTCGATGGGCCGGATGACGCTGCGGAAGGCGCCCGCCCGCGTGACGCTGGCAACCCCCGACGGCGACACCGTCCTCGCCGCCGGAAAGGGTGAGCCGGTGACCGTGACCGGCACCGTCGGTGAGCTGCTGCTGTTCGCGACCGGGCGTGCCCCGGTGGACGTGTCGATGAGCGGCGATCAGCGGGCCGTCGATGCCGTGGTCGGGACCGCACGCGGCTTCTGATCGCGAGCGATACACGCACTCCCCGGAGCGTCGGCCCGCGCTGATGGTCACAAATTCGATACACACGCCGGGGCTGGTGTTGCCCGTGTGACTGGAGCGACGGGTGACCATTAGGCTGTCCCCATGGCTTCGAAGGCAGGCACGGGTTCTCGCACGTCCGCGGCGCGGGCGTCGGGGGGGCGACAGTCACAGGGCACGCGTGCGTCCACCACATCCAAGAAGTCCACGAGTAGTACCCGATCGGGGTCGGGGAGCGCAGCACGGTCGCGTCAAGGGGCGGTGTCTGCCACCGCGTCCCCCCGTTCGGCCCGCGGCACCGGTTCCGGGGCAGGAAGACGTCGCGCGCAAGAGTCCGCCGACATCAGCCGCCGCTCGGGCGCCGGCACGGCGGGCGCCATCGGTCGCGGCGTCGGGCGTGGCCTCGGCGCCGGCTGGTTGCTGCTGGCCCGTGGTGTCGGCGGGATGGCACGCGCGGGTGGTGGTCGCGGTGCCGCACCGGCCGACGAACTCGACGACCTTCTGGACGCCGACGCCGACGCCTCCGACGTGTACGGTGCCAACGATCTCAGCGACGGCTACGTCCGGCGGTCCACTCCGCCCCCCGGTCACACCCACCGGCGTGACGGTGTCGCGTTGGGACTGTTGGCGCTGGCCCTCGTGGTGTCGGTCGGCGTGTGGTTCGGCGCCGCCGGGCCGGTGGGTGCGTTCATCGACGCGCTGATCCGATCCGTGGTGGGCGTGACGGCGGTGCTCACCCCGATTGCGCTGGTGGCCGTGGCGGTCGTGCTGATGCGACGTGAACCCAATCCGGCGCGTCGCGCCCGCTACGTCGGTGCGGGCTTGCTGATCGTGTTGCCCGTGCTGGGACTGATCCACCTCGTCGCCGGCGCGCCCGACGACCTGCCCGGCCGCTCGAGGGCGGGCGGTTTCCTCGGTTTTGCCGTGGGCACCCCGCTCACCACCGGCGTGACCGCCTGGGTGTCGGTCCCGATCCTGTTGTTGTGCATCTGTTTCGGGGTCCTCGTCCTGTCCGGCCGCACCGTGCGCCAGGTGGTCGACGCGGCACGCGGGTACCTCGGCCTCGGCGCCGTCGACCGGGACGAGACGCTGCCCTGGGATGACGACGTGATCGACGACCTCGAGGAGTTCGACGACGACCTCGACACCCCGTTCGACGACCTCGATGACGCCGATCGGCCCTCGGGACGATCCGCGCGGCGCTCGGCCGACCCGTACGACAACTATCCGCCGGACGTCGAACCGGGTGTGCGCAGCGGTCGCCGGTCGGCGAGCAGGACCCGGCGCAGTGCCCCCATCGAACTCGACGACCTGCCGGATCTGTCGGACACGCCGACCGACTCTTACGACGACATGGTGACCGAGCCGATCGTCGACGCCGTCACCGAACCCATCCCGCCGGACGGTACCGGCAACCGCACGCGCTCGCGGCGCCCCGCCACCCGCAACAAGGTGGGTGCCGCACCCGTGTCCGATGCCGGTCCGGATGATCGTGCCGCCGCCGGGGACGACGTTCCCGTGGTCGAGCCCGTCGACGGTGATTACCGACTACCTCCGGTGGCGTTGCTCATCGATGGTGATCCGCCCAAGCAGGGCAGTCGCGCCAACGACGACATGATCGATCGGATCTCCGGTGTGCTCGAGCAGTTCAAGATCGATGCCGCGGTGACCGGGTACACACGTGGCCCGACCGTGACCCGCTACGAGGTGGAACTCGGGCCGGGCGTGAAGGTGGAGAAGATCACCGCGCTAGCCCGCAACATCGCCTATGCGGTGGCCACCGACAACGTGCGGCTGCTTGCACCGATCCCCGGCAAATCGGCGGTCGGCATCGAGGTGCCCAATTCCGACCGGGAGATGGTGCGGCTGGCCGACGTGCTCACCGCGCCGTCGACACGCAAGGATCCCCATCCGCTGGTCATCGGGCTGGGCAAGGACATCGAGGGCGACTTCGTCAGTGCGAACCTGGCCAAGATGCCCCACCTGCTGGTGGCGGGGTCCACCGGCTCGGGTAAATCGAGTTTCGTCAACTCGATGTTGGTGTCGCTGCTGACCCGCGCCACCCCCGAACAGGTCCGGCTGATCCTGGTGGATCCGAAGATGGTGGAGCTGACGCCCTACGAGGGTGTTCCGCACCTCATCACCCCCATCATCACCCAGCCGAAGAAGGCGGCCGCCGCACTGGCCTGGCTGGTGGAGGAGATGGAACAGCGCTACCAGGACATGAAAGCGTCCCGGGTGCGGCACATCGACGATTTCAACGCCAAGGTGCGTTCCGGTGAGATCACCACACCGCTCGGCTCCGAGCGCGTGTACAAGCCGTATCCGTACATTCTCGCGATCGTCGACGAGCTCGCCGACCTGATGATGACCGCACCCCGCGACGTCGAGGATGCGATCGTGCGGATCACGCAGAAGGCGCGTGCCGCCGGTATCCACCTGGTGTTGGCCACGCAGCGACCGTCGGTCGACGTCGTCACCGGTCTGATCAAGACGAATGTGCCCTCACGACTGGCGTTCGCGACGTCGTCGCTCACCGACTCGCGGGTCATCCTCGATCAGCCGGGTGCCGAGAAACTGATCGGCATGGGCGACGGTCTGTTCCTGCCGATGGGTGCCAACAAGCCGATCCGCCTGCAGGGTGCCTTCATCACCGACGAGGAGATCGCGGCCGTTGTCGAGTACGCGCGCGAACAGGCCGAACCGGAGTACACCGAAGGTGTCACCACCGCGAAGGCCGGCGACAAGAAGGACATCGACGCCGACATCGGCGGAGACCTCGACGATTTGCTCGCCGCGATCGAACTCGTGGTCAGCAGCCAGTTCGGGTCGACGTCGATGCTGCAGCGCAAGCTGCGAGTGGGCTTCGCCAAGGCCGGGCGGCTGATGGATCTGATGGAGACCCGCGGTGTGGTGGGGCCCAGCGAGGGATCGAAGGCGCGCGAAGTGCTGGTGAAGCCCGAGGACCTCGCCGGAGTCATCGCCTCGATCAACGGCGGCGACACGCCGTCGGGCGCTGACGAGTAGGCGCGGGGATGCATCGGCGGGTCGACGTGTATTAGGCTCGCCTACAAGATCCACGAGGGGAGTATCCCCACCCACGGCCCGTTCGTCAGTACGGTGAGTGGTGCGGGTCGGTGCCGATCACCGATCACCACTGCACACCCGGGCGCGCCGGTCGGCACGACGCCGGCGGGAGAGACCTCTGGCATCGCACTTCTGTTGCGCGCTGGAGGAGATCGCACCCATGCATGTGTCACCTACCGTCTGGATCATCACCTGTCTGGTGATTCTGGGCCTGTTCGTCTTCGATTTCTTCGCGCACGTGCGTGTGCCGCACGCCCCGACGCTGCGCGAATCCGGGTTCTGGTCCGCGGTCTACATCTCGATCGCGGTTCTGTTCGGGTTGTTCGTCTGGTGGCGGTGGGGTGGCACCTACGGCGGCGAGTACTTCGCGGGCTACGTCACCGAGAAGGCGCTGTCGGTGGACAACCTCTTCGTCTTCGTCATCATCATGACGAAGTTCGCGGTGCCCAAGGTGTACCAGCAGAAGGTGCTGCTGCTGGGCATTGTGATGGCGCTGGTCATGCGCGGCATCTTCATCGCGGTCGGCGCGGCGGCGATCAACGCCTACAGCTGGGTGTTCTACCTTTTCGGTGCCTTCCTCATCTACACCGCCATCAAATTGCTCAGCGAGAGCGACGATCCGGTGGAGCACGAGGAGCAGCGCGAATCCCGGCTGGAGCGATTCCTCAAGAAGCGTCTGCGCACGGCGGACAACTACGACGGCGACAAGCTGTTCACCAAGGAGAACGGCAAGCGGATGGCCACGCCGCTGCTGATGGTGCTCATCGTCATCGGTTTCACCGACCTGTTGTTCGCGCTCGACTCCATTCCGGCGATCTACGGCCTCACCCAGGAGCCCTACCTGGTGTTCACCGCCAACGCCTTCGCGTTGATGGGTCTGCGGCAGCTGTACTTCCTGCTCGGCGGACTCCTCGACCGGCTGGTGTACCTGTCCTACGGGCTCTCGTTCATCCTCGCCTTCATCGGTGTGAAGCTGGTGCTGCACGCGCTGCACGAGAACACGTTGTCCTTCATCAACGGGGGTGAGCATGTGCCCGTGCCGGAGATCTCGACGCCGATGTCGCTGGGCGTCATCATCGGCACTCTCGTCATCACCACGGTGGCGAGTCTGTTGCGGTCGCGGGGCGGTGGTGGCGCGGCGACGGCGCCGGCTGACGCCGACCGGTCGGATCACTAGCCGCCGGGGTGTGGAGCCGGTCGCCGATCAGGAGTCGACGAAGCGGCCACATCCGACGGCGGGATTCAGTCGTCGTACGGGCCGTAGAGCTGGAACCATTCGACCACCCGCACCGCGTCGACGGCCTGATGCGCGAGGAACGGGTCGTTGGCCATGAACGCCTCGGCGCCGTCGAGGTCGGTGCCCCGGATGACGATCAGCGCACCCGAGCCATCGGGGTAGGCGCCGGCCTGCAGCACATTGCCCGCCTTGAACTCCTCGCCGAGCCATTCGCGGTGCAGTGGACGGTACTGGTCGCGTAACGCCGCCTTGGCCGGTTCGTAGGTGTAGTGGACGGCGAAAAAGGCCACGATCGGGGCTCCTGACGTCGGGTGGGTGGGTTATCGGGTGGTCATCGGACGTGCGGATCGTCGTCGGGGTGCGGGTCGAGTGTCGCCAGCATCCGCGTGTTGCCCAGCGTATTGGGTTTGACGTAGCTCAGATCGAGGAACTCGGCCACACCGGTGTCGTAGGAGCGGCACATCTCCTCGTACACCTCGCGGGTGACCGGGGTGCCCTCGATCTCCCGGAAACCGTGGCGACCGAAGAATCTGGTCTCGAAGGTCAGGACGAACACCCGCGACAACTGGAGTTCACGGGCCATGTCCATCAGCCGTCTCACGAGGTGGTGGCCGATGCCGCGGCCGGCGAGCGCGGGATCGACGGCCACGGTGCGCACCTCGCCGAGGTCGGCCCACAGGACGTGCAGCGCTCCACAGCCCACCACGACGCCGTCGACCTCGGCCACCCAGAATTCCTGCACGGCCTCATACAGCGTCACCAGGTTCTTCTCCAGCAGGATCCGACCTGCGTAGCGGTCGATGAGTTCTTTGATGCGCGGCACGTCGGACGTGCGGGCACGCCGGATCGTGGGTTCGCGACCGGGCTCGGGAGAGGCCATGGACACCGGTTCGGGAGAGGCCATGCACACAGAGACTAGTCGGCACCCGACGGGGTTTCGTCCCTGCCGGACACCTGGTATTCGGATTCACACCGCGCGGCCGATACGCTGAGACCGTGCGCAGCCACGATCCCATCACCGATCCGGTCGATCCGGTGCCGGTGGTCAACATCGCCAACGCGCTGACGGTGTTCCGGATCGTGCTGGTCCCGGTGTTTCTCGTCGCACTCTTCGCCGACGGCGGGCACGACACCGGATGGCGAATCGCCTCGGCGCTCATCTTTGCCGGGGCTGCGTTCACCGACCGTATCGACGGGCGGCTGGCACGCGAACGTGGGCTGATCACCGATTTCGGCAAACTCGCCGACCCGATCGCCGACAAGGCCCTCATCGGTGCCGCACTCGTCGGGCTGTCGGTGCTCGGGGAACTGTCGTGGTGGGTGACGGGCATCATCCTGGCGCGCGAACTGTGGGTGACCGCCTTGCGGTTCTGGGTGCGGCGGCATGCCGTCATCGCGGCCAGTCGCGGCGGCAAGCTGAAGACCTTGCTTCAGGCGATCGCCATCGGGTTGTTGCTGCTCCCACTCGGCGGGGCCTGGCACATCGCGGCGATGGCAGTGATGTATCTGGCGGTGATCGTGACCGTGGCGACCGGGCTCGACTACACCTGGCGGGCGTTGCGGGTGCGCGCCCGCGCCGGGAGCGCCGGCGATGACACCACCGGCGCAGGGACCACGGCTGCCGACCATGCCGAACACCAGTCGGTGCCTCGTCGCACCGACTCCGTCTGACCTCTTCTCCGCGCCCTGCTACCGCAGACCGGCACCTGTCGGGATATTCGACTACTGTCGTGCACACGCGCTGAGGGTTACCCCGATCGCGTCGATGGGGGAACGTGGCGGGGCCGTCAGGCGTTGACTGCACACGGCGACTGCTCACCGGGCGGTTTCCCGAAGGACACCGAGAGGAGACTCGATGGCGATGCTCTTGCGAGAGGCGCTGGGCGACAGCCTGCGCCGGGTGCGCACCCAGCAGGGCCGGACGTTGCGCGAGGTGTCCTCCGTTGCGCGGGTGAGTCTCGGCTATCTGTCCGAGGTCGAACGCGGTCAGAAGGAAGCCTCCAGTGAACTGCTCGCGGCTATCTGCGACGCGCTCGACGTGGAGATCGCCGATCTGCTCCTCGAGGTCGGAAGCGCGCTGCGGCCCGCCATGGCCGACGCCGAGGCCACCGTCTCCGGTGATGCCGCCATCGCGGCCACCAAGGTCGTGATTCCCGCACCCGAGGTGCACCACCGTCCCACCGCTTTGGCCGCTGCATAGTCGGACTGCTCCACATCGCCGGTTCAGACGCTAGATTGGTGGGCGAAACATCCGGATCTCACAGAGATCCCCGTACTCACCTGATCGTTGAACGGAGTTGACGAACGCATGGCGAACCCATTCGTGAAGCTGTGGCGCTACCTGATGGCGGCGGGCAACGCGAAGATCGACGAGAACGCTGACCCGAAGATCCAGATTCAGCAGGCCATCGAGGATGCGCAACGTCAGCACCAGGCGCTGTCCCAGCAGGCCGCCGCGGTCATCGGCAACCAGCGCCAGCTCGAGATGAAGCTCAACCGTCAGCTCGAAGAGATCGAGAAGCTGCAGGCCAACACCCGTCAGGCACTGACCCTGGCCGATCAGGCCAGTGCCGCCGGTGATGCACAAAAGGCCCAGGAGTACACGAACGCCGCCGAGGCTTTCGCCGCACAGCTGGTGACCGCCGAGCAGAGCGTCGAGGATCTCAAGAGTCTGCACGACCAGTCGTTGCAGGCGGCGCAGCAGGCCAAGCAGGCCGTTGAACGCAACGCGATGATCCTTCAGCAGAAGCTCGCCGAACGGTCGAAGCTGCTCAGCCAGCTCGAGCAGGCCAAGATGCAGGAACAGGTCAGCGCGTCGCTCAATCAGATGAGTGAGCTGTCGGTTCCGGGCAACACGCCCAGCCTCGATCAGGTTCGCGACAAGATCGAACGCCGCTACGCCGATGCGCTCGGCTCCGCCGAACTGGCCAAGAACTCGGTGCAGGGCCGCATGCAAGAGGTTCAGCAGGCCAGCGTGCAGATGGCCGGGCACGCGCGCCTCGAGCAGATCCGGGCCAGCATGAACGGCGGCGCACTCCCGTCGGGTGAAGGCGCGGCCGGCGTTCCCCAGCCTGGCCAGGATGCACAGCCCAACCCCGGCCAGCCGGTCGCCGAACAGCCGCAGACCGGAAACTGAGTCGCCGACCCCGGGTCGCGATCGTCGCCGGACCCGACGCAGGGCACGCGTTCCCGGCGTTCGCGCTGGCGCAACGCTGCACCGACGACGGCATCTCGGCGACGGTGTTCACCGGCACCACGTGGTATCCGGTGGCCACCGCCCGCGGCATCGACATCGCCGAACTCCCGGGTCTCGAGGTGGCAGGCGCCGACGATGATCTCGACGCGGGCGACAAGCTGAGCACCCGCGCCGCCCGCATGGCGGTGCAACTGGCCCCCGTCCTGGCCACCCGCGGGTTCGACCTGGTGATCTACGACGTGATCACCCTCGCCGGCGCCTGGGCTGCCGAACTGTGCGGTCTGCCCGCGGTCGAACTCTCGCCGCACCCGCTGTATGAGCCGTCTCGCGGCAGACCGCCGGTGGGCGCGGGCATGGCGCCGGGCCGCGGCGTGATGGGGCACCTGCGCGACGTCGCGATGCGGACGGCGAGCAACCGGTCGGTGGCGTTGGGGGTTCGACAGCGGTCCGCGGCGCGCGCCGGGATCGGACTACCGGCGACCGCGCCGGCGCCGTCGGCTCATCTGGTGGCAACCTTGCCCGCACTCGAGGTGTGGCGACCGGACTGGCCGGCCGACACCCACATCGTGGGACCGCTGTTGTGGGAACCGACCACCGAGATCTTCGATCGCCCGGCGGGTACCGGGCCGCTGGTGGTTCTCGCCCCGTCGACCGCGGTCATCGGCGCCCCCGACATGCTCGCCGAAACATTGGGTGCGCTCGGCGAGATCTCCACCAGAACCCCGGTGCGCGTGATCATCTCGTCGCTTCACCAACCCTCCGACGAGGTGCTCGCGGACGCGGGTTCGGTGGCGGTCACCAGTGGGCTGGCCCGCCAGGACGAGGTGCTCGGTGACGCCGACCTGGTGGTGTGCGGGGCCGGGCACGGGATGCTGGCCAAATCGTTGCTGGCCGGGGTTCCGGTGGTGGCGGTACCCGGTGGTGGTGACCAGTGGGAGTTGGCCAATCGGATTCGGCGTCAGGGCAGCGGGGTGGTGGTGCGGCCGGTCACCCGCGCAGCCCTCGGTGGTGCGATCGAGGGTGTGCTGGCCCAACCGGCCTATCGGGCCGCGGCGGTGGCTGCGGGTGAATCCGTTGCCGACGCCGTCGATCCGGTCCGGATCGTCCGTGGCGTTCTCGACACGGTCGGCACGTAGGCTGCTGGCGTGCGGCTCACCGAATTCACCGAGTTGATGACATCCCATTTCGGGGTGGCATCGGCGGATGCCATCCTCGCCGATCACGTGCTGATCGACCTCGGTGGCCGCACCGGTGCCCGCGCGATCGACGACGGGGTGGATCCGCGAGACGTGTGGATCGCGATCTGCCGCGATTTCGACGTGCCGCGCGAACAGTGGTGATCGAAACCCCCGCCGTCACCGAAACCCCTCCGTTCACCGTTGGTGGAAAAGTCGACGCGCCCGCGTGTCATGCTTGCCATCGAACACACGTTCGTCCATTGTGGTGGAGACCGGAACCACGCCGGGAGGGCGAGCGTCTGAACGTTTGTCGCCACCGCTGAGTCAAGGTTCTCCACAGGTCGGTTCCTTTGCGGAAACGGGATTGTCGGAGGCAGTGGCTAGCGTGCGGGGCACAACGGATCGATGCAGACCTGATCGACCGGACACCAACGGGTCGGCCCCGGCCCCGAACCATCGAGGAGATTCCCATGGCAGCAGCTCCGCAGGACCGCGAGAAGGCGCTCGACCTCGCGTTGGCGCAGATCGACAAGAATTTCGGCAAGGGCTCGGTGATGCGCCTGGGCGAGGAGAGTCGTCAACCGATCGAGGTGATCCCGACCGGCTCCATCGCCCTCGACGTCGCACTGGGCATCGGAGGTCTGCCGCGCGGCCGCGTGATCGAGATCTACGGCCCGGAGTCCTCGGGTAAGACCACCGTGGCACTGCATGCGGTCGCCAACGCGCAGGCCGCCGGCGGGATCGCCGCGTTCATCGACGCCGAGCATGCCCTCGATCCCGATTACGCCGCCAAACTCGGTGTGGACACCGACGCACTGCTCGTCTCCCAGCCGGACACCGGTGAGCAGGCACTCGAGATCGCCGACATGCTGATCCGCTCCGGCGCCCTCGACATCCTGGTCATCGACTCCGTCGCCGCGCTGGTGCCGCGCGCGGAGATCGAGGGCGAGATGGGTGACAGTCATGTGGGCCTGCAGGCTCGTCTGATGAGTCAGGCGTTGCGCAAGATGACCTCGGCGCTGAGCAATTCGAAGACCACCGCCATCTTCATCAATCAGCTGCGCGAGAAGATCGGCGTCATGTTCGGCTCCCCGGAGACCACCACCGGCGGCAAGGCGCTGAAGTTCTACTCGTCGGTGCGACTCGACGTCCGGCGCATCGAAACCCTCAAGGACGGTACCGACGCGGTCGGTAACCGCACCCGGGTCAAGGTCGTCAAGAACAAGGTCGCCCCGCCGTTCAAGCAGGCCGAATTCGACATCCTCTACGGGCAGGGCATCTCCAAGGAGGGCTCGCTCATCGACATGGGTGTGTCGGAGGGCTTCATCCGCAAGTCCGGATCGTGGTTCACCTACGAGGGCGACCAGCTCGGCCAGGGCAAGGAGAATGCCCGCAAGTTCCTGCTCGAGAACTCCGACATCCGTGACGAGATCGAGAAGAAGATCAAGGAGAAGCTCGGAATCGGTGCAGTGGTCGACGCCGACGACATCGCCCCCGCACCGGTGGAGTTCTGATCACCGCAATGAGTTCGGCCGCCGACCCCGGGGAGCCGTCGGGCCCCAGCGCCTGGGACGCCGCGCTGCGGCTCCTCGGGGTTCGCGCGCGGAGCCGCTCCGAGATGGCGCAGCGGTTGACGCGCAGGGGATTCGACGAGGACACCGTCGCCGATGTGATGGCCCGGCTCGACAAGGCTGAGCTTCTCGACGACGAGGATTTCGCCACCGAGTGGGTGCGGTCCCGGCACACGTACTCGGGTCGGGGCCGGGTCGCGTTGCGTCACGAACTCGCGGAGAAGGGCATCGACCCCGCGGTCGCCGAACGCGCCCTCGACGACGTCGACCCGGATGCCGAGCGCGCCGCCGCGGCCGCCCTCGTGGCGCGCAAGCTGACGGTTCGCGTCGTCGACGAACTCGCCAGCGCTGACCGGGTGTTGCGCGACAAGCAGTTTCGGCGTCTCGTCGGCATGCTGGTCCGCCGCGGATACCCGCAGTCGATGGCGATCGACGTCGTCACCGAGGCACTCGACTCGGCGACCCCCGACTGAGCAGGCAGACCGAGTACGACGGACGAGAGTGACCCGCCCGGTCAGGCCTTCCCGCCGAAGCGTGGCATGTTTTCCATCGCCTCCATGTCGGCTTCCTCGCCATCGGCTGTCCCGGCGCTGCTGCGGCCCTCGCGCAGCGTGCGCTCCAGCCGGGTGGCCAGGCTCGAGAGCCCGAAGTTGATCAGGATCAGGATGATCGCGATCACGATGAGGACCGGGATGTAGTTGCCGTAGCGGGCCGCCGATAGCTGGCCCATGTGGATGATCTCCGAGTAACCGATGACGTAGCCGAGCGCGGTGTCCTTGAGCGCCACCACCATCTGCGAGATCAGTGCGGGCAACATCGCCGTGATGGCCTGCGGCAGCAGGATGAGACGCATCATCTGCGTCTTGCGCAACCCGAGCGCCTTGGCGGCCTCGGTCTGCCCCGCCGGCAGCGAGTTGATACCCGAGCGCAGGATCTCGGCCATCACCGAGCCGTTGTACAGGGTGAGACCGCACACCACGGCCCCGAACGCCAACCACGACGACGGCAGCACTCCGTACTCGGCGAAGAAGAACCACAGGAACAGCATCAGGATGAGCACCGGGATGGCGCGGAACACCTCGATGAACAGCGTGGCGATGCCACGCACCCACGCATGGTCGGACAGCCGTCCGATGCCGAGCACCGAACCGAGGATCAGCGAGAGCACGATCGACACCGCGGCGGCAGCCAATGTTCGCCACAGGCCGGGCAGGATGTATCCCGTCCAGGTGCTCGCGGTGATGAACGGCTTCCACTTCTCGCCCGCGAACTGGTCGTTGCCGGCGAAGATCACCACGACGTAGGCGATGATGGCGACGATCACCGCGATGAAGACGACGGCGATGATCATGTTCCGGACGCGGGCCCGTGGACCGGGCGCGTCGTAGAGGACGGTGGCCTGGCTCATCGCTTCACCGCCAGACGTCGTGCGAGGTAGCCGAACACGGCGCCCTCCGAAAGGGTGATGATCATGAATCCGACAGCGATGACCGCGAAGATCACCAGCAATTGATCGGCGAAGGTCTCGATCTCGGTCTTCATCAGGGCCGCTGCCTCGGCGACGCCGATGACCGACGCGATCGTGGTGTTCTTGGTGAGCGCGATCAGCACGCTACCCATCGGCCCGATCGTCGACCGCAGGGCCTGCGGCAGCACGATGATGCCGAGTACCTGGTTGAACGAGAGCCCCAGCGATCGGGCCGCCTCCGCCTGACCGATCGGCACGGTGTTGAAGCCGGATCGCAGCGTTTCACACACGAACGTCGAGGTGTAGACGATGAACGCCAGCACCGCGAGCCAGAAGTTGTTCGTCTTGATGGTGGACGAGAACGTCAGACCCAGGTTCTGGTAGAGGCCCACCGCCGCGAACAACACGATCAAGGTCAGCGGGGTGTTGCGCACGATGTTCACGTACAGGGTGCCGAAGGACCGCATCACCGGGATCGGCGACACCCGCATACCCGCCAGGATCGTGCCCCAGATCAGCGAACCGATCGCCGACCAGAACGTCAATTGGATGGTCACCCAGAACGCCGGCCACAACTGTGGCCCCATGTCTTCCCAGAGTTCACTCATGATCGGTCACCTCCCTCACTGCAGGCCCGGCGGGCACGGCGTGGACGTGGAATCGAGAAAGTCCAGGTCGCCGGGTGTCGGCATGAACTTGAACTTGGAATCCGGTTGCGCCGCACGCGTTTCGATCTCGTTGACATAGCTGGCGCCGAGGTTGTCGCGCAGCGCGGTGAGCCATGCGGACGGGGCGTTGTCCGGCCCCGGTGCGAGCATCGCGTCGAGAGCCTCGTTCACCTTGTCGACCGATTCCTGATCACCCTTGGCCAGGCCGATGCCGTAACGCTCGGTGGAGAACGGCGTACCCGCCGTCTTCAGTGCGTCCTTGACGCACGCGTCCTTCAGGTAGGTCATCTCCACGAGGCGGAACTCGTTCTTCCAGAAGTTGTTGTATCCGGCCAGGATCGACTCGTCGGTGGTGAGCGCGTCCACCTTGCCGCGGCGCAGCGCCTCCACGCACGCCGAATAGGAGTCGTACTCCTGCAACTCGACATTGGGTAACTGCGCCTTGACGTTCTGGGCAGAGGTGGAGCCGGTCACCGAGCACAGCTTCTTGCCCTTGCCGAGATCGGCGAGGGCGGTGATCGACGTGTCCGACGCCCGCACCATGAGCCCCTGATAGGTGATGAGATACGGTCCGCCGAAGGACACCTTCTTCGCGCGCGCCGAGGTGATCGAGTAGGTGGCCGCGATCATGTCCACCTCGCCGTGATCGATCATCGCCTCGCGTCTGGCCGACGGTGTCTCGCGCCAGCTGATCTTCGGATGCGCCACGCCCATCGAGTCGGCGATGTGATCGACCACGTATTTCGACACGGCCGGATCGAAGCCGCTCATCGTCTGGTCGGGGTTGTAGATGCCCAATCCGGGCTGGTCGAACTTGGTGCCGAGTACCACCGAGCCACTGCGAATCGAGTCCACCAGGCTGCGCGGCTCGGAACTGCCGCATGCGGCCATCAGCGAGGCGAGAACGCCGAGCACCGCCAGCAGCAGCGCGGCCCGGGTGCGGTGACGCCGGGGGAGCGGCGTCGATGCCGTTCTTCTCGTGTGATTCATCAGTGACCCAGGATCTTTCCGAGGAAGTCGCGTGCGCGCTCGGACTGGGGGTTGTCGAAGAAGCTGTCGGGGTCGGTGTCCTCGACGATCGCGCCGTCGGCCATGAAGATCACCCGGTCGGCGGCCTTGCGGGCGAAGCCCATCTCGTGGGTGACCACCAGCATGGTCATCCCTTCCTTGGCGAGGGACACCATCACGTCGAGGACCTCGTTGACCATTTCCGGGTCGAGGGCCGAGGTGGGCTCGTCGAAGAGCATGACCTTGGGTTCCATCGCGAGCGCCCGCGCGATCGCGACGCGCTGCTGCTGGCCGCCGGACAACTGCGCCGGATACTTGTCTTTCTGGGTGGCGATCCCGACTCGTTCGAGCAGTTCGAGTGCGCGTTTCTCCGCGTCGGCCTTGTTCTTCTTGCGCACCTTCATCGGGGCGAGCGTCACGTTCTGCAGGATCGTCTTGTGCGCGAACAGATTGAACGACTGGAACACCATGCCGACGTCGGCGCGCAGATTGGCGAGATCCTTGCCCTCGGCGGGGAGGGCCTCACCGGCGATCCGGATTTCACCGGTGTCGATCGGTTCGAGTCGGTTGATGGTGCGGCACAACGTCGATTTGCCCGAACCCGATGGGCCGAGGACCACCACCACCTGGCCGGCGGGCACCTCGATGTCGATGTCCTTGAGGACGTGGAGTTCACCGAAGTGTTTCTGGACGCCTCGCATGGTGATCATCGGGGTGTCGGTCGCGGAATGCGCGGAAGAGGGTTCGCTCGCCGCCCCCGTCGGTAAATCGGTCATACGAGGCAACCTTAGTGCCGCACGGCGCTTTGTACCGGCCGAGCGCGATTTCGGCGTGGCAACAAACCACCTCGCGTCGGGCGATTTGCTTCGGCCCGTATCCTGGATCCAGTGAGTATCGAGTTGTCGGAGCGGCGTGAGCTGCCCGGATCCACCGCGACCGGACCCGCACGTGGGCGCGACGGTGAGATGTCGACGTCGCGGCGCTATGAGGTACGCACCTACGGGTGCCAGATGAACGTCCATGACTCCGAGCGGATCGCGGGACTGCTCGAGGATGCCGGTTACGTGCGTGCCGCCGACGGCGAGGACGCCGACCTCGTGGTGTTCAACACGTGCGCGGTCCGTGAGAACGCCGACAACAAGCTCTACGGCAACCTCTCGCATCTCGCCCCGGTCAAGTCGCGGCGTCCGGGTATGCAGATCGCGGTGGGCGGATGCCTGGCGCAAAAGGACAAGGACACCGTGCTGCGCAAGGCGCCGTGGGTGGACGTGGTCTTCGGCACCCACAACATCGGCTCCCTGCCCGCGCTGCTCGACCGCGCACGGCACAACGACGCCGCCCAGGTGGAGATCCTCGACTCGCTCGAGGCGTTCCCGTCGACGCTGCCGGCCAAACGCGAATCCGCCTATGCCGGTTGGGTGTCGGTGTCGGTGGGCTGCAACAACACCTGCACCTTCTGCATCGTGCCCGCGTTGCGTGGCAAGGAGGTGGATCGCCGGCCCGGTGACGTGCTCGCCGAGGTGTCCGCGCTCGTCGAGCAAGGGGTGCTGGAGGTGACGTTGCTCGGACAGAACGTGAACGCCTACGGCATGTCGTTCGCCGACCCCGCGCAACCCCGCAACCGTGGGGCCTTCGCCGATCTGTTGCGGGCCTGCGGCCGCATCGACGGACTCGAACGGGTCCGGTTCACCTCGCCGCATCCGGCCGAGTTCACCGACGACGTGATCGAGGCGATGGCACAGACCCCCAATGTGTGTCCGCAGTTGCACATGCCGTTGCAGTCGGGGTCCGACCGCATCCTGCGTGCCATGCGCCGCAGCTACCGCAGCACGAAGTTCCTCGGCATCCTCGACAAGGTGCGCGACGCGATGCCGCATGCCGCCATCACCACCGACATCATCGTCGGATTTCCCGGCGAGACCGAGGAAGACTTCGCCGCAACTCTCGACGTGGTTGCGCAGTCACGGTTTTCGAGCGCGTTCACCTTCCAGTACTCGCCGCGTCCGGGGACGCCGGCGGCCACCATGCCCGATCAGGTGCCCCCGGAGGTGGTGCGCGAGCGTTACCAGCGGCTCATCGCGCTGCAGGAGCAGATCTGTCTCGACGAGAACCGGGCGCTCATCGGCAGCGAGGTGGAGTTGCTCGTGGTGGCCGACGAGGGCCGCAAGTCCGCGCAGACACATCGTCGCACCGGCCGGGCCCGCGACGGACGTCTCGTACATTTCCGGGCCGACGAGCTCCCCGGCGGCCGCGACACCGGCAGCATCCGACCGGGCGATGTGGTGACCACCCGCATCACCGGCGCGGCGCCGCATCACCTGATGGCCGACGGTCCGGTCGCGACGCTGCGCCGCACACGGGCCGGCGACGCGCACGAACAGAGCCGGACCCCCACCACGCCGCCGGTCGGCGTCGGACTCGGAATGCCGACCGTGGGTGCGGCGCCGATGCCGGCGGCAACGGGCTGTGAATCGGGAGCATGCGGCTGACACGATCCGACGCGCGCCGGCGCCGAGCGCGGCCGCGAACTCGACGGAACAGAGAAGAGGTGCGGCCATGACCGCCGACCAACCCGACAAGCGAGCGCCCGGGAACAAGCCACCACACGAGACCGGTCGCGAGGGATCACACCCCGATGGGCCGGTGCGACCCACGTCGTCGGACATGGAAGCCGACTTCGCTCGGTACGCCGAGGATCTGCGCAAGGCCGAACGCAAGGTGGCCGGTGAGATCGATCCGGGTGCGCGCGCGGTGGTGGTCGCCGTCGCGGTGCTGGTCGCGATGATCTCGCTGGTGTTGCCGCACACCGGTTCGGCGAGCGGCCTCGAGGTGCTCACGCACGCCCCCGACTCCGTCGCCGAACGGGTGACGATCACCTCCAAGGTGTTCGTCTATCTGCTGGTGATCTTCGGCATCGGTTTCTCGATGCTCGCGTTGGTCACCCGGCGCTGGATCATCGCGTGGATCGCGCTGAGCGGCTGCGCCATCGGATGTGTGGCCGGAATGCTCGCCTGGTGGTCGCGCAACACGCCCGGAGTGGGCGGAGTGGCGCCCCCGTCGGGTGTCGGAGTGGGTCTGATCCTGGGCTGGCTGGCGCTGCTGGTGCTGACCTTCCACTGGTCGCGGGTGGTGTGGGCACGCAGCACCTACCACCTGGCGCTCGAGGAGGAACGCCGTCGGGAGGCATCCGCGCGCGACGACGCCGTCCGCGAGTTGCAGCGCAAACCGCACACCGACCGCTGATGCTCCAGACCGCTGATGTTCCAGACCGCTGGTGATCCCGGGCGTTGATGTTCCAGACCGCTGATGTTCCCGGGCGCTGACTGAAGCGGACGGGCCTCGGGCGTCAGCGGTCGGAGATGGCGCTCTGCGCCGCCTCGGCCCATTCCTGCCATTGCCTGGCCTGGTCGCGCAGCTTCTCGGCTTCCCGCGTCTTGCCGCGGTCTGCCGCCTTCTGCGCCTGCTCCTCGAGGTGGGCGGCACGGTCGGCGAACTGTGCCGCGCGCGCCTGGGCTTCTGGATCGGTGCGCTGCCACTGCGCGTCCTCGGCGTCGCGGATGCGTCGCTCGAGCGCCCGCGCCCGGTTCTCGAGGGAGTGCATCTGCTCGCGGGGTACCTTGCCGATCTCGTCCCACTTGTCCCGGAACGCGCGGAACTCCCGGCGGGCGCCGTCGAGGTCACTGGCCGGATCGATCGACCGCTCGGCCGCGGCGAGCAGCGTTTCCTTCGCGTGGGCGTTGGCGCTGAATTCGGCGTCGCGTTCGGAGGTCGCGGAGTTGCGTGCGGCGAAGAACACGTCCTGCGCGGCCTTGAATCGTTGCCACAGCGCTTCGTCGGTGTCGCGCGGCGCCCGTCCGGCCGCTTTCCATTCGCCGAGGAGTTCCCGGAACCGCGCGGACGTGGCGCCCCAGTCGGTGGACCCGGACAGCTCCTCGGCGCGCGCGATCAACTCCTCCTTGCGTGCCTTGGCGCCGGCTCGCTCGCGGTCGAGTTCGGCGAAGTGTGCGCCGCGGCGGCGGTTGAACGCGTCGCGCGCCTTGGAGTACCGCTTCCACAGCGCGTCGTCGGTCTTGCGGTCGATTCCCCGGATGGTCTTCCACTCGTCGAGGATGGCGCGGAGCCGGTCGCCCGAGGACTTCCACTGGGTGGAGTCGGCGCCGATCGTCTCGGCTTCGGCGGCGAGTTGTTCCTTGCGGGTGATCGCGGCGGCTCTGGCCTCATCGCGTTCGGCCTTGAGGGTGTCGGCCACCTCGTCGGCGTTACCGACGATGGCGGTCAGGCGGCGTTCGAGGGCGCCGACGTCGCCGATCACCGCGGCGTCGGGGAGAGCGTCGAGCAGGTGACGCGCCGCCGCCTGCGACTTACGCGGATCGCCCGACCGCGCCGAGAGCCGTTCCTCGAGGATCTCCACTTCGGTGGCCAGGTCGTCGTAGCGGCGGGAGAAGTGGGCGAGTCCGTCGTCGACCGACCCCGCCTGCCAGGAACCGATCGCCCGTTCCCCGTCGGCCGTGATTAGCCACACGGTGCCGGCCTCGTCGATGCGCCCGAACCGGTGCGGGTCGGGATGCGCGGCGGTCCTCGAGACGGGCGACCCGACCGGGGCGGTGACCGCGGGGGCGGTGGGGCGCGGGCCGGGACGAGGACCCGGACGGGGCCCCGGTTTGGGTCCGGGAGCGGGTTTCGGCGGCGGCGTCGATTCGACGGCGCTCTCCGCGGACGGCGTCTGGGCCGGGGTGTTCTCGTCGCTGGTCATGTCCTGATGCCCCTCTGAGCAGGTTTGCTGCCGCGCGCCACGGCTGCCGGTCACTTCACCCCCGGGCAGAACGCCGTCGCGCTGGCACTGCGGGTACCGAACGCGTGCGGGGGTTCCTCCGGGCACATTCATTCAAGCAGGTCAGGGACGGCGATGTGGGACCTGTGTGACATCCGGTCGCACGACGGTGGCCACGACGGCGGTGATCGACCTGTGTCGGCTAGCGTGTCAGGCGTGCTCGCGTCCGTGGTGTTCGTCCCGAGTGCTCCGCTCCTGGTGCCCGAATTGGCCGGTCCCGCAGCGCTCGACACCGTGCCGGTCCGGACGGCAACGCTGCACGCCGGAGACGGTCTCGCCGCTGCCGCCTCCCGCTGGATTGCCATCGGCGCCGCAGACCCGTCGAGCGTGCCCACATTCGGGTCGAGCGTGCCCACATTCGGGTCGAGCGTGCCCACATTCGGGTCGAGCGTGCCCACATTCGGGTCGAGCGTGCCCGCATCAGGCACTTTCGCCCGTTTCGGGGTGGACGTGCCCGTCACGCTGGCCGCCCGACCGCGAGGCGATACCGACGACGGTGGACGCCTTCCGCTGTCGATGCTGGTCGCGGGATGGCTGCGGGAGCGTTCGGGTGCGCGGTCGGTGCGTCCGGTCATCGTCGATCCCGACGCATCGCCCCCGGCCTGTATCGCGCTGGGTGAACGCCTGGCACGTGAGGTGGACGACGCGGACGAGCCGATCGGAGTTCTCGTCGTCGCCGACGGCGCGACTGCGCTGAGCCCCACCGCCCCGGGTGGTGGTCGCCGGGAGACGGCCGTCGACCTGCAGCAGCGGATCGTCGACGCGATCGGCACCGGCGATGTTTCGGCGCTGGGTGATCTGTCGACGGTTGAATGCCGCACCGAGGGGGCGGCGGGCCGGGCCGCGTGGCAGGTGAGCGCCGGCCTGGTGGGGGACCGGGCGATGGATGTGCGACTGCTCTTCGCCGACGCACCTTTCGGCGTCGGCTACGTGGTGGCGTCCTGGCAACCCGTGACGACGAGTGCCGGGGCGCCATGACTGCCGCCGGCGCTCCCCGGCCTGCGCGCGAGCGGCCCACTCCCGTTGCGGTGGTCGGACCCACCGCGACCGGGAAGTCCGATCTCGCCCTCGACCTCGCCGCACACCTCGACGGTGAGATCGTGAACATCGACGCGATGCAGCAGTACCGCGGCATGGACATCGGCACCGCCAAACTCCCACCGTCGCAACGCCGCGGGATCCCGCATCACCAGATCGACGTACTCGACGTGACCGAGATCGCGACGGTGGCCCGGTACCAGGAAGCGGCGACCACCGACATCGAGACGCTGCTCGCCGCGGGCCGCACCCCGGTCATCGTCGGGGGCTCGATGATGTACATCCAGGGCCTGCTCGACGACTGGCGTTTCCCCGCAACCGATCCCGAGGTACGCGTCCGCTACGAGGCGTTGCTCGCCGAGGAGGGCGTGGCCGCGATGCATCGGCGTCTCGCCGAGGTCGACCCGGCTGCCGCGGCGTCGATCCTGGACACCGACGGCCGCCGCATCGTGCGGGCCCTCGAGGTGGTGGAACTGACGGGCGCACCGTTTGCCGCCTCGGCGCCGCAGATCGGGGAGCCGCGGTGGGGTACCCGGATCCTCGCGCTCGACCGGGACACCGCAGAACTCGACGACCGGATTCGTCGGCGCACCGCGGCGATGTTCGCCGGCGGCCTGATCGACGAGGTGCGTGCACTCGTCGACGCCGGGCTGCGTTCGGGCGTCACGGCGCGCCGCGCCATCGGCTACGCCCAGGTGCTCGCGGTGCTCGGCGGGGAACTCGATGTGGCGACTGCCGAGGAACTCACCTTCATCGGCACCCGGCGCTACGTGCGTCGCCAGCGGTCCTGGTTCCGGCGCGACCACCGGATCGTGTGGCTCGACGCCGGCGCTCCGGCACTGCTCGACGCCGCGCTGCACGTCGTCGACGAGTGAGCCGCCGGGGTCTGTGCGTGCCGTGGGGGTCTGTGTGTGACGCAGTAGGCTGGTCGGGTGACTGCGATCGGTGAGACGCTCGACTTCGTCAAGGGGCATGGCACCCAGAACGACTTCGTGATCCTCACCGACCCGGCAGCGGAGATCGAGTTGACCGCGGACGCGGTGAGCGTCATCTGCGATCGGCAACGCGGTGTCGGCGCCGATGGGCTGCTCCGGGTCGCCCGCTCGGCCGCCCTGGTCGCGGCCGGAGTTCTCGACACCTTGCCCGCCGGGGTGGCTCCCGACGACTGGTTCATGGACTATCGCAACGCCGACGGCTCCATTGCCGAGATGTGCGGCAACGGGGTGCGGGTGTTCGCCCACCATCTGCGCGCCATCGAGCTTGTCGGCCGTGACGAATTCACCGTCGGGTCCCGTGCCGGTGCCCGTCCGGTGGTGGTGCACTCCTTCGACGCCGTGCACGCCGACGTGAGCGTCCGGATGGGACCGGCCGCCCTCGGCGACGAGGCCACCGTCCGCATCGGCGACGACCTCTATCGCGGCGTCGCGGTGGACGTGGGCAACCCGCACCTGGCCTGCGTCGTGCCAGAACTGACGGCCGCCGACCTGGGTGCGGTCGATTTCACCACCGGCGTCACTCTCGAGGAGGGCGCGTTTCCCGATGGCGCGAACGTGGAACTCCTGACTCCACCCGAACTACGCGATGGCGAGCGCTTCGCGGCGCGGATGCGGGTGTTCGAACGCGGTGTCGGCGAGACGCGCAGCTGCGGCACCGGGCTGGTGGCGGCCGGCGCGGCCGCACTCGACGCGCTGGGCCGCGATACCGGTGAACTCGTCATCGACGTGCCCGGCGGCCGGGTCGAGGTGCGGATCGTCGACGGCGACTCCTGGTTGCGTGGACCCTCGGCTCTCGTCGCCGACGGACGGTTTCGGCCCGGGTGGAACCGCCCCGACTGAAATCCAGGTGCTCGATCGGCACCGGGCGTGTCACCATGGATGGTGTATGACCGAATCATCAGCACAGGTACATGACCTGCCAGACAACCATCCCATCGATCTGTCCGACGATCTGATCGAGATCCCCGAGGATCGGGCATCCACCCCCACCCCCACCATCGGTGACCTCGAGCTCTCGGATCGTGCGTCGCTGCAACGCGTGGCCGGGCTCTCCACCGAACTCACCGACGTCACCGAGGTCGAGTACCGCCAACTGCGACTCGAACGGGTGGTCCTCGTCGGCGTGTGGACCGAGGGCACCGCCGCCCAGGCACGGGCCAACATGGCCGAACTCGCCGCGCTCGCCGAGACCGCCGGCTCGGCGGTACTCGACGCGGTGATCCAGCGTCGGTCGACGCCCGACCCCGCCACCTACATCGGCTCGGGCAAGGCCGCCGAACTGCGCGAGGTGGTGCTCGCCACCGGCGCGGACACCGTGATCTGCGACGGTGAACTCACCCCCGCGCAGCTCACCGCCCTGGAGAAGGTCGTCAAGGTCAAGGTGATCGACCGCACCGCGCTGATCCTCGACATCTTCGCCCAGCACGCGAGTTCCCGGGAGGGCAAGGCGCAGGTGGCGCTGGCCCAGATGGAGTACATGCTGCCGCGACTGCGCGGCTGGGGCGAGTCGATGTCCCGGCAGGCGGGCGGTCGCGCCGGCAGCAACGGCGGTGTTGGTCTGCGCGGACCCGGCGAGACGAAGATCGAAACCGACCGTCGGCGCATCCGCGAGCGTATGGCGAAGCTGCGGCGCGAGATCCGCGGCATGCGGACCGCGCGCGTCACCAAACGCGCCGCCCGCACCCGCGGTCCGGTGCCGCGGATCACCGTGGCCGGTTACACCAACGCCGGAAAGTCCAGCCTGGTCAACGCCATGACCGGCTCGGGTGTGCTGGTGCAGGATGCGCTGTTCGCCACGCTGGACCCCACCACGCGTCGTGCCACCCTCGACGATGGGCGTGAGGTGGTGTTCACCGACACCGTCGGCTTCGTCCGGCACCTGCCGACCCAGCTGGTCGAGGCATTCCGATCCACCCTCGAGGAGGTCGTCGACGCCGACCTCGTGCTGCACGTCGTCGACGGTTCCGATCCGTTCCCGATGGAGCAGATCGCTGCGGTGCGGCGGGTGATCAACGAGGTGGTCGCCGACGAGGGGGTGCCCGCGCCGCCGGAGATGTTGGTGATCAACAAGATCGATGCCGTCGACGCCACCCGGCTCACCGAGTTGCGGGGGGCACTCGACGGAGCGGTGTTCGTCTCGGCCCGCACCGGTGAGGGCCTGCCGGAACTGTTCGACCGGGTGCGCGAGTTCATCGGGCGCACCGACGTCGAACTGACCGTGGACATTCCCTTCACCCGCGGTGATCTGGTGTCGCGCATTCACCGGGAGGGCGAGGTGCTCTCGGCCGACCATGGCGCCGACGGCACCCGGATGCGGGTGCGGGTGCCCGCCGCGTTCGCCGGAGAACTCGCCGGGCTCACCGTGTCCTGACGTATCGATACGCACGAACGGCCCGGCGCATCTGCGCCGGGCCGTTCGTTGTCGGGATGCTACTCGGCGTCGAGGTCGGCCTCGACCAGCTTGGCGATCGCGTCGAGCGCCGCCTGGTCGTCCGAGGCGACCACCACGCTGGCGCCCTTCTCGGCGCCCAGGGTCATGATCATCAGGGCCGACCCGGCGTCCACCGGTTCACCCCCTTCGAGTCCGATGGTGACCGGCGTGCCGGCATCGGCAACGGCCTCGGCGATGATCGTGGCGGGCCTGGCGTGGAGGCCGACGGCGGAGCCGACGACGACGGTGGTGCTGGGCATGATGTTCTCCTTCGACTATCGGGGTTGGTTGCTCAGGCTGGGACGGTTTCGAGTTCCGGTGCGCTCTGGGTGGCCGCGGCACGGACGTGCTTCCACTCCTTGGCCACCACCACCAGGAATGCCGCGAGCACCGTTCCGGCGACCAGGGCCACCAGGAACAGGTACCAGTGGTTCATGGTGAAGAACACGAAGATTCCTCCGTGCGGTGCGTACTGGGTGACGCCGAAGGCCATGATCAGGGCTCCGGCCAGTGCGCCGCCGGCCATCATCGACGGGATGACGCGCAGGGGGTCCTTCGCGGCGAACGGGATGGCGCCCTCGGAGATGAACGACGCCCCCAAAAGCCATGCGGCCTTACCGTTCTCGCGTTCGGGTTCGGTGAACAGCGCGGGACGCACCACGGTGGCCAGTGCCATGGCCAGCGGAGGCACCATTCCGGCGCACATCACCGCAGCCATGATCTCCAATTGCGCGGTGCCGCCGATGTCGAGCCCGGCAGTGGCGAACAGGTAGGCGGCCTTGTTGACCGGTCCGCCCAGATCGAAGCACATCATGAGGCCGAGAGCCACGCCCAGTGCGATCGCCGAACCGCCACTCATGCCCTTGAGGGCGTCGGTCATCTCGGTGGTCACCCAGGCCAGCGGGCGGCCCAGGAGCATGAACATCAGGCAGCCGATGACGAGGCTGCCCAGCAGCGGAATGATGATCACGGGCTGCAGGCCACGTGCCCATTGCGGCAAGGGGATTCGTGAGATCCAGAGGCACACCACACCGGCGATGAGGCCACCGACCAGGCCGCCGATGAAGCTGGCGCCCACCGCGACGGAGACCAGTCCGGCGACGAAGCCCGGTGCGATCCCGGGTCGGTCGGCGATCGCGAAGGAGATGTACCCGGCGAGTACCGGCACGAGCATCGTCATGGCGAGCGAACCAATCGCGAACAACACCGCGCCGATGTACTGCCCGAGACCGCCCGAGGGCAGGTCCCAGAGGGAGTTGTGGAGGGCGATGTACGCGCCATTCGATATCGACTGGCCGGGTTCGATGTCCTTGTTGGCGATCTTGTACGTGCCGAGGAACGGCAGGAATGCAAGCGCCATCAGCAGGCCGCCGGCAGCGACGAACGGGATCATGTAGCTGACACCGGTCATCAGTGCCTGCTGCAGCTGCTTGCCGAGGCTCAGGCCGCCGCCGTGGGATGCGCCCTCGGCGTCGGGGGACGCGTCGTCGGCACCGCCCTCGACGCGTGCCGCGCGCGGATCGTGTGCCGCGCTCACCGCTTCGGCGATCATGGCATCGGGATCGTTGATGGCACGTTTGACGCCCGAACTGATCACCGGTTTGCCGTGGAAGCGGCTCTTGTCCTTCACGCCCACGTCGGTGGCGAAGATGACCGCGTCGGCACCGGCGATCACGTCGGGCGCGAACGGCGTGGTGCCCGACGAGCCCTGCGTCTCGACGTGGAAGTCGATACCGGCCCGCTCGGCGGCGTACTTGAGTGCGTCGGCGGCCATGTAGGTGTGCGCGATACCGGTGGGGCAGGCGGTGATCGCCACGATCGACGGTCGCTTCGCACCGTCGGTGGTCGTCGACGACGTCGCCGCGGGGGCTGCTGTCGACGCTGATCCGGCCGATGCGGCTGCGGCAGGTGCGGCAGCGGGTGTGCTGGGCGCGGGGTTGATCGCCTCGTTCACCAGTTCCACCACGCGGCTGTCGGTCGGTGCCGCACGAAGTGCGGCCACGAAATCGGGGCGGACGAGAGCGCGGGCCAGGGAGCTGAGCAGCTTCATGTGCTCGCTGGCTCCGCCGGCGGGTGCGGCGATGAGGAAGACGAGGTCGGCGGGGCCGTCGGGGGCCCCGAAATCGACCTTGCGTGACAGACGCGCCATCGCGAGGCTGGCCTCGGTCACCGATGCGGCGCGCGCGTGGGGGATGGCGATGCCGCCGGGCAGGCCGGTCGCCGACTTCGCTTCGCGGGCCAGCGCTGCGCGGGCGAGTTCGGAGGGATCGGTGGTGCGTCCCGCCTGACCGAGTTCGTCGGCCAGGAAGGTGATCACCGCGGCCGGGTCGTCGCCGGCGTCGACGTCGAGATTCACCGTGTCGACGGTGATGATCTGGTCGGACATGACTTTCCTTTACTGATGGGGTGGATGTGCGGCGTTCTCGCCGAAGGTGGTGGGTGACCGTCTGGTCGGTCCGGTGAAGGACCCGGGAGCCGGATGTACCGGCCGCTTCGTCGTCGGAGCGTGTCGGTGGGTGTCAACTGATCGGGGCGGCTCCTGCGAGGTCGGTGACCGTGACGCCGTCGAGGTCGAGATGGTCGGGTCGGGGTGGTTGTGTTCCGGGGAGTGCGGCAGCGGCGGCCCCGTTGGCCACCGCCCAGCGCAGCCGGTCGGGTTCGTCGAGCCCTCGCGATTCGGCGATGAGGTAACCGGCCAGCGACGCGTCCCCGGCGCCGACGGTGCTGCGCGGGACGATCGGTGGCGGGGTGGCGAACCAGCTTCCCGACGGCGTGGTCAGGACGGCGCCGGTGGCGCCGAGGGTGGCGAGAACGGCACCGCCGGTGGTGCCGATGAGGTGCGCGGAGGCCGCCACGATGGGTCCGAGGTCGCCGCCGGCCACCGCGGCAGCGAACACGGCCGGATCGGCACCGCATACCTCGGCGAGTTCTTCGTCGTTGGGTTTGACGAGGTCGACGCGGCCGGTGACCGCGTCGACCAGCGGTGGACCCGAGGTGTCGATCGCCACGCGGCAGTCGAGTCCGACGAGACGATCGGCGACCGTCCGATACCAGTCGGTGGGTACGCCGGGAGGCAGCGATCCGCACAGCGTGACCCAGCCGGCACCATCTGCGAGATCGAGGATGAGGTCGGTGAGCATCCGCAGTCGCGCGCTGTCGAGCGGCTGACCCGAGGCGTTGATCTTGGTGGTGGTGCCGTCGCGTTCGGCGATGGTGATGTTGGACCGCACCTCGCCGGCGACCGGAACGGTGCGGTACGACAGGCCCACGTCGTCGAGTGCGGCGAGCAGTGGATCGGTGTCCGAGGCGGGCAGGATCGCGGTGGTGGCGATTCCGGCCTCGGCGATCACCCGGGCAACGTTGACACCCTTCCCGCCGGGCTCGGCGCGGACGCCGACCGCGCGCTGCACCTCGCCGCGCAGCAGCGGCCCGGAGATCTCGAGGGTGCGATCGAGGCTGGGATTGGCGGTGACGGTGAGGATCATGCGATCACGACCTCGATGCCGCGCGCGGAGAGCGCCGCGGAGAACTCCGGATCGATCGCGTCGTCGGTGACGAGCACATCGACGTCCTCGAGGTCGGCGAACGAGCTCAGGTCCTCGCGATTCATCTTGGATGAGTCGGCGAGCACGATCACCCGTTGTGCCGCCTTGACGATGGCTGCCTTCACCGCGGCCTCGTCGGGGTCGGGGGTGGACAGGCCGTGCGCTTCGCTGATTCCGTTGGTGCCGACGAAGGCGGTGGAGACGCGCAGTTTGCCGAGTGCGGCGACGGTGTCGGCGCCCACCGCGGCCTGGGTGAGACCGCGGACCCGGCCGCCGATCATCTGCAGGGTGCATCGGCCGTACGCGGTCAGCACGGCGCCGAGTTGGAGGCTGGTGGTCACCAGCGTGAGGCGGCGATCGTGCGGCAACAGCTGCGCGGTTCGATGGGTGGTGGTGCCCGCATCGAAGATCACCGATCCGCCGTCGGGGGGCAGGAAGCGAATGGCTGCCCGGGCGATCGCCTCCTTCTGCGTGGTGTGCGAGCTTTCGCGTTCGTCGATGCCCTGCTCGTCGATCACTGTGACCAGCCCGGGCCGTACCGCACCGCCGTGCACCCGCTGGAGCAGTCCGGCGCGTTCGAGGGCGGCCAGATCGCGGCGAACGGTTTCGCTGGTGACGTCGAAATGGGATGCGAGAGCCGTCACCGACGCGCGCCCGTGGGTGAGGACCTGTTCGGTGATCGCCTGTTGTCGTTCCTCGGCGTACACACTGTCTCCGATCTGAGCTCCAGCGCCGGCAAGTCCGGCGGTCTGTGACTATGTGTGGCTTTCGATGTTCCTATCTGTTTGTTTACGCCCGTTTGTGTTGACAAGTCAAGAGTTCTGAGTAACTTCGATCACATGAGCACAGTTACCGAACTGACGGGCACACCAGTTGTGGCCGGCTTCGCATATGGACCGGCCGTCTGGCCGGGACGTCGGCCGGCACACGATCCGGCACATCTGGGTGCCGACGAACTGATCACCGAGGATGACCGCGAGGTGGAGGCCAAACGACTCTCCGACGCTGCGGGCGCGGTGGCGTCGCGACTGCGTGAGCGCGCCTCCCACAGTTCCGGGGCGGCCGCCGAGGTCCTCGTCGCGACGGCGGGCCTCGCCGAGGATCGTGGATGGATTCAGGCAGCCACCACACTCGTCGGGCAGGGGACGCCCGCGCCGGCCGCAGCGGCCGCGGCCACCGACCAGTTTGCGCAGTTGTTCGCCAAGCTCGGTGGCCTCATGGCCGAACGCATCACCGACCTCAACGACGTCCGGGACCGGATCATCGCCGAACTACTCGGCGAGCCGGAACCCGGTGTGCCGGAACCGGCGGAGCCGTCGGTGTTGCTGGCCGACGACCTGGCACCCGCCGACACGGCCGGTCTCGATCCCGCGCTGATCACCGCGCTGGTCACGCGACTGGGCGGACCCACCAGCCACACCGCGATCATCGCCCGTCAACTGGGCATACCCTGCGTGGTGGCGGTAGCGGGGCTCACCGGGATCGACGGCGGCACACCGGTACTCGTTGACGGCGCGTCGGGGTCGCTGATCGTCGCACCCGACCCGGAGGTGGCCGCCGCGGCGGTGCAGCGCAGTCGGGCCGACGCCGCGCAGGTCGCGGCATGGCGCGGACCGGGATGCACCGCCGACGGTCATCCGGTGCCGATCCTGGCGAATGTGGCCGACGGTGCGTCGGCGCGCGCGGCCACCGGGCATCCCGTCGAGGGTGTTGGCTTGTTCCGCACCGAACTCGCATTTCTCGACCGTGCCGACGCGCCGACGGTCGACGAACAGACCAGGCTCTACCGGGATGTGATCGAGGCGTTCGAGGGACGCAAAGTGGTGATCCGGACGCTCGACGCCGGATCGGACAAACCGCTGAAGTTCATCACGCATGCCCACGAAGCCAATCCGGCACTCGGCGTGCGTGGCGACCGCATCGCGATCGAGCATCCGGAGATCCTCGAGACACAACTCGAGGCGATCGCGCGTGCCGGCCGCGAGTCGGAGTCGGCGCCGTGGGTGATGGCACCGATGATCGCGACTGTGGCCGAGGCGGCCGCATTCGCCGCCAAGGTGCGTGCGCACGGCCTCACGGCGGGCGTGATGATCGAGGTCCCGGCCGCCGCGATCCTGGCGCCCGCCATCCTCGCGGAGGTCGACTTCGTGTCGATCGGCACCAACGACCTCACCCAGTACACGATGGCGGCCGATCGGATGTCGGCCGAACTCGCCGAACTCACCGATCCGTGGCAGCCGGCGGTCCTTCACCTGATCGCGCAGGTGGCGCAGGCGGGCGCGGCGAGCGGCAAGCCGGTAGGGGTGTGCGGCGAGGCCGCTGCCGATCCGGCGCTGGCCTGCGTCCTCGTCGGCCTGGGCGTGACCTCGCTGTCGGCGGCACCCGCTGCGGCTGCCGCGGTGGGTGCGCGGCTCGCCGGGGTCGGTCTCGATCGCTGCCGAGCAGCGGCGACGGCAGCGTTGGCCGCGACATCACCCGCGCAGGCTCGCGCCGCGGCCGCCGACCAACTCGGCTGAACGGAATTCAGACCCGGCGCATCACGGTGACGACCTTGCCGAGGATCGCCGCATCGTCGCCGGGGATGGGTTCGAACAGAGGGTTGTGGGGCATGAGCCACACGTGGCCGTCCTTGCGCTTGAAGGTCTTGACGGTGGCCTCTCCGTCGATCATCGCGGCCACGATGTCACCGTTGTCGGCGACATTCTGCTGACGCACCACCACCCAGTCGCCGTCGCAGATCGCGGCGTCGATCATCGATTCGCCCACCACCCGCAGGAGGAACAGGGAACCGTCTCCGACCAACTCGCGAGGTAGCGGGAACACATCCTCGACGGCTTCCTCGGCCAGGATGGGACCACCGGCCGCGATCCGGCCCAGCACCGGAACGAACGTGGGCGTGGGAAGGTCGCCGATCGCGGCCTCATTCGGCGTGGTGGGATCGGTCGCGTCCTGCACGTTCACCGCGCGCGGGCGGTTGTGGTCGCGCTTGAGCAAGCCCTTGCGCTCGAGGGTACGAAGCTGATGCGCCACCGATGACGTGGAGGTGAGGCCGACGGCGTCGCCGATCTCCCGAATGCTCGGCGGGTAGCCGCGTTCGCGCACCGACTTGCGGATGACCTCGAGTACACCGCGCTGACGTGCGGTCAGTTCGGCTTCGACGGTCACCGAATCCTCGTGGTGTTCGGCCGACCCGGCGGTGGTCTTGTGCGCGGTCCCGGCGGTGTTCTTGTGCGCCGACCCGGCGGTGGCCTTCGCCGACGACGCGGGGCCCTTCTTCTGCGCCGCCCCGGACTTCTTCTTCGGCGGCGCCTCGGTGCGCCGGGTTGTGTCGCTCATCGGATGGCTTCCTTTCGCTGCTGGGTGACCACGGCTCACTGCCCGATGCCACGGTTGCGGGACGGTCGGGGAGGACGGCGGGAAAACCGCTGATCTCCGTATCGCCCGTCGCCGACAGTAGCCCAGAAGCCCGACAACTTCAAACATGTGTTCGACGTGTCGCGAGACTTTGTCGGTCCCCCGTGATACTAATCGAACATCCGTTCATCGAACGCGTGATCGAGCAATTGGAGGACACCATGGCGACCGACATCCTTACCCTTCGTCCCGGTACCGGCACGGGTACCGGCACTTCCCGGCAGACCGATCCCGGACGAGTCCACGCGTTGCCGCGAGGTGCACGCTGCTCGCGCGACGACCGGCGTGGGCGGCCGTATCGCGCGCCCGCCGGGCGCCCCACCGCTGTCGACCGGATGGGTCCGACTCCCCGGGGCACCCGCTGCAGTGGGGAAGCCGCCGTCACGGTGTATCGCCGGCGCCGTGCCGCTGCGCTCGCGGTGCTGGTCGGGGCGGGTCTTGCCGTCGCCGTGTGGGTCATCGGCATCGTGGGCGCCGACTACCAGCGGTCGGTAATGCCCGCACCGGTGTCGACCGAGGTGATCCACGTGCGGGCGGGGGATTCGCTCAGCACCATCGCCGGGCGGGTCGCTCCCGGCATGCCGGAGCAGGCCGTCATCGACGAGATCGTCGACCTCAACGATCTGCCGTCGAGCGGGTTGCGGGTGGGTCAGCCGCTGCTCGCCCCCACCTACCGGTGACCCGGCCACTGTCACCCCAGACCACCGTCACCCCAGCCCGGCGTGATCCCGGACCGTCTGATCCCGGACCGCCTGATCACGGAACGGTATCCTCGAGGGCACAGGGTCCTGTCGGAAACCGACACGGCGACGGCTCGCTGCTCGCGTTCGTCGCTGGTGCGTCCCGCGATGTGCCCGAGGACGAGATGCGCTGCCCGTTTTGCCGCAACGAAGACACGAAGGTGATCGATTCCCGGGTCGCCGACGAAGGTCAGGCCATTCGTCGGCGACGCGCCTGCAGCGCGTGCGGACGACGATTTTCCACCGTGGAGAGCATGGTGTTGGCGGTGGTCAAACGCAACGGGGTGACCGAGCCGTTCAGCCGGGAGAAGGTGATGCGCGGGGTTCGGCGTGCCTGTCAGGGCAGGCACGTCAACGAGGACGACCTCGCACAGCTCGCGCAGCAGGTCGAGGACGCGGTGCGCGCGTCCGGATCGGCGGAGATCCCCAGCAACGAGGTGGGGCTGGCGATCCTCGGTCCGCTCCGTGACCTCGACGAGGTCGCCTACCTGCGGTTCGCCTCGGTGTATCGCTCGTTCGACTCGCTTGAGGATTTCCAGCGGGAGATCGATGATCTGCAGGGCAACCTGACCCGGCGTCGAGAGACCACAGCCGGCGACGGCCAGTCGGTGTCAGCCGAGACGGTCCAGAGTTCGTAGCGCGCGTTTCTCGGAGATCGGGTAGGCGGTGCCGAGGCGCTGGGCGAACAGCCCGACCCGCAACTCCTCCACCATCCAGACCGCCTGCTCGTTGACCGCATCGCGGCGCGGCTCCGGAACCTGCGCGAGTCGTTGATTCCAGCGCTCGACCACCCGGTCCACCGACGCCAGCGCCGCGCGGTCGCGGTCGGCCGAGCCGGGCAACTGTTCCAGCCGGTACCGCGCGGCCTGCAGGTAGCGGGGCAGGTGCGTCAGGTGCTCGCGCGGCGTGGCCACCACGAAACCGTCGAAAATCAACTGCGCCAGTTGATCTGCCACGTCGTCGGCGGCCACACTGCCCGCGTGCCGGTCGATCTGTGCCCGCAACGGGGCTACCTGTGCCAGCGCGGCCACCGCCAGGCCGAAGTAGTCCGGCGCCGCCGACCGAACCTCCGGGCTCACGGTGCGGACGATCTCGGCGAACGCCACCGGGTCGCGCACGTCTCCCAGGTCGGCGGTCCGTGGCGCGATGTCGCGGATGGCCCGCCGGGTGCAGTCGAGGTACAGGCCGTCGGGGTCGTGATACGGGTTCTGGCTCAACGCGAGCCGGTCCGCTGGGTCGAGGGTGGCGCTGATCTTACGGCTCAGCGGGGCGATGGCGTGATCGAGAAGTACCGTGACCGCCGCGGACATTTGCGCGGCGCGGGCATGTGCCGACGCCGCGGTGGTCGGCGAGACGGCCCGCCGGACGTCGGCGCCGTCGACCACCGCCAACGAGGGATAACGCGTGAGGTGTTGTCCGGCAACGGGTTCGGTGACCGCGTCGGCGAGGGTCCCGATGCCGTCGGCGGTCCAGGAGGTGTAGACCGGTCGACGTGTCGGCGCCGGCGCGTCTCCGGAGAGGCGGGTCACCAGGTCGGGCAGCGACGTCCCGGTGGCGATGATGTCCCCGCCATGATTGTCCCCGCCATAATTGTCACCGTCGGGCCGGGTGACGGCGAAGTGCATGCGCAGGTGGGTGGGCAGGTTTTCCGGGGCGAAGTCGTCGGGCCGCACCGTATGACCGGTGATCGCCGACAGTTCGCGGGCCAGACCGACGATGATCGGCTCTTTGCGCGGGGTGAGACGTTGCAACGCCAGGTCGGCGAACCGCTGCGCGGGTGCCATCGTCTTGCGGATCTGTTTGGGCAGCGTCTTCACCAGCTCGGCGGCCAACTCGTTGCGCATTCCCGGTACCAGCCAGTCGAATCCGGCGGACCGTACATGCGTCAGCAGGGCACGCGGGATCACCGTGGTCACCCCGTCGTCCGGGGCGCCGGGCTCGAACCGGTAGCGCAACTCCAGACGGGTGTCGCCCTGCTGCCACGCTCCCGGGTAGTCGCTGTCGGACACGGTGACGTCGGCGGCGACATCCTCGCGACGCAGATCCAACAGGTGCGGATTCTGCTTGCGCGCGGTGCGCCACCAGGTGTCGAAGTGGCGCGCGGACGTGGCCTCCGCCGCCACCCTGCGGTCGTAGAAGTCGAAGAGTTGATCCTCGGTGATCACCACGTCACGGCGGCGGGCGCGATGTTCGACGTCGGCGGCGTCGGCCAGCAACGCACGATTGCGCCCGAAGAAGTCGTGATCGGTGCGCCAGTCACCCTCGACCAGCGCATGCCGGATGAAGATCTCTCGTGCCGCCACCGCGTCGACCGGTCCGTAGTTCACGCGACGACGCGCCACCAGCGGGACGCCGTAGAGGGTGACGCGTTCATAGGCCATCGCCGCACCGCGTTTGGCCGACCAATGCGGTTCGGAGTAGGTGCGTTTCACGAGATCGCCGGCCAGGCGTTCGGCCCAGAGTGGGTCGATGCCCGCCACGGTGTGGGCGAACAACCTTGAGGTCTCGAGGATCTCGGCGGCCATCAGGAACGGCGGTGGCTTCTTGGAGACCGGCGAACCGGGAAAGATCACCAGCGTGGTGTTGCGGGCACCGGTGTATTCGCGACCCTCGGCGTTACGGGCGGCGATGTTGCTCAGCAGCCCGGCCAGAACGGAACGGTGGATCGCGTCGGCGTCGCGTTCGGTGGCGGTCGTCGACCAGTCGAGGTCGGCGACGATCCGCTCGAGTTGCCGGTGCAGATCCTGCCACTCGCGGATGCGCAGGTAATGCAGATACTCGCGTTCGCACATTCGGCGGAACTGGTTGCCCGACAAGTTGTCTCGTTGTTCACGCAGGTACTCCCAGAGCGCCAGATGGCTCAGGAAGTCCGAGCCGGGCACCACGAAGCGGCGGTGTGCGGTGTCGGCGGCCTCGCGATGCTCGGCGGGCCGCTCACGGACGTCGGGCAGTGAGAGGGCGGCGGCGATCACCAGCACGTGATCGAGACATCCCTGCTCGTGGGCCGCGATGAGCATGCGCGCGATCCGCGGATCCACCGGGATGCGGGACATGGTGCGGCCCACCGGTGTCAGCCGTGGGTCGCTGCTGGTGCGGTCGGTGGCGGTGATGGCGCCGAGTTCGGTGAGCACCGACAGTCCGTCGCGGATGGCACGTGCGTCGGGTGGCTGGACGAACGGGAACTCGGCGATGTCACCGAGCCGCAGTGAGGCCATCTGCAGGATCACCGCGGCAAGATCGGTGCGCAGGATCTCCGGGTCGGTGAATGCCGGTCGGGAGTCGAAATCCTCTTCGCTGTAGAGCCGGATGCACACGCCGGGCGCGACGCGTCCGCAACGGCCTGCGCGCTGACGGGCGCTGGCCTGCGAGATCTTCTCCACCGGAAGCCGGTGCACCTTGGTGCGTGCCGAATACCGCGAGATGCGCGCGGTGCCGGTGTCGATCACGTACCGGATTCCCGGGACCGTCAGCGATGTTTCGGCGACGTTGGTGGACAACACGATCCGGTTTCCCCGCGACGGGGTGAACACCTTCTGCTGTTCGGCGATGGAGAGCCGGGCGTAGAGCGGCACCACCTCGGCACCCGCGGTCACGCGGCGGCGCAACGCGTCGGCGGTCTCGCGGATGTCACGTTCGGTCGGCAGGAACACCAGGATGTCGCCGCCGGAATGGGAGGCGCCCCACAGTTCGCCGATAGCGGCGTCGATGCTCTGGATCTGATCGAGGTCGGCGTGTTCACCACCACCGCGTTCGTCGCCGGTGTCGGGTCCGTCGCGCAACGCGGGTGGCCGGTAGACGACGTCGACCGGATAGGTGCGCCCCGACACCTCCAGGATCGGCACCTCACGGGTCCGCGTCGCGTTCGCCCCGATGTCACTGAAATGCCGGGCGAATCGCTCGGGTTCGATGGTTGCCGAGGTGATGATGAGTTTCAGGTCGGGCCTGCGCGGCAGCAGCCGGTGGAGGTATCCGAGGATGAAATCGATGTTGAGGCTGCGTTCGTGCGCCTCGTCGACGATGAGGGTGTCGTAGGCGCGCAACATCGGGTCGGTGGCGATCTCACGCAGCAGGATCCCGTCGGTCATCACCTTGACCAGGGTGTCGGCGCCGGAGCGGTCGGAGAATCGCACCGAATAGCCGATGGCGTCGCCGATCCGGGTGCGGGTCTCGTCGGCGATTCGGCGGGCCACCGAACTCGCCGCGATGCGTCGGGGTTGGGTGTGGCCGATTGCCCCGCGGATGCCGCGGCCGAGTTCGAGGCAGATCTTGGGCAACTGCGTCGTCTTTCCCGATCCCGTCTCGCCGGCCACCACCACCACCTGATGGTCGGCAATGGCTGCGGCGATCTCGTCGCGGGCCGCCGACACCGGCAGTTCCGGCGGGAAGTCGAGGACCGGAACGGTCGCGCGCCGACGCGCCAGACGCCGCTGCGCCGCATCGATGTCCCGGGCTGCGGCGGCGAGCGCCTCGTCGGAGGGGGAGCGTCCGAGCTTGTCGAGGCGGCGACGTAACCGATGTTCGTCGGCGATGCTCACCTGCGCCAGGCCGGTACGCAGGGACCTCGTGTCGATCCCGGTCGATGTCTCCGCGGTGCCGCTGTGCACGGGATGAGGCAGGGACGGGTCGGGGGAGACGGACATGATGACATCCAGGATAGGTCGGCCCGTTCGGACACGTGACGGGCGAGTGCGGGTGGACACTCGTCGGATGAAGCTCTACGCGGACATTCCCGTCCAGAGGTTCCGTCAGATCGTCGCCGACATCGCGGCCGTGTGCTGGATCGCGTTCTCGGTCTACATCGGCGTCACGCTGCACCGGTTGGTGATGGATCTGGCGACACCGGGCAGAAAACTCGCCGACGCCGGCAGACACCTCCACGACGGACTGACGTCGGCGGGACAGAAGGTGGCCGACGTCCCGCTGATCCCCGACGGGGTCCGCAAGCCGTTCGATTCCGCCGGTGGTGCCGGCACGGCGCTGCAGGAGGCGGGTACCGCGCAGGCGTCGGCGGTGGCGCACCTGGCGATGTTCGCCGGGGTGGCGGCGGCGGTCGTGCCGATCATGTTGATGCTCGCGCTGTGGTTGCCCCCTCGCGTGCGGTTCGCCCGCCGGGCAGGTTCGGCACGGCGGCTGATCGGTGCTGCGCCGAACCTGGACCTGTTCGCCCTGCGGGCGTTGACCCATCAACCCCTGCGTGCACTCGCGCGCATCGACGACGATCTGATCGGTCGATGGCGCGACCGCGATGACGAGGTGGTCTACGAACTGGCGGTGCTCGAGTTGCGGTCCTGCGGCGTGCGGCCACCCCCGCGGGAGGGGTAGCCGACGTCATCGGGCGCCGGTTGGGCATCATTGACCACATGGCAGGTTCTCTGTGGCACGGATTCGCCGACATGGGCTCGGTCGGCGCGAGCGGCCCGTTCGTGGTCAGTAGGGGTGAGGGCGCCCGCATCTGGGATGTCGAGGGCAACGAATACCTCGATGCGACGGCGGGACTGTGGTTCACCAACATCGGGCACGGACGTACCGAGGTCGCCGAAGCCGTCGCCGACCAGCTCGGACGTCTCGCCCACTACTCCGGGTTCGGTGACGTCACCGCGGATGTGACCGACGCACTGGCCGACCGTCTCGGCGCGATGGCGCCGGTGCCCGGTTCCAAGGTCTTCTTCACCTCCGGCGGTAGCGACTCGGTGGACACCGCCGCCAAACTCGCCCGCCGCTATTGGCATGAACTCGGGCGGACCGACAAGAACATCATCGTCGGCCGCACCAAGGCGTATCACGGGATGCATGTGGCCGGGACCTCGCTGGCCGGTATCCCGGCCAATCATGACGGCTACGGCACCCTGATGCCCGACGCCCAGACCGTCGAGTGGGACGACGCCAAGAGCTTGCTCGGCCTCATCGAGCGGGTGGGCGCCGACAAGATCGCCGCGTTCTTCTGCGAACCGATCATCGGTGCCGGCGGGATTTATCTGCCCCCGGAAGGCTATCTGCGCGAAGTGCGTCAAATCTGTCGCGACCACGACGTGCTGTTCGTGGCCGATGAGGTGGTCACCGGATTCGGCCGCATCGGCGGGCAGAGCTGGTTCGCCTCGTCGCGGTTCGGCCTCGAACCCGACATGATGACCACCGCAAAGGGTTTGACGTCGGGTTACGTGCCGATGGGTGCGGTGTTCGTCGCCCCGCGCGTGGCCGAGCCCTTCTTCGCCGGGGGTGTCTGGTGGCGGCACGGCTACACCTACGGCGGTCACGCCGGCGCCGCGGCCGCCGCGATGGCCAACCTCGACATCATCGAGCGTGAGCATCTCCTCGACGAGGCGACCCGCCTCGAGGGCGACCTGGCCACGCACTTCGCGCCCCTGGCCGACCTCGACGCGGTCACCGAGGTGCGCACCGGACTCGGCGCGGTCACCGCCGTGCAACTCACGGATGCACCGACCGCGATGGCGGCGGTCGGCACGCTGCGCAAGCACGGGGTCAGTACCCGCGCGGCCGGGCAGGGCGCGCTGCAGATCTCGCCGTCGTTCGTGATGACCACCGACGAGGTGGCGCAGATGGCGCAGCGGTTCGCCGCCGCACTGAGCTGACCGCTCATACGCAAACGCGCACCGACTCGAAAGAACGCGCCTTGTGCAAGGCGCGCGTCCCGGAGTCGGTGCGCGTTTTGCTGAGATCTGCGCGCCGGGTCAGGCGTTGGCCAGGACCTCGGTGGTCGTGATGGCCTGGGCCACACCCTGGATGGTGGCGGCCACCTTGACCGCCTCCCAGACCTGCTCCTTGGTGAGACCGGCCTTGCGGACCACATCGGCGTGCGACGCGGTGCAGTCGTGGCACCCGTTGATGGTGGACACGGCCAGACTCCACAGCTCGAAGTCGGCCTTGTCGACGCCCGGGTTGCCGATGATGTTCATCCGCAGGCCCATGCGCACCTGGGCGTAGTCGTCGCCGAGGAAGCTCTTGGCCCGGTAGGCGACGTTGTTCATGCCCATGATCGATGCGGCACCAAGTGCTGCGTTGTACGCCTCGGCCGACAGCGTGTCGGCGGCCTCGTCGGCGATCTCGCTGAGCACCTTCGCATTGCGCGAGGCGGCGGCGGTGGCGAGGAATGTGCCCCACAACTGCTGCTCACTGAGCTCGGTCGAGCGTGCCAGCGAACTCAGATTGAGCTTGAGATCCTTGGCATACTCGGGAAGGGCTTCTTTGAGGTTGTCGATGCTCACGTCGGTACCCCTCAGACGCTCGCGCTGAGCAGTTCGCCGGCGTCGATGGTCGGGTCGCCCTTGCGCCAGTTGCAGGCGCACAGTTCGTCGGACTGCAGGGCGTCGAGCACGCGCAGCACCTCGTCGACGTTACGGCCCACCGACCCCGCGGTGACCGACACGAACTGGATCTCGTTGTTCGGGTCGACGATGAAGGTGGCGCGGTCGGCGACGCCGTCGGCGTTGAGCACACCGGTGGCCTCGGCCAGCTCACGCTTGAGGTCACTGAGCATCGGGAAGGGGAGGGTCTTGAGATCCTCGTGCTGCGCACGCCACTGGAAGTGGACGAATTCGTTGTCCACCGAGGCGCCGAGCACCTGGGCGTCACGATCGGCGAACTCCTCGTTCAGCTTGCCGAAGGCGGCGATCTCGGTGGGGCACACGAAGGTGAAGTCCTTGGGCCAGAAGAAGACGATCCGCCACTTTCCGGGATGGTCGTCGCTGGAGATCTGGGTGAAGTAGTCGTCGGGTTGCTGCGCGTCGACCTTGCTCAGGTCACCGCCGATGACGGCGGTCAGGTTGTATGCGGGGAACTGGTCTCCGATGGTCAGAAGAGCCATGGTGTGCTTCTCGCTCCTTTTGTGTCGCTGGCGTTCGTGGGTGGCGCGCGAACTACGTGTTGTGCGGTTGCCCCTTGATTCTGCCGAAGATTGGCCGAAAGCGAAACGTGATGATTAGCACTACACTGATAGGCATGTCCGATAGAAGTTATCAGCCATCGGTGGCTGGTCTGCGCGCCTTTGTCGCCCTCGCCCGCAAACGGCACTTCGGTTCTGCGGCAATCGAACTCGGAGTCAGCCAGCCCTCACTCTCGCAAGCGCTGGCCGGGTTGGAGGCCGGACTCGGCACCCAGCTCATCGAACGCACAACCCGGCGCGTCTTCGTGACCCCGGAGGGCGAGTCGCTGCTGCCGAAGGCGATAGCGGTGATCGACGCCGTCGACGAGTTCCTCGCCGCGGCAGCAGGTTCGGATGATCCGCTCGACGGCACGCTGCGCCTCGGACTGATCCCGACCGTCGCGCCGTATGTGCTCCCGACGATTCTGCGCGGGCAGGCCGGTGAGTTGCCGGCGCTGACGCTGCGTGTCGTGGAGGACCAAACCGCCCGGCTGGTGGCGCAACTACGCGAGGGCTCGCTCGACGCCGCGATGCTGGCGCTGCCCGCCGATGCGCCGGGGCTGTCCGAGATCCCGCTCTATGCCGAGGATTTCGTGCTGGCACTGCCGGCGGGGCACCCCTTGGCGGGACGCAAACGGGTGGAGCCGAGCGCGCTGGCGGAGCTGCCGCTGCTGCTGCTCGACGAGGGGCACTGTCTGCGCGATCAGGCGCTCGAGGTGTGCCGTCTGGCCGGGGTGCGCGCCGACATCGGGCACACTCGTGCCGCGTCGTTGGCCACCGCCGTGCAGTGCGTGGAGGGCGGCCTGGGTGTGACACTCATCCCGGGGACGGCGGTGGCCGCCGAGACCGCAGGAGGTGAACTGGCCACCGCGTCGTTCACCGCGCCGCGACCGGGTCGGCGCATCGGCCTGGTCTATCGCGAGTCGTCCGGACGCGACGACGCCTACCGGCGACTCGCATCGATCATCGGCAGGCTCGTCGACCAGACCGGCGCGGTGCGGGTGGAGGCGCCCGGCGTCGATCACGCCACCGTTGCGTGAACGCGGCACCGGCACCGGGTGTGGGCTGGCCCAGCCCGCCGAGTTCGGAGACATCACGATGCCGACGAGTCCGCGGTCTCGGCGCGAGCGAGTTCCTCCCACTCGTCGAGCAGGCTGGAGTCCACCTCGCGCACCATCGCGCCGACATGCTCGGTGATCTGCGCGATCTCCTCGGTCATCACCGTGTTCGGTACTCCTTGGCGCAGCACGCGATAACAGTCGGACAGGTACCGCAGTACCACTCCTTCGCTGCGCGCGAGTCCGTGCGCGGAGATGAGATCGGTGAACGTCATGGCCCGTTCGAGCATCTCGCGCAGCACCGACTTGGGTGACGGCGGAAAACCCGCCACCCACGGATGCGCCTGCCGGTACACCCCGAACGCGTAGTCGATCTCGTCGGCGAGCGGGCGCGGCCAGGTGATCTCCTCGAGCCGGGACATGCGTTCCTCGTACTCGATGCCGTCGGCCTTCATCTCCGCGATCGCGGCGTCGCGTGCCTCCTTGCGCTGTGCCATCAACACCGGGCGCGGGTCCTCGAGGGTGGATTCGAGCACCGAGATCACGTCGCGCGCATGGGTCGACGCGTCGGGGTCGAGGATCTCGAAGGCCGCCAGCGCGAACGCCGACAAGGGATTGGTCAGCGCGAAATTCTCCGGCATGTCCACGCTCAGTGCGACGTGGCGTCCCTCGGCGTCGGGTTCGTCGAGTTGGATGACGATCCCCGCATCGCGCAGATCCCGATACAGCCGGATGGTGTGCCGGATCTGGCGCAACTGCCGGTCACGCGGAAGATGGTTGTCCTCCAACAAATGCCGGGTCGCCGCAAAGCAGTCGCCGGGGCGGCCGAGAACCTCGAGGAGCATGGCGGTGGTCATCCGGAAATGCGAGCGCAGGGGCTCATCGGGCGCGTCCACCAGCTGCCGGAACGTCTGCTCGCCCCACGACACGAAACCCTCGGGGGGTTTCTTGCGCACCAGCTTGCGCAACTTCTTCGGATCGTCGCCCGCCTTGGCGACCGCGCGCGCGTTCTCCACATCGTGGTCGGGTGCCTGGGCCACCACGTAACCAACCGTGTCGAAGCCGGCGCGTCCGGCGCGCCCGGCGATCTGATGGAACTCGCGGGCCCGCAGCCGACGCACCCGGGTGCCGTCGTACTTGCTCAACCCGGCGAACAGGACGGTGCGGATCGGCACGTTGATGCCGACGCCGAGCGTGTCGGTGCCGGCGATGACCTTGAGGAGCCCCTGCTGGGCGAGGCGCTCGACCAGACGCCGATAGCGGGGCAGCATGCCGGCGTGGTGGACGCCGATCCCGGCACGCAGCAGCTTGGACAACGTGTTGCCGAAACCGGTGGAGAAGCGGAAATCGCCGATGGCCTCGGCGATCACGGCCCGTTCGGCCTTGTCGCAGATGCGTGCCGAGAGCAGCGCCTGTGCCCGCTCCACCGCCGCCGCCTGCGTGAAGTGGACGACGTAGATCGGCGCGCGACCCGCATCGATGAGCGCTTCGATGGTCTCGTGGACCGGCGTCATCGCGTAGCTGTACTCCAGGGGTACCGGCCGGTGGGTGCCGGTGATGGCGGTGGTGGAGCGACCGGTGCGTCTGCGCAGATCGTCGACGAAGAAGCTGATGTCACCCAGCGTCGCCGACATAAGCAGGAACTGGGTGTGGGGCAGTTCGATCAGCGGGACCTCCCACGCCCAGCCCCGGTCGGATTCGCCGTAGAAGTGGAACTCGTCGGACACCAGCACCCCGATGTCGCTCCCCGGACCGTCGCGCAGCGCGAGGTTCGCGACGACTTCTGCCGTCGCGCAGACGATCGGGGCGTCGGCGTTGACCGAGGCGTCACCGGTCAGCAGACCCACCTGGTCGGCCCCGAACTGGGCGCACAGGTCGAAGAACTTCTCACTCACCAGCGCCTTGATCGGCGCGGTGTAGAAGGCGCGCTTGCCGTGACAGCGGGCGAAGTAGATGGCGCCGGAGGCCACCAGCGACTTTCCCGAACCGGTCGGGGTGGCCAGGATCACGTTGCTGCCGGAGATCAGTTCGAGCAGCGAGTCTTCCTGGTGCGGGTAGAGATCGATGCCACGCGCCGACCACCACGAGGTGAACGCCTCGAACGCGCGATCGTCGTCGTCGACCGGGGTCAGCACCGACGACGACTCGGGCTCCGCGGTGGCGGGGTCACTCAGATCTGTGATGGCCAACCACCGTCGCCGGAATCGCCGGACCCGTTCCCGCCCTCACCCTCGTCGCGTGAGTGCTGGGCGAGGAAGCGTTCGAGTTCGGCGCCGAGTTCGTCACCGCTGGGCAGTGATTCGTCGGCCGCCAGCAACGAGGCGCGCTCGGCCTGCGCCGCGGCGAAGGAGTCGTACTGCGCCTCGAGCGCGGACACCACCGACTCGATCTCCGCGTTGCCGGAGACCTCCTTGTCGACCTGCTCGCGGACCGTGTCCGCGGCCTGCTCCAACGCGGTGACCGGCAGGTCGAGACCCGTGAGGCCCGACACCGTTTCCAGCAGCCGGGCAGCCGCGCCCGGATAGTCGGTCTGCGACAGATAATGCGGAACGTGCACCGACAGGCCCGCGGTACGGCGTCCGTGCTGTCCGAGCCGCAGCTCGAGCAGCATCGACGCGCTGGCCGGGAGTTTCATCGCCGATCCCCAGCGCGGCAGATCACCGAGCGAGTCCGGTTCGTTGCCGTGCGCGGTGACGGCCGCCGGCCGGGTGTGCGGTACCGCCATCGGGATCGCGTTGAGACCGATGACGTCGGTCACCGCGAAATGGTCGGCGAGTTGCTCGATCGCGGCGGTGAACTTCTCCCACCGCAGGTCGGGTTCGGAACCCGACAGCAGCAGGAACGGCCGTCCCGAGTTGTCGCGAACGGCGTGCAGCATCAGTTCGGGCATCTCGACGTCGGTGAAGGTCTCGCCACTGAAGGAGATCGTGGGCCGCCGGGAGCGGTAATCCATCAGTTCGTCGTTGTCGAAGGTCGCGACCACATCGGAGTCGAGAGTGTCGCGAAGGTTCTTCGACGCCAATGCCACGGCATGACCGGCGTCGGCGAAGCCGTCGAGCGCGTGGATCAGCACGGGTCCCGTCCCGGCGTCGTCGGCGACGCGGGGCGCCGGAAAGGCCAGTTCGTAGAGCGGGCGTTGCTGCTCGGGCTGGGAATTCATGTCGTCCCTCCTCTCTGTGACCGTCACGGCGTAGTCACTGCGGTGCCGGTCGTGCACCACCTCACATTGTCCCGCATCCCGGGTGGATGGGGCCAATCACGCTGGTCGGCGAGACTGCGGCGGCAGCCCCCGGATACGGGCAGGTGCGATGTCCGGTTGTTCAACGACAGCGCGGTGTCGCGGCATTCCCGGCTCGGCGGAGTGTCGGGGTGGCCGGGGCGGGCGCCGATGGCACAGTGAGACCGTGCCCCGATTGACCATGCCCGCCGCACTCGGACTTGTGGCCGCCTGCCTGCTGACGTCCGCCTGCACCGTCGGCGGGGCAGCCGTGGGCGGGACGTCCGATCTGGCCGCACGGTCGGTCACCGCCGCCGATTTCCCCGTTCCGGGGGCCACCCGCGTGCCGCCGAACGCGGTGGCCTATGCGCTCGGTGATCTGATCGGACGGCCCGTCGCGTCCGCCTACTCGCCGCAGAACTGCCAACCGGCGGCGGTCTCCGCCGAAGGCGCCGTGGTCTACGTCGCGACGGTGCCCGCGCAACGCTCCACCTTCTCCACCGCGGTGGCCGGCGTGGACCACGACCTCGATACCGTCACCGAACGGGCACGCCGCTGTCCTCGCGCGATGACCGGCGACCCGGCGACCGCCACCACCGAGATCCAAACCCAGGTCCGGCCGGCCCCCACCGCACTGCCCGGGGTGAAGACGGCTGCCATCCTGCGCACCGAACAGACCGGCGGCGACGCGGCGCCGCTGATGACCCGCACGCTCACGCTGATGGGTCAGCGTGGTGACGTGCGGGTGTATGCGCAGTACCGCTGGCCGTCTGCCGGGGACATCGCACCCGACGCCGCCGCTCAACTCGATGAACTGTTCACCAAGGTGCAGGCGAAGGCGTTCGGTACCTGAGGCCGAACTTGTGGATGCACCTGTGCCGGTGCACAAGGTGGCTCGCGACGTTCGATGTTTGCCGGACGAGTCGTCGAGCGCCCCGATGATGGGCGCCATGGCACATCAACCACAGCTGTCGCCGACGGGCCTGCTCACCGCGATCCCCGCCCTCCTCGGCTTCATCCCCCGGCGTTCGCTCATCCTTGTCGCACTGGCCGACGCAACACGCGTGGACGCCACGATGCGGCACGATCTCGATCTCCGGCCCGACGGCCGACCCACCCCGGCGATGACCGAGGTGATCTCCAATCTCGGCGACATACTCGAGAACTACGGCGCCACAACGGTGGTCGCCGTCGTCTGCGACGACAGGTACGGCGCCGACGACGCGCACTACCGCCGCATCATCGCCATCGTCGACAGGCACTGCGGCGGCTCGGCGGGCCTGGCAGCCGGATACGTCGTGCCCTGCTTCGAGTCCGGCGCGATCTGGCGCCGCGTCTGGCACTGTGGGACACCCGACACCGGCACACCTGACACCGGCACACCCGACACCGGGTCGGACGACGTCGGGCGGCTGCGCGATCCGCGCACCTCACCCACCGCGGTCGCCGGACTGGTGGAGAACGGTCGCCCCGTGTTGGGTGAACGCGACGAGATGCGCCGCATGCTCGAGCCCACCGAGCACTGCGACGGTGACTGTCACGCTGCCGATTGCGATGGCCGACGTGCCGATTGCGACGACCGAGCCGGCATCCCCGGCGGCCAAGCGGAGTCGTCGGCCGAACTGCTGGCGGCGATCCTCGAGGCACTGACCACCCCATTCCCGCGCTTCGACTGTGCGACGGTCGCCCGGCTCGATCGCGCGATCCGCGATCTGCGCGTGCGCGATGCGGCGCTGGCGTTCGCGGTGACCGATCTGCGCCACGCCGCCGAATCTCTGTGGCGGGAACTGTGCCGCAGACTGACCGGCACCGGACGCGCCAGCGCGGCGACCCTCCTGGCGCACCTGCACTACATCGGCGGCGAGGGCGCCCACGCCGCGGTGGCGCTGGACTGCGCACTCGAGGCCGACCCCACGTGGTACTTCGCGGTGCTCCTGGACTCGGCGTTGCGCCGGGGCATGCGCCCGCACACCCTGTGGCAACTCATCGACGACTCGTATGCGATGGCGGCGCGCTTGGGCCTCGACATCCCACGCGCCACCCTCCGCGACGCCGGCTGATCCCGGACCCGGCCCAGCATCGCCCGCGAAGACTCAGACCAGACCTGGGAGGATGTCAGACCTTCTCCACGAAGATGGCGTGCGCCATGTCCGGCGACAGCGTCAGACCGTCGTGGCCGGGGGTGCTGATCTCCACCTTGTTGGGGCTGCAGGTGACCGTCACGCGGGCATTGGGCACCACGCCGGCCTCGCGCAGCGAAGTGATGAGTTCGACGTCGGACTGGGCGTGCTCGGACAGGCGGCGGACGATCACGGCCACCGGATCGCCCTGGGGCAGGTCGGAGAGCCGCGTGGCGCCGTCGGTGACCGGCGCATCGGCCAGTCCGAGCTCTTCGAGACCGGGAATGGGATTGCCGTACGGCGAGGTCGTGGGATTCTCCAGCACCGCGAGCAGTCGGCGCTCGACGTTCTCGCTCATCACGTGCTCCCAGCGGCACGCCTCCTCGTGCACCTCATCCCACGGCATCCCGATCACGTCGACCAGGAGGCGTTCGGCCAGACGGTGCTTGCGCATCACCGCGACGGCGAGACTGCGCCCCTTGTCGGTGAGCTCGAGGTGACGGTCACCGGCAACCCGCAACAGGCCGTCGCGCTCCATCCGGGCCACGGTCTGCGAGACCGTGGGACCACTCTGCTCCAGGCGCTCGGCGATCCGTGCCCGCAATGGGACGATGCCCTCCTCTTCGAGGTCGTAGATGGTGCGGAGGTACATCTCGGTGGTGTCGACCAGATCGTTCACTGTGCGCCGTCCCTTCGTCCTAACCAAGGGTACCTTGACCTGCATGAGGAGCTCAGCTTCACATGCCGATCAGCCTCGGGCGCCGCGTTGGGGCACTAGCCTGGGATACGTGCGAGAACAGTGGGGTCGATGATGACCGCGGCAGTGATCTGGAGCGAAGATTATCTGACATACCGATGGGCACATACCCATCCGATGAACCCGGTTCGGCTCGCACTCACGATGACGCTCGCGCAGAGTCTCGGAGTGCTCGACGACATCGAGACAGCGCCACCCCTCGACATCGACGACGACGCGCTCACCGTCATCCACAGTCAGGACTACGTCGACGCCGTGCGCGCGGTGGGTTCGGGGATGGCATCGCTGTCGGGACCGTTGCTCGAGCGGCTCTTCGGTCTCGGCGACTCCGACAATCCGGTGTTCGACGGCATGCACGAGGCGGCGCGACTGTTGGTGGGGGGCACCCTCGCGGCGGCGCAGGCCATCGGCTCCGGTGCGGTGCGCCGCGCGGTGAACATCGGCGGCGGCATGCACCACGCGATGCGGTCACGCGCTGCCGGATTCTGCATCTACAACGATTGCGCGGTGGCCATCGACTGGTTGCTGCACAACGGGTTCGACCGCGTCGCCTACATCGACATCGACGCCCATCACGGTGACGGGGTGCAGGTGGCGTTCGCCCACGATCCGCGGGTGCTCACGGTGTCGCTGCATCAGCATCCGGCCACGTTGTGGCCCGGCACCGGCTGGCCCACCGAGGTGGGCGAGGGCGACGGGGCGGGCAGTGCGGTGAACATCGCGCTGATGCCGGAAACCACGGACCGGTTGTGGTTACGCTCTTTTCACGCGGTGGTGCCGTCGCTGATCGCCGAGTTCCGGCCGCAGGTGCTCATCAGCCAATGCGGCGCCGACAGCCATCTCGCCGACCCGCTCACCGACCTCGCACTCACCGTCGAGGGCCAGCGCGCGGCGATGATCGCGATGCGTGACCTCGCCGAACGCTACTGCGAGGGGCGCTGGCTCGCGGTCGGCGGCGGCGGGTACGGCGTGGTCAACGTGGTCCCGCGCAGTTGGTCCCACCTGCTCGGTGTGGTCCTCGACCGCGATGTCGACCCGACTACCCGTATCGACGAATCCTGGTGTGCCACTGCCACACAGATCGCCGCGACCGTACATTCGGAGTACTCGCAGGACCCTGTCGGGGTGATGGGTGACGACGGTGACGTCGATTACGTCGCGTGGGACGGTGACACCGGACAACCGCCGCCCCCGGGCATCGCCGAGACCGCACAGCGTCAGACCGACCGCGCGATCATGGCGACCCGCAACGCCGTTTTTCCCCTGCATGGCCTCGACCCGGAGGATCCCCGTGACTGACGCCGATCAACGACCGGCACCGGCGACACCGCACCCCGCCGGCGATCCCGCACCGAGCGGGTCGACGACGGCCGGGTCGCCCGCCGACGACACGCATCCGGCCGGCGCCGCGGTGGCCGACGGGGAGAACCGCGGACCCTGGGACTACCCCCGGCACTGGATCGCCGACGTGCTCGCCTCCGACGGAGGCGTGGTGCACCTGCGCCCCATCGTCCCCGACGACGCCGACCGGGTGGTGCGATTCCACAGCGGACTCTCCGAACGCACGCGGTACATGCGGTATTTCGGCCCGACGCCCACGCTGCCGCCGCGGGAGGTCGCACGGATGACGACCGTTGACCACCGGCAACGCGTCGCGCTGGTGGCGGTTCTCGGCGGTGAGATCATCGCCATCGGTATCTATGAGGGTCTGGCCGCCGACGGCAAACCCGACTCGGCCGAGGTGGCGTTCGTCGTCGCCGATGAACACCAGGGACGCGGACTCGGACCGATCCTGCTCGAGCACCTCGCCGGTGCCGCGGCCGAGAACGGATTCACCCGTTTCGAGGCCGAGGTGCTCAGCGAGAACCCGAACATGGTGACGGTGTTCCGCGACGCGGGCTATCAGATCTCGCGGGCCTTCGACGGCTCGACGGTGCACGTCGAGTTCCTCATCGACCCGACCGAGGCGTTGTTGTCGGTGCGCAACGCGCGCGAACGCGCGTCCGAGGCACGCAGCGTCGCCAACCTGCTGCGGCCGGCCTCGGTGGCGGTGATCGGGGCCTCCACCGATCCGAAGAAGGTCGGAAACGCGTTGTTGGCCAACATCATCGCCGGCGGATTCACCGGGCCGGTCTTCCCGGTGAACGGCCCCGAACACCACCCTGACGACGCGGCCGAGGACACGCCACGCGGCATCGACGCACAGGCACGCCGAGGCGCGTCGAACCGGCGGCACGGTCCGGCGCGCACCGAACGGATGCGCCCGCCGTCGGTGCGCGGTATCCGCGCCTATCCCACCGTCCGTGACATCCCGGACCCGATCGATCTCGCCGTGGTCGCGGTGCCGGCCGCCGCGATCGACGAGGTCCTCGACGACTGCCTGGTCAAAGGGGTGCGCACCCTGGTCATCGTGTCCTCCGGCTTCGGGGAGAGCGGTGAGGCGGGACTGGAGAGCGAGCACCGCCTGGTCGAGCAGGTCCGTGCACACGGCATGCGCCTGGTGGGCCCCAACGCACTGGGCGTGGCCAACAACGACCGCGACATCGCCCTCAACGCCACCCTCGCGCCCCGGATCCCGGCGGCCGGGAACGTCGGATTCTTCTGCCAGTCCGGTGCCCTGGGGATCGCGATCCTCGACACCGCCGCACGCAGGCAGATCGGCCTGTCCACCTTCGTGTCGGCGGGCAACCGCGCCGACGTCTCGGGCAACGACCTGCTGCAGTACTGGGACACCGACACCGCCACCGACGTCGTACTGCTCTACCTGGAGAGCTTCGGCAATCCGCGCAAGTTCTCCCGCATCGCACGGCGCGTGTCGCGCGGTAAGCCGATCGTGGCGGTCAAATCGGGTAAGGGAGCGATGAGTCCGGTGCGCGCGTCCCGGTCGGCCGGGGCGAGCCTCGACGACCGCATCGCCGAGATGGTGCTCGAACAGGCCGGCGTCATCCAGGTGGACACCATTCCCGAACTCTTCGACTGCGCAACGCTGTTCGCCTACCAGCCGCTGCCGCGGGGACCACGCACCCGCATCATCGGCAATTCGTCGGTGCTGGGCAGTCTTGCCGCCGATACCGCCCGCACCGGTGGCCTCGAGGTGCTCGACACGATCGACCTGGGTGCCGGGGCGTCGGAAGCGGAGTTCGAGACGGCGGTGGCACAGGCCATGGCGGATCCGGGTGTCGACGCCATTCTGGTGGTTTTTGTGCCGCCGGTGGCCGTCGACGCCGACTGGCACGCGCGAGCACTGATGGCCGCGGCCAACACGCCCGACGCGGACGCGGCGAAGCCGATCGTCACCACCTTCCTCGCGGTGGAGGGCATTCCGCCCGGCCTGATGAAGCCGGGACCATCGGGACTGCCGGAGCGGGGTTCCATCCCGTCCTACGGCTCGCCCGAACGTGCGGCGGTCGCGCTGGCCCGGTCCTGGCAGTACGCCAAATGGCGTGGCCGGCCCGAACCCGAGATCCCCCGACCCGCCGGAATCAATGCCGAGCTGGCCCGTACCCATGTCCGCGAGGCCATGGTCGGGCTCACCGCCACCGGTGAGGAGGGCGCGTCGACCCGCACCCTCACCGAGACCGAGTCGGCGCACGTGCTGGCCGCCTACGGGATCAATGTGGTGCCGTTCCGCGAGGTCCACACAATGCACGAGGCCTCCGCGGCCGGTCGCGAACTGGGATTCCCGGTGGCAGTGAAGGCAACGTCCGCGGGATGGCGGGGCCGGCTGGACCGTGAGGGTGCCCGGCTCGACCTGCCCGACGCGACCGCCGTGGTGACGGCCTTCGCCGAACTGGTGGAGCTGACCGGCGATCACGTCCTGCATGTGCAGAAGATGGCACCCAAGGGAATCGGGACCATGATCCACGTCGGGGACGACCCGTCGTTCGGCTCGCTGATCTCGTTCGGGTTGTCCGGGCGCACTTTCGAACTTCTCGGCGATCGCGGGTATCGGGCGATCCCGATCACCGACGTCGACGCCGAGGAACTGATCTCCGAGCCGCGCTCCTCACTGCTGCTCAACGGCTACCGCGGTGAAGAGCCCGCCGACCGTGCCGAACTCGCCGATCTCCTGCTGCGCGTCTCCACGCTGGCCGACGACATCCCGGAGATCCGCGAGATCATCGTCGACCCGGTGCTGGCCTCATCCGAGGCCGCCTCGGTGCTCAACGCGCAGATACGAATCGGCCCGGTGCCCACCAAGGCGGACACCGGACCGAGACGATTGAATTAGGAGCGCTCGTGAACCAGAGCGCGTGGGGTCAGCTCGCGTAGGCCCGCAGGCGGTCGGCGCGCTCACCCTGACGCAGCTTGCCCATCACCTCACGTTCGATCTGGCGCACCCGCTCGCGGGACAGGCCGAACATGCGGCCGATCTGATCGAGCGTGCGCGGCTGACCGTCGTCGAGGCCGTAGCGCATCCGGATGACCTGCTGTTCGCGTTCGTCGAGGGTGGCGAGGACGGCCCGGACGTCGGAGTGGAGCAACCCGGCGATCACCGCGCTCTCCGCGGAGGGGGCCTCGGCGTCCTCGATGAAGTCACCGAGTGGCGCCTCCTCATCGCTGCCGACCGGCATGTCGAGACTCACCGGGTCCCGGCTGTGGTCGAGCAGGTCGGCGATCTTCTCCGCGGGGATGCCGGACTCGTTGGCCAGTTCCTCGTCGGTGGCCTCCCGGCCGAGCTGCTGGTGCAGTTCACGCTTGATCCGGGCCAACTTGTTGACCTGCTCCACGAGGTGGACGGGAAGTCGGATGGTGCGGCTCTGATCGGCCATGCCGCGGGTGATGGCCTGGCGAATCCACCACGTGGCGTAGGTGGAGAACTTGAACCCCTTGGCGTAGTCGAACTTCTCCATCGCACGGATCAGGCCGAGATTGCCCTCTTGGATCAGGTCGAGCAGCGGCATACCACGACCGGTGTAGCGCTTGGCCAGCGACACCACCAGGCGAAGATTGGCCTCCAGGAGATGCGATCGTGCCGCCTCGCCCTCGCGGACGATGACTGCCAGGTCGCGCTTCTTGACGGCCGAGAGACGCTTACGGTTCTCCAGCACATGCTTGGCGTAGAGGCCCACCTCGATCCGCTTGGCCAACTCGACTTCTTGCTCCGCGTTGAGCAGGGCGGTGCGGCCGATTCCGTTGAGATAGACGCGAACGAGGTCCGCGGCCGGTGACTGGGCGTCGAGATCCTGTTCGGTCATGGCCGGCCGGGACCGGCCGGGCTCATCGTCGATGACTGTGGTGGAAGCGCTGACTGTGGTGGACGTGGTGGTGCGTGACATTCGGCCTCCTGACTCGAAGTGCATTCAGAGGGTGCAACGCCCCCTGGCGCGGGATAGTTCCCGGCCGGATTCGGTCGTTGCGCCAGGAGGACCCGCGACCTGCGACAACGCACCGCGGAGAATCCTCGGGACTGAGAAGATGCTGAGAGTTGGGGTCCGAACGGGGTGAGTGACCCGTCAGGGCCGATGCCAGGGGTCGGCGATCGTCGAATCGATGACCGTCGGGGTGTCGTCGGCGCGGCGCGGCGCGTGCTCGTCGAGCGACTGCGGCCCGATCACGCGGTGGTCGGAACCGTATTTGTAATGCGGTACTTCGCCGCGTTTGCGCGGCGGCCGATCATTGGCGATCAGCACGGCCACCCACGGAAGGGGAATCGAGGCCACCACGATGGCCAGCGCCCACAGGCCCGAACCCGTTGCGCTGTAAACGATTCCGGCGATCACCAGTGCGGGCACGCGAAACGCCATCAGCGTCAGATACTTGCGTACGCGGGCTCTGTGCTGCGCGTCCAGGGATTCCTGCGCGTCTGTGATCAGGAAGGCCTCGGACGCCGCGCGCTCGCGTGACGGTCCCTCATTGCCCATGTGACCACTGTTCCACTTTCTGCGGCGGAATGCACCCGCCGCGAGCGGGTCGTTTGCGGTTGCGCCCCGCCCCATGGCGAATGCGGGTGAAAGGCGCACAATAGAGCGCATGGCAACGGAAACCATCGAGCGGCCCGACCTCGACGAATTCTCGGACACCAAGACCGACGAACGTCCCGACAGCGACGCCACCGATCGGGGTGACGACGATCGGCCCAAGTTCTTCCACTACGTCAAGAAGGACAAGATCGCCGAGAGCGCGGTCATGGGCAATCACGTGGTCGCTCTGTGTGGGGAGACATTCCCGGTCACGCGCTCGGCCAAGCCGGGATCGCCGGTGTGCCCCAAGTGCAAGAAGATCTACGCCCGGATGCGCAAGAGCTGAGACCGGCTCGGGATCGGCTCGGCGGCCACCACGACGTCAGTCACCGCCCGGCCGACCGGGATCTCGGACGCCGTCGTCGGGTGATGGCGCGCGCCGGATCGGACCGCTCGCCAAGCGGTCGGGCAGCGACTTGATGTGGCCGGTGACCTCTGCGGTCTGCGTGTGCACCCAGTGCCGGACGTGGGCCGTCGCGGGTGGGGCGGCGGGCCACATCGACTGGATCGCGGCGTTGAATTCCGCCCCGATCACGATCGCGAAACCCAGGAAGAACGTGAACAGCAGGAATGCGATCGGGGTGGCCAGCGCGCCATAGCTGTATCCGGCGCGGGTGATGGCCGTCAGATAGATGCGCAGGATATAGCTCGCGACCCAGAACACCACTCCAGCCAGCACGGCCCCGGCCACCAGCCGGTGCCAGGGCAGCGGGTTGGGCAGCGCCAGGTGATACAGGGTGGTCAGCACCAGGAGCAGCAGCAACGCCACGAACGGGAAGTATCCGTAGTCGATGATCGTGCTCACCACCGGATCCCATGAATCGGGCAAGATCTCGTGCAGATAGTTCGGCCCCAGCGCCACCAATGGCAGCAACGGCACCGACACCGCCAGGAACACCAGGTAGAGCAGCAGGGCGAAGATGCGCTGCCACACCGGGTTTCGCACCTCGTGCTGGTCATGGGCGCGGACGATCGACGCGACGAAACAGGATACCGCCGACGACCCCGCCCACAGCGACAGGATGAAGCCCACCGAGATGACGCCGACCCGGCCGCGGCCGAGCACGTTGTCGACGGTCGGGGTGATCAGGTCGGTCACGACACTGGCCGAGAACGTGCGGTCGGCGAAGCTGATGATCCGGTCGGAGATGACCTCCACGGTGTCGGGTCCGAACCAGCCCGCGATGTAGCCGACGCTGCCGAGCAGCCCGAGAAGCAGCGGTGGCAGCGAGAGTGCCTGCCAGAACGCCGCCTGCGCCGACCACCCGACGATGCCGTGATCCCACGCGTTGACGATCGTCCGCCACACCACACGGTGCATGTTGCGCAGCACCGGCGGTCCGTCGCCGGTCGCAGCGTCGCGGTCGGGGGTGGCTGTGCTGCGGTCTGGGGTGGCTGCGTCGGGCCGGTCGTCGGCCACCGGCTCGGATACGGCGAGGTCGATCGATACCGGTGCCGGCCGCCGGTCGCGGCGATCCGGACGCGCAGACTCGACCGGCGCGGTGATCGCGTCGGTGAGCGGAACCGGGTTGCGTCGTGACGTGGTGATGGCTCCAGCATCCCTGATGCGCGCCGAAGATGGGTGATCGCCTCGCCGGGCGTGCCCGAGCCGGCCGCGGACAGGGCGGTGTGGCGTGTCCGGCACGTGTCGCCGGTAGCGTCGGCCGCCGGTGCCGGTAGCATGGCACGCATCCCCTCGGGTTGCGGTGCGACGTCATCGCATCGGTTGTTGCCGAGGGGCTGTTTCATGCCCTCACGTCGTCGGGAGCAAGTGTTTCGTGACCTCTGCTGACAGTGTTGCCGTGTCCTCGGCCCCGCCGCTGCGCGCATGGCAGCGGCGAGCCCTGACCAGATACCTGACGCGACGTCCCACGGATTTTCTGGCCGTCGCCACGCCCGGCGCGGGCAAGACCACGTTCGGTCTGCGGGTCGCGCGTGAACTGCTCGACGACCGGACCGTCGACCAGGTGACCGTGGTGACCCCAACCGAGCATCTGAAGCATCAGTGGGCGCAGGCCGCGGCGAAGGTCGGCATCGCGCTGGATTCCCGTTTCAGCAATTCCGCCGGGCAGACCAGCAGCGACTACGACGGGGTGGCGCTGACCTACGCGCAGGTCGCCGCGCACCCGTCACGGCACCGGGTGCGCACCGAGAACAGGCGCACCCTGGTGATCCTCGACGAGATCCACCACGGCGGCGACGCGAAGTCGTGGGGTGATGCCATTCGTGAGGCCTTTTCCGACGCGGTGCGACGGCTGTCGCTGACCGGAACGCCGTTTCGGTCGGATGATTCGCCGATCCCGTTCGTGACCTACGAACCCGAAGAGGGCGGGGTGCTGCGGTCGCGCGCCGACCACACCTACGGCTACAGCGACGCGCTCGCCGACGGCGTGGTCCGGCCGGTGGTGTTCCTGGCGTATTCGGGCCAGGCGAGTTGGCGGACGTCGGCCGGTGAGGAGTACACGGCGCGGCTCGGTGAACCCCTGTCGGCGGAGCAGACCGCCCGGGCGTGGCGCACCGCCCTCGACGCCCACGGAGACTGGATTCCCGCGGTGTTCACCGCCGCGCACACCCGGTTGGGGCAGTTGCGCGCCAACGGGGTGCCCGACGCCGGGGGACTGGTGATCGCGACCGACCAGACCGTCGCCCGCGACTACGCCGAGCTCCTCGAGTCGATCACCGGCCGCAAGCCGGTGCTGGTGCTCTCCGACGACCCCAAGTCGTCGTCGCGGATCGCCCAGTTCGCCGCGTCCGACGATGAATGGATGATCGCGGTGCGCATGGTGTCCGAGGGCGTGGACGTGCCGCGGCTGGCCGTGGGCGTGTACGCGACGAGCGCCGCCACACCGTTGTACTTCGCGCAGGCGATCGGACGTTTCGTCCGTTCCCGGCGTCCCGGCGAGACCGCCAGCGTGTTCCTGCCGTCGGTGCCGGTGCTGCTCAACCTGGCCAGTCAGATGGAGGCCGAGCGCGATCATGTTCTCGGCAAACCGCATCGCGACGCCGATGGGCTCGACGACGCCCTGCTCGTGGATGCGAACAAGCAGCAGGACGAACCGGGGGACGAGGAGAAGGGGTTCCAGTCGCTGCACGCCGATGCCGAACTCGACCAGGTGATCTTCGACGGGTCGTCGTTCGGTACCGCCACATTCGCCGGCAGCGACGAGGAGTCGGACTATCTGGGCCTGCCGGGGCTGCTCGACGCCGACCAGGTGCGCGCGCTGCTGCGTAAACGGCAGCAGGACCAGGTGGACACGCGTTCGGCGGCATCCGCCGCGCCGGCCGTGACCGACGTGGCCGACACACGCGTCGCGGGAGAGAACCTGCACGCGCTGCGTCGCGAACTCAACAGTCTCGTGGCCATGCATCACCACCGCACCGGCAAGCCGCACGGCGCCGTACACAACGAGTTACGTGGCAAACTCGGCGGACCACCCACCGCGATGGCGACGGCAGATCAGCTACGGGAACGGATCAAGGCGCTGCGGGAGTGGCGCTGAACGGCGGGTCCCGGATACGCGAACACCCCGGGCCGCGTGGGCTCCGGGGTGTCGGCGACGTCTCGTGATGCGCGCTAGACCAGCTCGCCGGCCGATTCGACGACGGTGGCGCTGAGCTCGACCAGTCGTGCCTCGTGCTCGTTGAAGTGGTGGCGGCAGAAGAGAAGCTCGCCGCCCTTGGGCAGGACGGCACGTACCTTTGCCGCCGCGCCGCAACGATCGCAACGGTCGGCAGCGGTGAGCGGCATGGAGATCGGGGGTGTGGTAGCGATGTCAGACATTGTTTCCTCCGTCCCGGTCCGGCGCCTGTCGGTCGCCTTCCCTTCGTGAGCCGACACATCCGGGCGATGCATCAACCTCACTGTGTCAGACGTTCTCGGCTTCGGTATTGTTCCGACGCGCCGCCGGGTGTGTCGTCACTCACCCTTAACACGGGTGTTCCGGACCGCAACACGACTACACGCCCTCGTTACTCGCACAGCGACATGGATCACATGCGTCAGTCGAGCGGCGGTCGGGGCCGCACGCAGAACAGTCACACCGCTGCGTCCACCTGCCAGCAGCTCTCACAGAGTGCATCTCCGAGAGTGCCTCTTGCAGAGTGTATCTGCCAGAGGTATTTTTCCCTCATGAACCTGACTCCCACCGCCCGCGCGATCCTGGGGTTTCTGTCGCTGGCACCGCGCAGCGGCTACGAGATCCGCCAGGCGTCTCGCCGATCGACCGGCATGATCTGGGGGATCAGCGACGGTCAGTTGTATCCGCAGTTGCATGCGCTGTCCGACGCTGGATTGATCGAGGCTCATGGCGCTCCGGAAGGCACTCAGGCGCGCCAGCGCTGGCGGCTGACCGATGCCGGCCTGACGGCGCTCCATACGTGGCTGAGCTCGCCGTCCGCGCCGCCGACGATGCGCGACGAGGGCCTGGTCAAGCTCATGTTCGCCGACCTGCTCGGCGCAGACGCAATCCGCGCGATCGTGCTCGAGCGCCGAGCACTCCACGCGGAGTTGAGAGCTCAGCTCGCGCAGGTGGTGCCCGGTGCCCACCGCTCGATCCCCGACCACGAGAGCGGCATCTGGGGTCCGACCTTCGTGCACACCTTCGGGTTGGACTACCTCGACATGTCGATCGCCTGGTGCGATGACGTCCTCGCCGCGCTCGACCAGCAAGGCTCGAGCGCCTCTCGCCGCGCAATTGCCGGCCAACGTATGAGTCATTCCAATCGAACGGAGAAACCCCGATGAGCGTGTTGGTGACCGTCAGCTACTGGATGTCAGTAGCCGCACTCGTCGCCTACGGAGCCCTCGAACTGTTTACCCGTGGTCGCGGGCAGGCAGCGCAGTGGTCCGGGGCGCCGGAAGACCGGCGCAGCACCGCGGTGGTCATCGCTGGAATCGTCGTCGCGCTGCTGGCGCCGTGGCTGCTGCGAGATGTTGGCAATTTCCACGGCAACTGGCGCATCATCGGCTTGGTGGGAGCTGCCGTGGCGGTCGCCGGCGTGTTCCTTCGTGTCCGCGCGATGACGTCGCTGGCCGGGTCGTACACCCGCACGCTGCGGATCCAGGACGGGCAACAGCTGGTGACCACCGGCGTGTACGCGCACCTGCGCCACCCCGGCTACACCTCCACCATTCTCACCCTCACCGGAGCAGCGCTCGGATTTCAGACGTGGGCCGGTGGGCTCGTTGCTGCGGTCGTCCTCACGTCCTGCTACCTGTACCGGATTCGGGTCGAGGAGACGATGCTTGCTCGCGCCTTTCCCGACACCTGGCCCGACTACACACGACACAGCCACCGACTCGTGCCGGGCGTCTGGTAGCAGGTCAGAAGACCAAGTGGCCACGGTGGGACCAAGGGCCCCGCTGCGGTAACGACGCAACCGGTGCACGTCTGTCGTCAGGCCAGGCCAGACGACGGAGATCAGTCCAGGTAGTCCCGAAGCACCTGAGACCGGCTGGGGTGGCGCAACTTCGACATCGTCTTCGACTCGATCTGGCGGATGCGCTCGCGGGTCACGCCGTACACCTGGCCGATCTCGTCGAGCGTGCGTGGCTGACCGTCGGTCAGGCCGAACCGCAGCCGCACCACACCGGCCTCGCGCTCGGAGAGCGTCTCGAGAACCGACTGCAGCTGATCCTGCAGGAGCGTGAAGCTGACCGCGTCCACCGCGACCACGGCCTCGGAGTCCTCGATGAAGTCACCGAGCTGGCTGTCGCCCTCGTCGCCGATGGTCTGATCCAGTGAAATGGGTTCGCGCGCGTACTGCTGGATCTCCAGCACCTTCTCCGGCGTGATGTCCATCTCCTTGGCGAGCTCCTCCGGCGTCGGCTCGCGGCCGAGGTCCTGGAGCAGTTCGCGCTGGATGCGTCCGAGTTTGTTGATGACCTCCACCATGTGCACCGGAATGCGGATGGTGCGCGCCTGGTCGGCCATGGCGCGGGTGATGGCCTGCCGAATCCACCATGTGGCGTAGGTGGAGAACTTGTAGCCCTTGGTGTAGTCGAACTTCTCGACCGCACGGATCAGACCGAGGTTGCCCTCCTGGATGAGGTCCAGAAACGCCATGCCGCGACCGGTGTAGCGCTTGGCCAGCGACACCACGAGGCGCAGGTTGGCCTCCAAGAGGTGATTCTTGGCGCGGTTGCCGTCACGGGAGATCCAGTTGAGGTCGCGCTTCTGGGCGGTACTGAGTTTTTCGCCCGATTCGACGATCCGGCGCAGCCGCTCGGTGGCGTAGAGACCGGCCTCGATACGTTTGGCGAGCTCCACCTCCTCCTCCGCGTTGAGCAGGGCCACCTTGCCGATCTGCTTGAGATAGGCGCGCACCGAGTCGGCCGACGCGGTGAGTTCGGCGTCCTTGCGGGCCTGACGCAGGGCCTCGGACTCTTCCTCGTCCCAGACGAAGTCACCTGCGGTGCGGGCGTCGTCCTTCGACTTCTCCTCGGCCTTGGTGGTGACAACGGCGATGGCCACCGGCGCGTTCGCGGTGGTGTCGGTCTCGTCGTCTGCCGAATCCTCGTCGTCTGCCGAATCCTCGTCGTCGGCGGAGTCCTCGGCGTCGTCATCGGACTCGGCGTCGTCATCCACCTCGAGGTCCTCGGCGTCGAGTTCCACGTCGTCGAGTTCGGCATCCGGGCCGTCGATGTCGTCGATCGATGCCTCGTCGGACTCCAACTCGTCGGCGGGGGCCTCGGCGTCGGACTCAGTGCCGGCGCTCTTCGCAGGCGCCTTCCGTGCGGTGGCCTTCTTGGCCGCCTTCTTCGCGGGCGCCTTGCGGGCGGGTGCCTTCTTCGCGGCCTTCTTGGCCGTCTTCTTTGCGGGTTCCTTGGCGGCTGCCGGGGCTGTCGACGTTGTCGATTCCTCGACCTCGGCGTCGCTTTGGCGGGTCTTGGTGGCTGCCACGTACAACCTTTCCGAACGCGATCTCACACACACAGATTCGCAGCGGACCGCCGCTGGAATCAGGTTGGCTTGTCGGTGCATATCACCGGTGTCGACCATTGTAACGACAACATCACCGCCGATGTGACAAGCAGCAGGTCAGCCGGGGTGCCGAAGCCGGTGTAACCCGGCAACCGGGTTACACCCGCAGCCCTTGGGCCTCGGCCATCGCGGCGCCGACAATGCCCGCCGTGTTCAGCAGCTTGGCCGGCACCACCGGCGTGGCGTTGGTCAACAACGGGATCCACTTGTCGCTCTTACGGCTGATGCCGCCTCCGGCGATGAACAGCTTCGGCCAGAACAGCACCTCGTAGGCCTCGAGTACCTTGCTGACCTTCTTGGTCCACTTCTCGTAGCTCCAGCCCTTCTCATCCTTGATCCTCGACGCGGCCTGGTGCTCGGCCTCCTTCTTGCCGACGACCATGTGCCCGAGTTCGGTGTTGGGCACCAGCGTGCCGTTGATGAGGATCGCCGACCCGATGCCGGTACCGAAGGTCAGCAGCATCACCACGCCGTCCACACCGCGCCCGGCACCGTAGGCATCCTCGGCCATGCCCGCTGCGTCGGCATCGTTGAGCACCGACACCTCGCGATCGCCGAGGTGCGCGCTGAACAACTTGTAGACGTCCGTACCGATCCACGACTTGTCGATGTTGGCCGCCGTGCGCATCGTGGCGTCGGTGATGACGCCGGGAAGCGTGACACCCACCGGTCCGGTCCAGTCGAAGTGCGCCACCACTTCGGCCACCTTGTCGGCGACGGCGTCGGGTGTGGCCGGTCGAGGGGTCAGCACCTTGAACCGCTCGCCGACCAGCTCACCGGTGTCCAGATCGACCACCCCGCCCTTGATGCCGGATCCGCCGACGTCGACCCCGAATCCGAGATTCGTTGGCGTCGTGCTGGTGTCGGGTGCGGGCTCGTCGGTCATGACGGCGTCCTCTCTCGGTGCTGGCGCGGGGTAGCGATGTCGTGCCTGTTCAGGCTATCCACGTCGGGGCCGTGGTGCGTGATCTCCGCGCAATCGGTTGCCCAGTGTTTGCCTGACGGGTGTCTGTCCGCGGGCTGACATGATGGAGGCGTGGAGACTTCAGGGGACGTGTGGGCAGAGGCCGGGCAGACGAACGGTCCGGCGGGGGTGGACGCGACGGGGGTGGCCGCGCTCGGCGCGGTGGCCGTCGAGGTGGCGAGCGCGGCCGCCGACCATGTCCGGCGGCGGCGGCCCGAACTGTTCGGGGCCGGTGGCCCGGTAGACAACGGAGTGGCCGCCAAGTCGACGCCGACCGACCCGGTGACCCTCGCCGACACGGAGAGCGAGGAACTCATCCGCTCACGTCTGGGTGAACTGCGGCCCGGCGACGCGATCCTGGGCGAAGAGGAGGGTGGCAGCGTGGAGGTGCCGTCGGGTGTTCGGTGGGTGGTCGACCCGATCGACGGCACGGTGAACTTCCTCTACGGAATCCCCGCGTACGCGGTGTCGGTGGCTGCGCAGGTGCACGGACGGTCGGTGGCCGGGGCGGTGGTGGACGTCGCCCGGGGGGTGCTGTACTCGGCCACGCTCGGTGGCGGTGCCTGGATGCACGCCGACGGGGTGAGAACGCCGCTGCGCGCAAACGGTGTCGACCGACTCGACATGGCGCTGGTCGCCACCGGTTTCGGCTACGCGGCGCAGCGTCGGAGGGCCCAGGGCGCCATCGTCGCGGCACTGTTGCCGCGGGTGCGCGATGTACGCCGGATCGGTGCGGCGGCGCTCGACCTGTGCATGGTTGCCTCCGGTGCCGTGGACGCGCACTTCGAGCATGGACTGAGCCCGTGGGACTGGGCCGCAGGTGGTCTGATCGCGGCCGAGGCGGGCGCGGTGGTGCTCACGCCGCCACCGGACTCACGGTCGGCCGACGGCCACGCGACGATCGCCGTCGCGAGTGGAATAGCCGACGAGTTCATCGCGACCCTCGACGAGTTCGGAGCGCGACGCCCGCTCGGCCCCGACGCCTGAACCCGCCGGGTCGGGGGTCGGCCGGACCGGGTCAACCGGGTCGGGTCAACACGACTGCGAGTGAACCGCCTTGACCAGTCCGGGATCGACCGCCGCCTTGGGGTTGCGGGGATCGGCCGAGCGCAGGGCCTCGAGCGCGGCCTGGGTGTCCTGGGACTGTTCGAGTGATTGGTAGTACTCACCGAGCGCCACGTCGACCGACGTTCCGGGACGCCCGTCGTCGACGAGTTGTGCGCAGGGGATCGCCAGCCAGACCGCGGCGGCCGCAGACTTGCCCGCCGGACCGAAGCGGATCTGCGCGACGCAGTTCAGGTCGCGGTTGGGGTAGACGGTGTCGTCGGCGTAGGGCGCCTCGGGTACCGGATTGAATCCCTGGGCGGTCAGATCGTCGGAGACCGAGCGTGCCGCACCGCGTTTGGTGGAGGCGTTGAGCACACGTACCTGGAATGCCGACAGGGGAGCGGGCGGCACCGCGAGCATCTCGTCACGGTCGGCGGCGGTGAGTTTCGGCGCTGCGGCCGTCGGCGTTGGCATCGGACCGGCCGGTGCACCCGGAGCCACCGAGGATGTGGCGCTGGCCGCCGTGGGCTGGTTGCAGTCGGTGGGAACCGCGCCCGCGTTGGTGTCGGTGAGCGCGACCGCCCATACGATCACGCCGGCGATCGCGAGAACCACGGCCGCGATGATCGCCGGGCGGTAGCGGCGTCGTCGGTATGGCCGACCCTTCTCGTCGGTCGGGTAGCCGACCGTAATCTTCGAGACCACCGTGGACTCCGCTCCTCTCCACACACGTGTGCGGTATGCGCCCACTGTAGAGGCTCGCGGGGCAGGCCCACGACAGGCCGGTGCGGCGCGCCGGAGGGGTGCCGTCGGCAGCGAGATCGGCGGAGCCGTGGCCGCCGGGAATGAATCGCGATGGTCATGGTGTTGACCGTCGCAACCCGATGGACTACTGTTCGGGCGCCCGCACTCCGCACCGCCGGCCATCGGGTGTGTATCGATCACAACTCAATGTGATCAAGGTCACATAAGTCCGATGGTTTGCGGGTAACGAATTGCACCGGTCACGACGTTGACGTGACGCCGGCAAGACAATCCCGGCGAGCACTGCGCCCAACGATCGGCGCGGCCACAAGCCGAGCTGATCGGTCGGCTCCACTGAACGAGGTAAGGCACACAATGGCTACTGATTACGATGCGCCGCGACGCACGGAGACCGAAGAACTCAACGAGGATTCGCTCGAGGAACTCAAGGCGCGACGCAGCGAGGCCCAGTCGTCGGCGGTCGACGTCGACGAATCCGAAACCGCGGAATCGTTCGAGCTCCCCGGCGCCGACCTGTCCGGCGAAGAGCTCTCGGTCCGCGTGATCCCCAAGCAGGCCGACGAGTTCACCTGTACGAGTTGCTTTCTCGTGTACCACCGCAGCCGGCTGGCGCGGGAGAACGGCAACTCGATGATCTGCGTCGACTGCGCCTGACCGATCCCGATCAGTCGCCCGCACCGGCGGTCGCGTCAGCGACGCCGAGGGCGGCGAGTACCTCGCCGGGATGTCTGGTCGAGACCAGCCAGTACGGCGTCGGGTCGTCGGGATCGTCGAGCACCAGCAGCACCATGGTCTTGACCCACGCATGGTGCATCAGGAATGCGGCGGGATCGAGCTGGCGACCGAGGGCCGCGCTCTTCGCGCTCGCCGGAACACTGGCCCCCCGGGCGATCACCGAGTGCGGAAGTCGGGCCTTTCCCGCCCGCAACTCGCCGTCGGCGGTCACCCGGACCGTCGGTCGGCCCAGCGACCACAGCATCAAGACACAGAGTGCACCGACGCCGATGTAACCGATGAAGCTCCACGACGCGCGGTGGGCCGACAACTGGATCTCGTACCCGGCGACGGCCGTGACCACTGCGGCGGCCGGCCACCACCACCACGGAACCCACAAACGCTCGGTATAGCGGTCGACCGCCGACTCGGTGGACGGCCCGGATGTCGCCGAATGTGCCGCCTCGGGTGGTTCGGGTTCGCTCACACGGTCAGCGTAGTCTGCGTGCGTGCCCGCAGAATTCACCCCCGACCCGACGGCCGTATCGCTGCGCGTGCGGCGTCTCGACGCCGGAATCCCGTTGCCCACCCGCGCCCACCCCGGCGATGCCGGGGTGGATCTGTGTTCGACCATCGATCTCGAACTCCTGCCCGGTCGCCGGCAGGTGGTGGGCACCGGCATCGCGATCGCACTGCCGGTGGGCACGGTCGGGCTGGTCCACCCACGATCCGGGCTCGCCGCACGTGCGGGTCTGTCCATCGTGAACACCCCCGGCACCATCGACGCCGGATATCGCGGCGAGATCAAGGTGTGCCTGGTCAACCTGGACCCGGCGGAGACGATCTCCATCGCACGCGGCGACCGGATCGCCCAGCTGGTCGTGCAACGCGTCGAACTGCCCGACATCGTCGAGGTCGACGAACTCGACGACACCAGTCGCGGCGTGGGTGGTTACGGATCGAGCGGGGGTCACGCCATACTCGGGAGCGAGGACCCGTCAGCCCGTGAGGAGAACCTGAACTGATGGCACGCGAAGACGAGTCGGTACTGCGGATCGGCCAGGCGGCCGGACCCTACGACATCGCGGCGCTCGACACCCCGGCCGAGGATCTGGAGAACTCGCACCTCGATCTGGGCTCGGTGCTGGTTCCCGTGGTCGAGGGCGGACAGGTGACGGTGGAGATGAGCGCCGACCACCAGCCGGAGGCCGTCTACCTCGTCACCCCCCACGGACGGATCAGTGTGACGGCGTTCGCCGCACCGAAATCGCCCGGCCTCTGGCGCGAGGTGGTGCGCGAACTGGTGGAATCCCTGCGCAACGACGGTGCCACGACCAGTGTCGAGGACGGTCACTGGGGACGCGAGATCGTCGCGGAGGTCCCCGGCGGTGTGCACCGGTTCATCGGGGTCGACGGTCCGCGTTGGATGGTGCGATGCGTGGCCAGCGGGCCCACCGAGTCGGCCACCGAACTTGCCCAACTCGCGCGCGCGGTGCTCGCCGAGTCGGTGATCCGGCGCGGCGCCGAGCCGGTGCCGCCGCGCGAGATGCTGCCGATCGTCCTGCCGCCGGTCCTGGCGGAGCAGGTCGCGGCCGCGCAGCAACAGATGTTCGCCCAGATGGCCGCGCAGGGTGCGCAGGTGCCCCCCGGCTTCGTTCCCCCGCCCGATGCCGATCAGATCGACGCCGATCCTTCTGGCGCCGATGCTTACGCGTCTGATACCTCCGCGTCTGATTCCTCCGCGTCTGATACCTCCACATCCGATACCTCCACGTCCGATGCCTCCGCGTCAGATCCTTGGGCGTCCGATCCGTCGGGCGGCGACGCCGAATCGTTCGACACCCCAGACAACCGGATTCCCGGCGGCGCGCTCGACCAGCTCGAGCAGGCGGTGGTGGTCACCGACGATCAGTCGCGGGTCCCCGTGACCGATGACGTGCCGGCCACCGATCCCGCCGAAGAACCGGGCGCCGCCGACGACGACCTGCAGCCGCGTTCATCGGGCTCGGCGATGCAGCGATTCCGTCGGCGTCGCCGCTGAGCCGGTCATCCGCAGCCACCCTCGCGCGCACGAAGTGCCCAACAGCGACGGATCGGCACCCCACTCGGCCAGCCGCACCGCGGTCAGGTCGGCGCGCGGCGCGGCCGCGCACCACTGCTCGGCCACCGAATAGGGGTGCAGCGGGTCGTCGACGGCCGCGGTGACGGCGAGGGGCGCGCGCAGTGCGGCGATGTCCGCGAGGTCGGGCGCGGTGTGGGCGGCGGCGGCGAAAAGCTGGTTGATCAGGCCGGGATAGAGCGCACGCCACGACCGTGTGAGCTCGGCCGCGAGCCACTTCGGAGAGTCGGCGGCCATCGCGCCGACCGTCGCCGACAATCCGTTGTCGCGCAGCGATTCGGCGGTCAGCCGGGCCGACGTCGCGGCCGGCGAACCGTCGGGGTCGCCGCTCCACGCGGGCAGCGCCGCGAGCACACCGGCGCACCGTGAGGCGCCGGCGGGTCGCAGTGCCCACCTGAGCGCCACGGCCGCGCCGATCGACACGCCGCCGACCAATACGCGACGGTGGGTGGCGGCCGCGTGATCGAAGTGCCGAAGGTAGCCGTTGACCAGGTCGTCGGAAGGGTCGGGGGCGATGAGTTCCACGCCCAGCATCCGGGCCGCCGGACCGAAGGCGCGAACGACGTAGTCGGCGTCGGAACCCGTTCCGGGCACAGCGATCAGAGCCGTCGGCGCTGCCGTGTGGCCGGTGTCCTTTGCGGGCATGAATCGATCATGCCTCGCGTTGTGTGTTACGAGTGCAGAGGTCTACGCTGACGATTACGTGCTCCGCTGTGCCCCACGCGGCGTGCTCTGAAAGCCCTGTAGATGTGCACACCGCGATGTGACCACCGATTTCGTACTTGGAGGTTGTGATGCCTACAGCCGGATATCTCAAACGGCTCACACGGCGCCTCACCGAAGACCTCGGCGAAGCCGACGCGGAGAAGATCGCCGAGCAGTCCGCGGCCACCGGCGCGCAACGCGCGGTGGAGTGTTGTCGCGGGGACGAGGTGACCATGCACGGCGAACTCAGGTCCGTGGAAACCTGCTCGCGCGCGGCGAAGAGCGGCGTCAAGGCGGAGTTCTTCGACGGCAGCGACATCGTCTTCCTCAAATGGCTCGGGCGCAACCGGATACCTGGGATTGAGCCGGGCCGCAAGATCACCGTTCGCGGTCGCGTCGGCGAGCACGACGGCGTCAAGGTGATCTACAACCCCTACTACGAACTGCATGGCGACGGAGACGACTGACCCCTCCGACGACCGGTCCGGTGCCGCGGCGCCGGCCACGGTTCTCGACCAGATCGGCGGTGTCGCCGGACTGATCTACTCCACCATTCCGGTGATCGTCTTCGTCCCGATGAATGCCGCGTGGGGCCTTCAGGTGGCCACGGTGGGCGCGCTCGCGGCGGCGCTGGTGGTGTTCGGGATCCGACTGGGTCGACGTGAACCCCTCACTCCTGCGGTGTCGGGGCTACTCGGCGTCGCGCTGTGCGTGTTCATCGCCCACCGTGTCGGGGACGCCAAAGGCTACTTCCTGTTCGGCATCTGGACCGCGCTGGTCTACGCGGGAGTTTTCGCGGCATCCATCGCGATCCGCTGGCCGATTGTCGGCGTCGCGTGGAATCTGATCAACGGAACCGGGACACAGTGGCGACGGCATCGGCGCACGCTCATCGCCTACGACGTCGCGACCGCGTTCTGGGCACTGGTCTTCCTGGCGCGCTACCTGGCACAGTCGTCGCTCTACGACGACGGTGCCACCGGGTGGCTGGCGGCGACCCGCATCGGCATGGGCTGGCCGCTGACCGCGATCTCGGTGCTGGTCACCGTGCTGCTGGTTCGGCGGGCCGGCCGCGACGAGCAACCGCAGACATAGCACTGAGATCTCCCTGGTGTGGGAGTCGCTCAGCCGGCCATCCGCATCGCCTCGTGCAGAGCGGATTCCGTCTCGGCGGGGGCGATGAAGACGAGTTCGTCGCCACCTTCGATGGGGTCGTCGCGTTGCGGCACGATCACCCGCCCGCCACGCAGGATGGCCACCAGGGCCGCGTCGCGCGGCAGATCCAGTTTGTGGACGGGCTTACCCGCCAGCGGGGTGTCGGCGGGCAGCGTGAGTTCCACGAGATTCGCCTGTCCCTGACGAAAGGTCATCAGGCGCACCAGATCACCGACAGACACGGCTTCCTCGACGAGCGAGGCCAACAGGCGCGGCGTCGACACCGCGACGTCGACACCCCACTCCTCACCGAAGAGCCATTCGTTACGCGGATCGTTGACGCGCGCAACCACCCGGCTGACCGCGAACTCGGTCTTCGCGAGCAGGCTGACCACCAGGTTGGCCTTGTCGTCGCCGGTCGCCGCGATCATCACGTCGAACAACTGCAGTTGCGCCTTCTCGAGATTGGTCAGCTCGCACGCGTCGGCCAGCAGCCAGGCGGCGCCGGGCACCGACTCGGTGTCCAGGTGAGCGGGCAGACGTTCGAAGAGCGTCACCTCGTGACCGGCCGCGATGAGTTCGCGGGCGATCGACCGGCCCACCGCGCCCGCGCCTGCGATCGCGACTTTCATGTTGTCTCCTCCGTGGACCGTCGGGTCAGTCGTCGAGTTTCGCGGGTGCGGCCACGTCGGCCCGCACCCGGGCGAGGTCGTCGAGCCGAACTGCCGCGAACACGATGTCATCCTGTTGCAGAACGGTTTTCGCTTCCGGAAGGATCGCTCGGCCGACACGGCTGAGAAAGGCGAGCCGGGCGCCGGTGAGCTCCTGGAACTTCACCGAGGTCACCCCGATCCACGACTCGTGCAGTTCGAGCTGGGCGATCGCGATGGTGCCCGACGGGTCGCGCCATTCGGTGGTGGTCGACGTCTCGCCGAGCGCCGAGACGAAGCGTTCGGTGGTCCACGGCACCGTCGCGACCGTCGGGATACCCAGCCGTTCGTAGACCTCCGCGCGCCGGGCATCGTAGATTCGCGCAACCACCCGCTCGACGTCGAAGGTCTCCCGCGCGACCCGTGCGGCGATGATGTTGGAGTTGTCGCCCGACGACACCGCGGCGAACGCATCGGCCTTGTCGATGCCCGCGCGGGTGAGCACCTCACGGTCGAAGCCGACACCGACGACGGTCTCGCCGGTGAAGGTGTCGGGCAGACGCTCGAAGGCGGTGGCATTGCGGTCGATGATCACCACCTGGTGACCGCGCTTCTGCATGGCCATCGCCAGCGACGATCCCACGCGCCCGCATCCCATGATGACTACCCGCACACCGAGCCCTTCTCTGCGTTGTGACCGGTCCGGCCGCGGCGACATCCGTCGCGACGGGGCCGCGCGATCTGAACCTACCCGGCGCAGTGGTGGTGCGGCACGCCGACCGCGAATTGGGTGATGTATCCGGGAGCAGGCGCGCTCGCCGAGGGTCGTGGTGGCCTTCGATGCACCGAGGTCTTAGTGTTGCGTGGTGTCTACCGTGTCGAAGGCGTCGGTCGCCACCAAACGACTGCTGCTGGGCAGGCCGTTCCGGAGCGACAAACTCGGCCACACCCTGTTGCCGAAACGCATCGCACTCCCCGTCTTCGCCTCCGACGCGATGTCGTCGGTGGCGTATGCGCCGCAGGAGATCTTTCTCGTCCTGTCGGTCGCCGGACTGAGCGCGATGACCATGGCGCCGTGGATCGCCGTCGCGGTGGCCATCGTGATGGCGGTGGTGGTGGCCAGTTACCGGCAGAACGTCCACGCGTACCCCTCCGGTGGTGGTGACTACGAGGTGGCCACGGTCAACCTCGGTCCCACCGCCGGACTCACGGTCGGCAGCGCGCTGCTGGTGGATTACGTGCTCACCGTGGCGGTGTCGATCTCGTCGGCCGCCGAGAACATCGGCTCGGCGATCCCGTTCGTCGAGCATCACCGGGTGTGGTTCTGCGTCGCGGCCATCGTCCTGCTCGCCGCGGTCAACCTGCGCGGGATCAAGGAATCGGGCAGCGTGCTGGCCATCCCCACCTACGCTTTCATCTTCGGCGTGCTGGTCATGTTGATCTGGGGATACGTCGAGATCTTCATCCTGGGTCGAGACGTGCAGGCCGAGACCGCCGGGTTCGGCATCCACGCCGAGAACAATCACCTGGTCGGTATCGCGTTCGTCTTTCTCATCGCCCGTGCGTTCTCCTCGGGATGTGCGGCGCTGACCGGGGTGGAGGCGATCAGCAACGGGGTGCCGGCGTTCCAGAAACCCAAGTCGCGCAACGCGGCCACCACACTGCTGCTGCTCGGGTCGATCGCCATCGTGTTGCTGCTGGGGATCGTGACCCTCGCGGAGAAAATCGGTGCGAAGTATGTGATGGACCCGTCGCAGGACCTGATCGGCGCTCCGCCGGGGTATCAGCAGAAGGCGATGATCGCCCAGTTGGCGCACGCCGTCTTCGACGGCTTCCCGATCGGCTTCTTCTTCGTCGCGGTGGCCACCGCCCTGATCCTCATGCTCGCCGCGAACACCGCATTCAACGGGTTTCCGGTGCTCGGTTCGGTGCTGGCGCAGGATCGGTACCTGCCGCGTCAGCTGCACACCCGTGGTGACCGCCTCGCCTTCAGCAACGGCATCATCTTCCTCGCGTTGGCGGCCATCGCGTTCATCGTCGCGTTCGGTGGTGCGGTGACCGCACTCATCCAGCTCTACATCGTGGGTGTGTTCGTGTCCTTCACGCTGAGCCAGACGGGCATGGTGCGTCACTGGACCCGGCTGCTGCGCACCGAGACCGATCCGAGCGCGCGGCGCCGGATGAAACAGTCCCGGGTGATCAACAGCGTCGGCTTGGTGATGACCGCCTCGGTGCTGGTGGTGGTGCTGATCACCAAGTTCACCGCAGGAGCCTGGATCGCCATCCTGGCGATGGTGATCCTGTTCGTGTTGATGAAACTCATCCATCACCACTACGCCTCGGTGCAGGCCGAACTCGAGCGGGTCGAGGAGGACTCCGAGTCGGTGCTGCCGAGCCGCACCCACTCGATCGTCCTGGTGTCCACGCTGCACCTCGCCGCCAAACGCGCGCTTCTCTACGCCCGCGCCACCCGCCCCGATGTGCTCGAGGCGATCACCGTCAACGTCGACGACCGCGACACCCGTATCCTCGTGTCGCAGTGGGAGGAGAGCGACATCTCCGTGCCGCTGAAGGTGATCGCTTCTCCCTACCGCGAGATCACCCGCCCCGTCATCGAATACGTGCGCCGCGTGCGTCGCGAACATCCGCGGGACGTGATCACCGTGTTCATCCCCGAGTACGTGGTGGGTCACTGGTGGGAGCAGATCCTGCACAACCAGTCCGCGCTGCGGCTCAAGACGCGGCTGCTCTTCGAGCCGGGGGTGATGGTGACCTCGGTGCCGTGGCAGCTCAGTTCGTCGGATCGGCGCAAGGCCGATCTCGAGTACAACGCGCCCGGCGAGACCCGGCGGGCGCTGGGCTGAGGTGGCCGGTCCCGACAAGGCGCGCGGTCCCGACGCCGCTGCCACCGGCCCGGACGCCCCTTCCGGCACGGTCATCGAGCTGCGGCCCGATCGTCTGGCCAACGGGGGAGAGGCGGTGGCCCGCGCGGCCGACGGCCGCGTGGTGTTCGTGCGCGGCGCGATCCCCGGCGAAACCGTGGTCGCGCAGATCACGGATACGCGCCGCGACGCCTTCTGGCGCGCCGAGACCGTCGAGGTGATCGCGCCCGCGGCCAGTCGGGTGGAGTCGATCTGTCCGGCCGCGGCGCGTGGCGCGGGGTGCTGTGACCTCGCGTTCATCGAGTCCTCGGCGGCCCGCGGTCTCAAGGCGGCGTCGCTCGGCGACGTCCTGGTGCGGGTGGGTGGTCTGTCCGCGGACATGGTCGACGGGTGGATGGGCGGCGAAGGACTGCGATCGCTCGGCGCCCCGGCCACCGGCTGGCGGATCCGCACCCGGTTGGCCGTGGACGCCGACGGTCGTGCGGGTCTGCGACACCGGCACGGCTCGGCACTCGTCACCGATTCGGTGTGCGTGCAGCCCCTTCCCGGGCTCGTCGACGATCTGGGCGACCGGCGGTTCACGCCCGGCGCCGAACTCGTCGCGGTGGCCGACCGCTCGGGCGGTCGTCATCTGGCCGAGCTGGCCCCGGTCCACGCACCTGTGCAACGCGGCCGGAAAGGCACCGACCGCCGGCGTGACGCCCAGCGGCGGCGCCGCAGCCGCGATGCACCGCGGTCACTTCGCGTACTCGACGGCACCGAGCTCGCGCAGCATCAGGTGGGCGAGCGGGTGTGGTCGATCCCGGTCACCGGATTCTGGCAAGCCCATCGAAACGCACCCGAGGTGTACGCGCAGACCGTCGCCGACTTCGTGCTCGGTTCGGCGTGCCCCGATCCGGCGGTGTGCTGGGATCTGTACGGCGGTGCCGGGATCTTCGCCGGCGCGCTCGCCGATCACACCGGCGCCACGGCCGTCCACCTCGTCGACTCCGACACCGCGGCACTCGCCGCGGCAGCCGGCGTGTTCGCCGACGACCCGCGCCTGCACACGCATCGGGGCGAGGTCGCCGACATCGTGCCCGGGCTACCGGCACCCGATGTCGTGGTGCTCGACCCACCGCGGACCGGCGCCGGAGCCCGCGTGATCGATCGGATCACCGCCGCCGACCCGACGGTGGTGATCCACGTCGGATGCGACGCGGCACGATTCGCCCGGGACCTGGCATTGTTCGCCGAGCGGGGATACGCGATCACCGACCTGCGGGCCTTCGACGCCTTCCCGCTGACCCACCATGTCGAGACGATCGCCTGCCTTACCCGTGCCCGCTGATCAGCGGGCGTAGGCCTGCGGTATCCGCACGCGGTGACGCGGGTCGGCACGCTCGAGTTGGGCGGCCAGCGCCACCACCAGGTCCTCGCGGCCGGGGGCCGCGACGAGCTGCACACCGATGGGCAGATCGGCCGCGTCGAACCCGGCGGGCAGCGAGGCCGCCGGGTTGCCCAGCGCGTTCCAGATCGACGTGTACGCGGATACCGGCAGCGCGGCGACCGCCGCGCGCAGCACCGACGCCGAATCGAGCCGCCCGGCGATCGGCGCGGTGGTACCGATGGTCGGGGTGAGTAGCAGATCGAGGTGCGGCCCGTGGTCGGCTGGGCCGAACAGGTGATCGTTGTACGCACTCGCGACGCGGGCCAGGCGTCGCTGCGCCCACCCCGTCCGGCGCGGCCCGTCGACCAGTGCACCGAGGCGGACCACCCGCGTGGTTCGCGCCTCGAGCAGGTCGGGCCGGTCGGCTTCGGCCGCCTCGTCGCGGACCCCGCCCAGCATCTCCATCACGAACTCCAGCGAGATCATCGGGTACTTGGGATCGATGTCGACGACGTCATGGCCGAGGCCACGCAAGGTGTCGGCGGTGTTGGCGAGTGCCGCGAGCACCGCGGCGCTCGGTGACGGATTTCCGAGGCCGGGAGCGTTCGGTGCCATCCCGATCCGCAACGCCGGCGGATCGGCGGCGGCTGCTGCGGTGAGGTCGGGCAGCGGTGACGGGTCACGCCACCGGTCGCCGGGCACCGTCCCCGCGATGGCGTCGTAGATCAGGGCGGCGTCGGCCACCGACCGGGTCAGCGGTCCCAGCGTGCCCAGGCTGCGCCACAGCGCGGCGTGCGGTGCGGCACTGATCCGGCCGCGGCCGAGCTTGAGGCCGAACAGACCGCACCAGGCCGACGGCAGCCGGATGGAACCGCCGCCGTCGCCGCCGATGGCCGCGGGCACCAGCCCGGCGGACACCGCGGCCGCGCTGCCCCCGCTCGATCCGGCGGGTGATCGCGACGGCTCGCCCGGAGCGGTCCACGGATTGCGGGTGAGACCGAACACACGTGATTCGGTGAACGGCCAGATCCCGAACTCGGGCATGGCGGTCTTGCCGACGATGATCGCACCGGCACGCCGCAGGCGGGCCACGATCTCGCTGTCGGCGGCAGCGGGCGTGGTGAAGGCACGCCCACCGAAGGTGGTGACGTCACCGGCGGTGTCGTTCTCGTCCTTCACCGCGATCGGCACCCCGTGCAACGGCCCGAGCGGTTGACCTGCCGCCGGGGCGGCGTCGAGTCGGGCGGCGTCGGCTCGCGCACTGTCGGCGAACACCCGGATGAAAGCGTTCAGCTGCGGATCGTGCCGCTCGATCGCCATGAGTACGTCGTCGACGACGTCCGCGGACGAGACCTCGCCGGCGGCGATACGGCGGGCGATCTCGGTCACCCCGGGTGGCGGCTGGCCGCCCGGCAGTGGGTTTGCGGCGGTGGCGTCGAATCCGGTCATCCCATCAACCTACGGCGGCCGGCGGGCCGGTGAGAGGTGCCCCGATCCGTACACTGGACGGACACGGTCGCGACAGCCACGCGTCCGCACACTGGGTATGGAGGAACTCGATGGGTCTTCTCGAGCAGATCTCGTCTCCGGCCGATCTGAAGTCCCTGTCAGAGCAGGAACTCGACGATCTGGCCCTCGAGATCCGGGAGTTCCTCATCGACAAGGTGTCGGCGACCGGCGGCCACCTCGGACCCAATCTCGGGGTTGTCGAACTGACTCTTGCGGTTCATCGCGTCTTCGATTCACCCACCGATCCAGTGATCTTCGACACCGGGCACCAGAGCTACGTGCACAAGATCGTCACCGGCCGGGCTGCCGGATTCGACCACCTGCGTCAGCGCGGCGGGCTCACCGGTTATCAGGAACGCGCCGAGAGTGAGCACGACTGGGTCGAGTCCTCGCACGCGTCGGCGGCGCTGTCCTACGCCGACGGTCTGGCCAAGTCGTTCGCGCTCACCGGGCAGGACCGCACCGTGGTCGCGGTGGTCGGCGACGGGGCGCTCACCGGTGGCATGTGCTGGGAGGCGATGAACAACATCGCCGACGCCGACCGGCCGGTGGTGATCGTGGTCAACGACAACGGCCGCTCCTATGCCCCCACCATCGGTGGTCTGGCCCGCCACCTGTCGGGCCTGCGTCTGCAGCCGGGATACGAGCGGTTCCTCGACGAGGGCCGCCGGATGGTCCAGCACGTCCCGGTCGTCGGACCGTCGGCGTATGCGGTGCTGCACGGCATGAAGAGCGGCATGAAGGATCTCCTCGCGCCGCAGGCGATGTTCACCGACCTCGGCCTCAAATATGTGGGTCCGGTCGACGGCCACGACATCGGTGCGCTCGAGGCGGCACTGCGCCAGGCCCGCGCCTTCGGGGGACCGGTGATCGTGCACACCGTCACCCGCAAGGGAAACGGCTACATCCATGCCGAGAACCATGCCGCCGACCAGATGCACGCCACCGGCGTGATCGACCCCAAGACGGGACGCGCGAAGTCGGTGGCCCCGCAGGACTGGACCTCGGTGTTCTCGGCCGCGCTCGTCGAGGCCGGATCGGTGCGCTCCGACGTGGTGGCGATCACCGCGGCGATGCCCGGACCCACCGGGTTGAGTGCGTTCGGCGAGAAGTTTCCCGAGCGCATGTTCGACGTCGGCATCGCCGAGCAGCACGCACTCACGTCTGCGGCGGGCCTTGCCCTCGGCGGCATGCATCCGGTGGTGGCGATCTACTCGACATTCCTCAACCGCGCCTTCGACCAGCTGATGATGGATGTGGCGCTGCTCGAACAGCCGGTCACCCTAGTGCTCGACCGTTCGGGCATCACCGGTCCCGACGGCCCCAGCCACCACGGCATGTGGGATCTGTCGCTGATGGCGATGGTGCCCGGTCTGCGCGTGGCCGCGCCGCGCGACGCGATGCGCCTACGTGAGGAATTCGACGAGGCACTCGCCGTCGACGACGGACCCACCGCCCTGCGATTCTCCAAAGGTGCTGTGCCCGAGGATATCCGGGCCGTCGAGCGGCTTACCGACGGGGCCGATGTGCTCCGCCGATCGGCTCCCGGTGTGGGTGAGGCGTCCGGTGACGTGCTGATCGTGGCGGTGGGCGCGTTCTGCGCACTGGCCGTCGACACCGCCGACCGTCTGGGCCGGCAGGGGATCGACGCCACCGTGGTGGACCCGCGGTGGGTGCTGCCGGTGCCGGATTCGGTGATCGACCTGGCGCGTCGTCACCGGCTGGTGGTGACGCTCGAGGACGGATGTGTGAGCGGTGGTGTGGGTGCGGCCGTGAGCGCTGCCCTCGCCCAGTCGGATGTCCATGTGCCGGTGCAGGTCCGCGGAATTCCGCAACGCTTCATCGAACACGCCTCCCGTGGTGAGATCCTCTCCGATCTGGGTCTGACGGCTCAGGATCTGGCCCGGTCGATCACCGCGACAGTGGCCGGTATGGAAACCGCCCCGGAACTCGAACGAGCCGAATTCGATGCGCGTGCAAGAGAACTGAAGGCCGGCGACACCGAGGGCACCACCGAGTAGGTCGCGCAAGCGCTGGCTCGCGCCGTCAGGTGTCGGGCTCGGTCACCGTCGCGGCTGCGTTGAGTTCGTCGGCGATGGCCTCGTCGCACAGTTGACGCTGCCAGGGTCGCGCCGTGCCGGCCCGCAGCCGCTCGTCCACCGAATCCGGGGTGGCGGGCAGATCGATTCCGTCCCAGCATAATTGGCGCACGAGGTCGGGTGCGAGCAAGTTCTCCACGGGTAGTTGGTGCGCATCGGCGATCTGTTTGACGCGTGGCCGCACCCGGGCCGCCCTTGCCGCTGCCTCGGGATTGCGTTGCTCCCAGCGACTCACCGGCGGCAGGCCCGTGGTGGGGCCGCGCCGCGACGGCAACTCCGATTCCGGTAGCCCTCTGGCACGATCGATCGCCGCGAACCATGTGCCGGACTGACGACGCTGTTTGGGTCCCCCGAACACCGGCAGCCGGGTGAGTTCGTCGACGCTGGTGGGCATCGCCGCGGCCGCGGTCACCATCGCGGAGTCCGGAAGCACCCGGCCGGGAGCCACGTCACGCTGTTGTGCGATCCGTTCGCGTTCGGTCCACAGTTCGCGCACCGCGGCCAGCGATCGGGTGTTCGTGATCGTGTGGACGTTGGTGGTGCGCCGCCAGCGGTCGGTCTTCGGTGGTGTCGGGGGTCGCTGCAGGATGAACGCGAATTCCTCACGCGCCCACGCGTCTTTGCCCGCATCGCGTAGAGCCTGGTCCATGGCGTCGCGCAACTCGACGAGCACCTCGACGTCGAGTGCGGCGTAGTTGAGCCATTCGGCGGGAAGCGGACGCCGTGACCAATCGGCCGCGCCGTGGCCCTTCTGCAGGCCCAGGTGTAAGAACTCCGCCACCATCGCCGCGAGGTTGACCTTGTGCAGACCCAGCAGCCGGCCGGCGAGTTCGGTGTCGTAGAGCTGGGCGCACCGGAAGCCCAGCTCGCGCAGGCACGGCAGATCCTGATCGGCGGCGTGCAGTACCCATTCCGGACCGTCGAGGACCTCGATGACGGGTGCGAGGGCGGCGGGCTCGGTGATCGGGTCGAGCAGGAACGATCCGCTCCCGGCCCGGCGCAGCTGGATCAGGTAGGCGCGCTGCGAATAGCGGTAACCCGAGGCGCGTTCGGTGTCCACCGCGACGGGACCGTGCCCCTGTGCGAGCGCGGTGGCCACCGCGGCGAAGTCGGTCGCTCGCGAGAGCACCGGCGGTACCCCGTCGGCGGGTGCGAGCAGCGGTTCGACCGCCGGCGCATCGTCAGCGGGCGCCGTATCGTCTGTCGTGTCGCCGGGGCCGTCGGGCGTGTCGCTCACGGAGACCCGAGTTCGGTGACCCCGACGGGTGGCAGGCCCGCGGCCGCCGACAGGACGTCGCAGAACGCCTCGAGATGTCCGCCGAGGCCGTCGGCGGAGGGCGCAGTCCACGATGCCCGCAATTCGAGCTGATGGGCCCGCGGCGGTCCGGCGATGTCGCCGTAGCGCACCGACGTGGTGGAGGTGACCGTGCCGCCGAGTGCGGTCACCGCGATCGGCTCACCGGTCCGGCTGGTCTGTTCGCCCGACGACGTCGTCGAGCCCACCTGAACACCGAGTGCGTCGGCCAGCCAGCTCCACGCCACCTCGGGGAGCAGTGGGTCCATGGCCAGCGCGGCCTCCACCTCGGCCTGGATGTAGGCGACCAGACGGATGGTGCCGTTCCAGGCGTCCTGGCCGGCCGGGTCGTAGAGCAGGATCAGCCGGCCGAAGGCGGTGCCCGCGGAATCGACCGGAACGTCGGCGTCGGCAGCGTCCGCGGAGGCCACCTCGGCGCCGACGGCGTAGCTGTAGGGTGCGAGGCGTTGCGGCGGGCGGATCGGCCCGACCTCGATGTCTCGCCGGACGCGGGCGCTGTGCAACGACTCGACCGCGGCGCGGAAGTCGGCGGGCTCGGTCGCAGCTCCGGAGGAGGTCACGACATCGACGGTAAGGCTCGGGCGCCGAGCGCACCGGGAGGCGCGCCGAAACCGTGGCCAGGGTGCCCTCATCGGCGATGCGCTCATGGCGGCATGGCAGAGTGATCGATGATGACACCGCCGGTCCGCACCCGCAGAACCCATTCCCGTATGCCGCTGGTGGCGGCCGCCCGGGGTGAGCGGCCCGCGCGGCGCCCGGTGTGGTTCATGCGGCAGGCGGGCAGGTCGTTGCCCGAGTACCGCGAGATCCGTGCCGATCACGGGATGCTGGAATCGTGTTTCGACCCGGCGCTGGTGTGTGAGATCACGATGCAGCCGGTGCGCCGACACCACGTCGACGCGGCGATTCTGTTCTCCGACATCGTGGTGCCGCTCAAGGCGGCCGGTGTTGATCTCGACATCGTCGCCGGTACCGGCCCGGTGATCGCCCATCCCGTGCGCACCGTCGCCGACGTCGACGATCTGCCGCTGCTGGACCCGCAGTCGGTCGGTGCGATCGCGCACGCGATCGGCTTGCTCCTCGACGAGCTGTCCGATGAGACGGCGCTCATCGGGTTCGCGGGTGCCCCGTTCACGCTGGCGTCCTATCTGGTCGAGGGCGGCCCGAGCCGCACCTATGCGCTCACCAAGGCGATGATGTACGGCCAACCGCGCCTGTGGCACGCGTTGATGGGTCGCCTCGCCGACATCACCATTGCGTTCCTGCGGGTGCAGATCGATGCAGGCGTCGATGCCGTCCAGCTCTTCGACTCGTGGGCCGGTGCCCTCTCCGACGCCGACTACCGGACCTTTGTGGCACCGCACAGCGGGCGGGTACTCGCCGAGATCGGCGAGTCCGGGGTGCCGCGCATCCATTTCGGCGTGGGTACCGGCGAACTGCTGGCGTCGATGGCCCACGCGGGTGCCGATGTGATCGGCGTCGACTGGCGGGTGCCCCTCGAAGAAGCGGTGCGCCGGGTGGGCCCCGGGGTGGCGGTGCAGGGCAACCTCGATCCCACGGTGCTCTTCGCCGGACCCGACGTGGTGGACGAGCAGGTGCGGCGGGTGATCGCCGACGGGGAGCGGGCCATCGCGGCCGGAGCGCCGGGCCATATCGTCAACCTCGGGCACGGGGTGCTGCCGAGTACCGATCCCGACGTGCTCAGCCACGTCGTCGATCTGGTTCATTCGATCTGACGCCGAGGATGTGACGCGGTGGGTGAGGACGGGAACGTGACCGCAACCGGGACCGATACGGCCGGCGCGTCCGGAACCCGACGCGTCGCCGTCGTCGGTGGGGGTGTCTCCGGACTCACCGCGTGCTATCGCCTGCGTCAGGCGCTGGGAGAGTCGGTCACGATCGACCTGTTCGAGGCCGACGACCGGCTCGGCGGGATCCTGCACACCGTCGAGGTGGGACCGATCGCGGTGGATGTGGGCGCCGAGGCCTTCATCGTGCGCCGGCCCGAAGCGCTCGACCTGCTCGACGACCTCGGCCTGGCCGACCGGGTGGTGTCGCCGACCGCGCGACGGCCGGCGGTGTGGGCGGCGGGGCGGCTCCACGACCTGCCACGGCCGGCGTTGATGGGCATCCCGGCCGACGCCGACGCGGTCAGCGGGCTCGCCTCGGCCGCCGACCTCGAGCGGATCGCGGCCGAACCCGACCGTCCGTGGAACTGGACACCCGGTGACGACATCTCGGTCGGCGAACTCGTCTCCGACCGCTTCGGCCCGACGGTGGTGGCCCGGTCCGTCGATCCGATGCTCGGTGGGGTGTATTCCAGTCTGGCAGCCGATATCGGTGTGCGCGAAGCACTTCCGGCGCTGGCCGCGGAGTTCGACGGAGGGGCGCCGGGGTTGCGCGCCGCGGTCGCGGCACTGACCGGCGGCAACGCGGGATCGGGTCCGGTGTTCGGCACCCTGCCCGGTGGCTACCGGGTGCTGGTGGATGCACTGGTGGCCGCGGCGCAACCGCACGTGCACCTGGGTTCGCCGGTGACCGCGGTGCACCGCGACGGCGATCGGTGGGCGTTGCGCAGCGGGCACGACGAGGTCGAGGGCGACTACGACGGCGTGATCATCACGGTGGCGGCCTGGCTTGCCGCCCGGTTGCTCGCCGACGTGGCACCCGAGTCGGTCACCGCATTGCGCGATGTGGAGCAGGCGCCGTCGGCGGTGGTGTCGATCACCCTCGACGCCGACACCGAACTGCCGGAGCACTCCGGGGTGTTGGTGGCCACCGGAGAAGACCTGCACGCCAAAGCATTCACGTTCAGTTCGCAGAAGTGGGCGCACCTCGGCGAGCCCGGTCGACCGCGGTCCGTGCGTGCCTCGTTCGGCCGCTACGGTGATCCCGTTCCCGACGAGGGCGTGCAACCGGGGATCGACGCGCGACTTCGTGAGCTGGCGCTGGCCGACCTCGACAGTGTGTGCGCGGACGCGGGTGTCGCGCCGCCGTCTTCGCACGTGATCGACACGAGGGTGCAGCGCTGGACGTTGCCGCGGTACGCACCGGGTCACCTGGCCGCGATGTCGCAGGTGCTGGCGGCCACGCCGGACGGCATCGAACTGGCCGGATGTTCCTACGGCGGTGTCGGTGTGCCCGCCTGTATCGGTCAGGCGGGCCGTGCCGTGACCGGCCTGCTGGCGCATCTGAACTGAGCACTCCCGTCCCCGGGGCCCGTCGCGGTGACGGTGGCCACCTGGGTATCGGGAGGTGGCGCGCCGGTGGCACGATTGGGGTCATGAGCCGTTTGGATTACGCCGAGTTGAATTCGACCATTCGCTACTTGATGTTCTCGGTGTTCGCTGTGCGTCCCGGCGAACTACCGGACGATCGTGACCAGGTGAAATCGGATGCCACGGACTTCTTCAAGTCACTGCAGGACACCGGAGTGGTGGTGCGTGGTGTCTACGACGTGTCCGGATTGCGCGCCGACGCCGACTTCATGATCTGGTGGCACGCCGAGGAGATCGAGCAATTGCAGGCCGCCTACAGCCGTTTCCGCCGCGAAACGGTGCTCGGCCGGGTCTGTGATCCGGTGTGGAGCAACGCGGCCCTGCATCGGCCCGCGGAGTTCAACAAGAGTCACGTGCCCGCATTCCTCGCCGGCGAAGAGCCGGGACGCTACATCTGCGTCTACCCCTTCGTGCGCTCCTACGACTGGTACCTGCTGCCCGACGAGGAGCGCAGGTCCATCCTCGCCGAGCACGGCAAGGCTGCCCGCGGCTACAAGGACGTACGCGCCAACACGGTGGCGTCGTTCGCGCTCGGCGACTACGAGTGGCTGCTGGCGTTCGAGGCCCCCGAATTGCACCGCATCGTCGACCTCATGCGCGACCTGCGGGCCACCGAGGCACGCCGCCATGTCCGGGAGGAGACACCGTTCTTCACGGGTCCGCGTACCGAGGTCGGCGACCTCATCGACGCCCTGCCCTGATGAGCGCCCTGCCCTGATGAGCGGGCGGCCCTGACAAGCGCCCTGCCCTGACAAGTTGCTGCAAAATCGTGCCATTTGGTGGACTGCTGCGGCTCGCGAAAGTGATTCGGTGGCAGGGTGCGTCACGAGGGCAAAGCCCAACCCGGACCCCTTGTCGCGGGCCGGGCATGTGGCCGCGACAAGGAGGCTCGAAGCATGAGGTACCGGACCCGCATCATCGCCGTCTGCGTCGCTGTCACCGGTGCCACCGGACTGCTCGCGGGCTGCGCAGACACGGATTCCTCGGCAACCCAGGCCTCCGGGTCTGTGAATGTCGAGGCCGATACAACGAAGACGTTCGCCTTCGGCACCGCTGTGGATCTGACCTATCAGGAGGATGCGGCGCGGGTGACGGTGTCGGCGCCGACGCCGGCAAAGGCGACCGAATGGGCGAGCGTCGACGGTGTCCTGTACTCGGTGATGGTGACCGTCCAGACCACTGAGGGAACGTGGACGGTCAATCCGGCGTATCTGTCGGCCACCACCAACACGGGTCAGTACGTCGAGGGATCACTCGGCACCGTGGATGGGTCACTCGAGCCGGACGCCCTGGAGGCGGGCCAGACGGCCACGGGCGCAGTTGCTTTCGACGTTCCTGAGGGGCAGACGATCACCTCGGTGGCCTTGGAAGGGCCGGTGAGCAAACGGCTCGCCCAGTGGGATTAGAGCGCGCGAACGTCGTCGGCGCCGGATTTACGTCTGTTCTTCCAGTCGCAGACTGATCGAGTTGATGCAGTACCGCAGGTCGGTCGGGGTGTCGTAGCCCTCGCCCTCGAAGACGTGACCGAGGTGGCTCCCGCAGTTGGCGCAGAGTACCTCGGTGCGGCGCATACCCATCGAGTCGTCGGAGCGTTCGATCACGGCGTCGCCGGCCAGCGGGGAGAAGAACGACGGCCAGCCGCAGTGGGACTCGAACTTCTGCTGGCTGCGGAACAGTTCGGCGCCGCAGGCGCGGCAGCGGTAGACGCCGACGGCGGTGGTGTCGGTGTATTCGCCGGCGAAGGGCGCTTCGGTGCCCGCCTTGCGGAGCACCCGGTACTCGGCGGGCGTCAGCCGCTGCTTCCACTGCTCGTCGGTCAGGTCGGCCAAGTCGGCAGGAGTGGAGGTCTCGTTGCCGGTGGTGTCGGAGGTCATTTCTCCACCGTACGAGCGGGCGCGATGGGGCGCCAGGTTCGGTCAGCCGGCGGTGGTGACCGGCGAGGTGGCGGGTTCGGCGTCGTCGATGCTGTCGGTGGGTGCCCGCTGCGGTGTGGCCGCGGATCCGAGCTGCCGGATGTCGAGGTAGCGGAACAGCAGCGAACAGAACACCGCGATCATCAGCAGCGACCAGCCCCAGGTGACCTTGTTGTACTCGAGCATCCAGCCGAAGGCCTGCCAGCGTTCGGAGTAGAACGAGTCGAAGGTCATGCAGCCGTACACGCCCAGCCAGGCAGGCCAGTTGCGCACCGTGGATCCGGGCAGCAGCACGGTCATCAGCAGCGGGAACAACAGCATCGAGTAGTAGCCCTGACCCAGCGATCCCACCAGGAACGTGGTGCACAGCAGCACTCCCGACGACGTGGTGAGCCACAGCAACTCGTTGGTTGTCCGGTAGTAGCGGTACAGGAACCACAGTGAGAAGACGGCCATCAGGGTGAAGGCGATCCGCAGCAGCACCACGAGCCAGGGCGCCACGCCGAAGTAGGCACCGTTGCCGGCGATGGAGCTGTTGTAGTAGTCCCGGGCCTCACCCAGATAGGGCAGCGTGTGGGAGATGAATCGGCCCGGATCGTTGGACAGCGGCCAGGCCACCACCATCAGCACGAGCGGCACCACGATCGCGGTCACCAGCACGCGCCACTGCCGGTTGAGCAACGGCAGCAACAGCAGCGGGGCCAGCACCGGTTTGATCGCCAGGGTCAGCCCGATGGGCACTCCCGCCCACCAGTCGTGGCGGCGCATCATCAGCATCATGAAGGCCAACATCCCCAGCAGCACAAACGAATTGAAGTTCGTGAAGATCAGGGTGTGGGCGACGGTCTCGGTGCTGAAGAAGAAGAACAGCACCACGGGCAACACCCACGACCGCGCGGAGAAACCGAACAGCCGCGTGATGAGGTACCCACACACGAGCAGCGCCAGCACACTGGCGATGATGAACAGCCAGCGCGACCGTTCGGGATCGATGACGGCCAGAGGTGCCATCAGCAGGGTGCCCGACGGGGGGTAGAGGTAGTGGGGGTCGACGGTGTTGAGGTTCTCGTTGTAGACCGGCTGGCGGTTCAGAAATGCCAGCGCGGCCTGGTAGACCGGCGCGAAATCGTCGGTGCGATCACCGTTGACCGCCAGAATCAGTGAGCGGTGCACGATCGTCAGGATGGTCAGCGGCCACAACACCAGCGGAACGATGCGCGTCACGCTCATCTGTGGGTACAGATACCTGTCGAGAACTGCCACCCGCGAACCGTACTACGCGGCGCCGCAGATCCTGCGCAGAACCCCCGGGGTGCTGCCGGTCAGGCTGGGCAACCCCGTTCGGACGGCCCGGTCAGCGGAGCGGCGCGCACATAGTCGGCGACGACGTCGGCGGCGCATGCGCTACGCGCGACCACCGAGTAGCCCAGTCCTTCCCAGGTCACCGTCGTCGGCTGCGTGCCCGACTTGGCGAACAGCGAATCCAGTGTTGCGGCGCCCGCGCCGCCGTTGACGGGATCGCCGGTGCTGTTCAAGACCAGCGGGGGTACCGGGAAGGAACTGGGCGGATTGACCGGTGTGGCGGCCGCCCAGCCGGTGCACCGTGCCAGGGCCAGCGCGCTGTTGGCCCCAGTCAGCGGGTTCTGTTTGGTCCACGAATCGATGAGCCCGGAGATCTCGTTCTGGCCCACGGGGCCGGTCATGTCGTTGCAGGCGGCGACGATCTGTCCGTCGGTCAGCCGCAGTGATCCGGCGGTCGCCGAATAGGCGGCCAGTGGCGCGGTGTTCCCGCTGTCGGCGGCCGCGATCGCGGCCGCCACCCTGGTCACCGCGGAGGGATCGTTCGGGGCCAGTGCCAGCGCGGTGGTGATCGCGGCGAGCGCTTCGGTGTCCGACAGGCCGCCACCGAGGGTTCCGGCGCGTCCCTTCGTCAGCACGCTGCCCATCGTCGCCTGGCCGTTGGCGCCGAAAGCGCATCCGGGCAGTGCCGCGCACCGCTGCGCAAAGGTCCGCAGGGCGGCCTGCACCCCGGTGGCCTCCGTCGCGCCGGTGTCGCGCGCATTGGCACCGAACGGGGTTGGGGTGTCGAGGATGATGCGCCCGGTGCGCCCGCCGTACTGCGCGGTGTAGGCGATCACCACGTCGGTGCCCTCACCGACGCCGATGAGGCCCAGCCGCGAGACTCCCCACTTCTTTCGGAGCGTCTCGAGATCCGACGCGGCACCGGCGACACCGAACTGCAACTGGTTGGGTGTGAGCGTCTCGGTGCAGCCGTCCGCGGACGACGTCGCGGCCGTGACCAGGCGGCTGATGCGGGCCGACTGTGTGGCCGCGGGGAGTCCGTTGTTGGCGATCGTGGTGCGATCCTCCCGGACCAGACAGTCCAGTGGGCTGCTCTGTGGGATGCCGCGGCGATCCACCGCCACCACCGGGTGGGTGGACAGCAATTGCCGCCCCGGCCCGGATGCCAGCAGCAGCAGGGTGCGCGACGAGGGCATGTCGGCGCCCGACGTCAGGACCAGCGGAGCGGCATCCGCGGGGGTGGTGGCGGTGCGGGCGCGGGTGAGTGCGATGTCGATGGTGTCGTCGGGGCGATCGGGGTCGATCGGCGATTGGAGGCTGGCGCATTCCAGGGTCACCCCGGACGGCTTGTCGGTGGAGTAGTCCGACGCGAGGGTGGAGCCGCACTCTCGCCAGTCGAGATCATCGCGCGGCGTCTCCAGTGCGGGGATCTGCGGCGGTGCACTCGACGAGGCCGGCGCCTGCCCGCCGCCCTCACCCGCCGGGACGAGTCCGGGCCCCGTGTCCGGGCCGACGGCGCAGGACGACAAGAGCAGCGCGGTGGTCGCCGCGCTCAGCCCGATGACGGTGAGGCGGCGGGTCGGTCGAGTCGTCTCGGACCCTCGGTGGCCGCGTCGCGCTCCTCGCATGAGGGCGAGCGTAGTCAACGGGTCCAGCGGCTGAAGACATAGCCGTCGTCGTCGGTGAGCACGTGGGCGGCACGCAGTGCGTGCAGTGACCCCGACCCGGCGCTGGCGGCGACGCGCCCGGCGTCACCGCCGGCCACGTACGGACTGGTGGTCAGGCACAGTTCGTCGAGCGCGTCGACGGCGATGAGTGAGCCGAGCAGACTCGGACCGCCCTCGCACAGGATGCGTGGTTGTCCCGCCGCGGCGAGGTGCTCGACCACGAGCCGGAAGTCGACGGTCTCGTCGCCGCAGTCGACGAGGCTTGCGCCGGCGTCGGCGAGGACGGACCGGCGTTGCGGATCGGCGGCCGAGCAGGTGAGGACGGTGGTGCCGGGACCACGCAACGGGGGATAGGCGGGATCGATCGACAACGATCGGGACACCAGCGCCAGTGCGGGGGCGGGTGCCTGCCCGGCCGCGGCGCGGCGTTCGGCGAAGGACGAATCGGGGGAGGGTTGCCGGTAGTTCTCGGCGATGGCGGTTCGCGCGCCCACCAGGACCACGTCGGCGAGGCCGCGCAGGACGGTGAACAGAGTCTTGTCACCGTCACCGCCGAGTCCGCCCGATGTGCCGTCCACCGACGCTGCGCCGTCGATGGTGGCGATCATGTTGGCGCGGACCCACGCGCCTGCCGTCGGCTCCGGATAGGCGTACAGGTCGGCGAGGTAGTCGGTCGCCTCGTCCTGGGAAAATGTGACCTGGGTCGCTTTCTGCACGTAGAGCATCTCGTCCTCCGAACCGCTGTGGCTAGGCTCCCCATATGGTGGCCAGTCTCGTCGACCGCAATCCGGTCGTTTCTCCCGACGCGTTGATCGACGAAATGGTGCCGCCCGCGACGTTCGACGAGGTGAGCTTCGACAGCTACATCCCCGACCCGAACGAGCCTACGCAGTCCCAGGCGGTGGCAGCCGCGCGTGATTTCGTCGAGCGTGCCGCCAAGAGCCGCAACGGCAAGAAGGGCCTCTTCTCCCGCAAGCAGCCCAAACAGGGCATCGGACTCTATCTCGACGGCGGCTTCGGCGTCGGCAAGACGCATCTGCTCGCCTCGATCTATCACGCCATGCCCGCGCCGAAATCCTTCGCGACGTTCGTCGAGGTGACGCATCTGGTGGGTGCACTGGGGTTCATGCAGGCGGTGGAGCGGCTCTCGGAGCACAGTGTGCTGTGCATCGATGAGTTCGAGCTCGACGACCCGGGCGACACCATGCTGATCTCACGGCTGCTCAGCGAGCTCACCGAGCGGGGCGTGTCGATCGCCGCGACCTCGAACACGCTGCCCGGACAACTCGGCGAGGGCCGGTTCGCCGCACAGGACTTCTTACGGGAGATCCGGAAACTGGCGTCGGTGTTCGAGACGGTCCGCGTCGACGGACCCGACTACCGCCACCGCGACCTCCCGCCCGCGCCGGAGCCCAAATCGGACGACGAACTCGTCGAGATCGCCGAGTCCACCCCGAACGCGACACTCGACGATTTCGACGAGTTGTGTGGGCACCTGAGCAAGATGCATCCGTCGAAATACAAAGACCTCGTCGACGGGGTTTCCCTGGTGTGCATCCGCGGGGTTCATCCGGCAGACGACCAGTCCGTGGCGCTACGTCTCGTCGTGTTCGCCGACCGCCTGTACGACGCGGACATCCCGGTGACGGTGTCGGGGAGCAAACTCGACGAGATCTTCACCGACGAGATGCTCGCCGGCGGCTACCGCAAGAAGTACCTGCGGGCCACGTCGCGGTTGCTCGCGCTGTCGCGCTTCGCCGATTCCACCGTCTGACCGCCACCGTCTGACCCGCCACCTCCTGTCGGCGAATCCGGGCTGCCGGGCTGCGGTGACCGGTGTCGGTCACGGTTGCGGCACGGGGCGGTCGCCATGGGCATACGCGAATGTCGCGTTTGGAGTACAGATGTAATCTCGACGTGATGTACTGGTGTGCATCCGGTCGCGCACGGCGGCGTAGACCGTGTCAAAGGGACGCAAGTTGATGTCCATTATCCGTGGGGGATTTGGTGCAGAAGTCTGTGGTGGTTGCCGTGGTGTCCGCGGCAATGTTCGTTGCTGTGCTGGTCGGCGGGGCTACGCCCGCCTCGGCGGTACCCGGTGCGGGCGTAGCCGCGGCCGGCGGCGCTCGTATCGACAAGGTCGTGATGCAGAGTCCGACGCGGGCTCAGGTCAGCGTGTTCTCGCCCGCGATGCGCCGGCAGGTCACCGTGACCGTTCTGCTTCCCGCGGACCGGTCGCATCCGCGTCCGACGTTGTATCTCCTCGATGGGATCGACGGGGGTGTGTACACCAACTACACGCAAAGCGGCTGGACGTTCCAGACCGACATCGTCAAGTTCATGGCCGACAAGCCCGTCAACGTGGTGCTTCCGATCGGTGGGACCGGGTCGTACTACACCGACTGGGTCCGCACCGATCCGGTGCTGAGGACCAACATGTGGGAGACCTTCCTCACCAAGGAACTCCCTCCGTTGATTGACGAGCGGTTCACCACCACCGGTGTCAACGCGATCGGCGGGGTGTCGATGGGCGCGCTCGGGGCGATGTCGATCGCGGTGCGCCATCCCGAAATGTACGCGGGCGTCGCGGCATTCAGCGGCTGCCTCGATCAGGGCACGCCCGAACTGCGACAGGCCACGGCGGCCACCGTGCAGACCCGAGGTGGAAATCCGGACAACATGTGGGGGCCCGTCGACGACAAGACCTGGGCCGCACACGATCCCGCCGAGCACATCGCGGCGCTCAAGGGCAAGCCGATGTATGTGGCGGTGGGTAACGGACTGCCGGACCTGCGGCTGGGAGTCGCGGGAATCGCCTCTCCCGTCGGTGGTGCGCTCGAGGGTGCGGCGCTGCACTGCACTCAGGAGTTCAAGAAGCGTGCCGACAGCGCCGGCGTTCCGATCACCTACGACTTCCGCGAGGGTCTGCACTCGTGGGGCTACTGGAACATCGACCTTCACAAGGCGTGGCCCACGCTGGCCCGCGCGTTGGATGTGCCCGCCCGCTGAACGGCTCGGGCGTGGTCAGCGCAAAGACATGGCGAGCACGAAGTCATGCTCGATGTTGCCGTTGAGGTCGAATGACTTGACGCCGACGCGCCGGAAGCCCATCTTTTCGTAAAAGCGTTGCGCCCGTGCGTTTTCCTGGTTCACGCCGAGCCATATGACGGCGCTGCCGCGGTCTGCGGCGCGCTCGACGGCCGCGCGCATGAGGAGATGCGACGGTGGGTCGGTGCGGCCGCGGGCGTGATGATCGGGCAGTACATACATCTTGGACACCTCCGATGCCGGGCGGTCGGTGATGACCGCGGCGACATCGGTGTCGGCGGGTGGCCGGTGGTGTACAAGCGTGTACCCGATGATGGTGCCGACGTCGTCGCGGGCCACGATCACGTCGCTCTCGTCGCTGGCGATGTAGCCGGCGAACACCGGCTCGGAGAGGTGCTCGCGGATGAAGGCCGCGACGTCGGCCGGCTCGGAATGCGGGGGACAGGCGAGCGGAAAGGTGGCGGCCGCGACGTCGGCGATCGCGGGGGCGAGCGACGGGTCGGACACCAGGGCGAGAGTCAGCGACCCGGTGGCCGGTGCTGTTCCGGCGCCGGGGGAGGTGGCCTCTGGCACTACTTCTTGCCGCAGGTGCAGTTCTCGCCGCACTTGCAGTCAGGCCCGCAGGTGCAGTCGGGGTTGTCGCAGCCGGGCATCAAGGGGGTGTTCATGAATTCAGTCTAGTTCTCGGGCAGCGGGTCGAGGGCGGGTGGGCTCTGCGGCCGCGAGTGGTGCTCATTCCAGCTGCAGCCGCCAGGAGCCGGAGTAGATCTCGCGTATCTCACTCACCTCGTAGGGGACGGCGCTGCGGGTGTCGGTGGTGGTCATGCTGACCACGAGGAGGCCGTCGGTGATCTGCCATTTGAATCGGTCGCCGTCGAACCGTTGGGTGTCGCCGGTGGCGTCGCGCACGGCGAAGCTCCCGGGCCGGTAGTCGATGTTCATGGCACCCACTATGCCGTCCGGTGGGGTGTCTACGGTGCAGGCTCCCGCGATGTGCCGGTGCGTCGTGCCACCGCCGTAGGTGTCAGAACGGTGGTGGGTTCTCGCGGTTCCACGTTTCTTCGGCCCGCTCGGCGATGCGGGTGATCTTGGCGGCCCGGCGGGCCCGGAGCGAATCTATTCGCCGGCGGCCGGGGTGATCGGGAGGCTTCTCACCCATTCGTAGCGACGTGAACAGGTCGCTTCCGGTGAAGGAGTTGCCGGCGAACACGTACCCGCCGGGCGTTCTGAAGAACACCTCGCCGAGGGCTGTCTGACGATCCTGCCAGCCCACGCCGTGAGTTTTTGCCCGATGGTGGATTCTACAGAGTGGCTTGATGTTTCGGCGTGTGGTGGTTCCGCCCGCGGCAGGGTTGCGGTGGTCGAAGGGTTCGGTGTGGTCCATGTCCGATCGCCACGCGGGGTTGGTGCATCCGGGAAAAGTGCAGCAGAGTTCACCGGCACTCACCAGGGCGCGCAGTTTCCGGGGCACCTCATAGGTGAAGGCTTGCCGCGCTTGCTCCTCATGTCCGGGGTTGATGTAGCTCCGCTTGGCTTCGCGAAGGAGATCGCGCGCCGTTGCGGCATCGATGAGCCCCTGACCGTCGATGAACCCCGGCGTCTCGTCGAGGCCGAGAAGGGTGGACAGGTTCACCACGATGTGAAACGTCGGGCGAGGCGCGGGAGTGACCGGCTGCGCGGCGATGCCGGTCGGCGCGATCTCGGGGCCGGCCGTGGTGGGGGTCGCCCGGCATTCGTCACACGTGCACGCGATGCTCTGTTCGCCCCGCGCGAGAGCGAGAAGTGCGTCGGCCCGCAATTGCTTCTTGGTGCGACCGTCGCCTTTGGTGTGCACCGCCGCGGCCATCGCGTCGAGACGGGAATCGACGGCGGCTGCCGCTTCGCTCGCGAGGCTGCCGGACACTCGTGACTGTCCGAACGTTGCGCGGTCGGGCCGGATCGAGATGTGCCGGTCCTCCTCGACGGAGCGGCGGCGACGGACGAGGGCATCGGGATCGATCGCGGCGATGGTGGCATCGATCATGGTGCGAAACCGCGTGGTGGACATGGGCTCTCGGGACATGATTGCCTCGGACAGTGCGGTGTCGAGATCGGCAATGTGGTCGTCGTCGACCAGACTGGTGCGCGCGACCACGTCGAGCATTCGCTGCAAATCGATGCGCCCGATCGCCAGTGCGAGCCCCACATCGGGCAGGCGATACCGCATGGCGGACCCGGCGATGATGATCTCGCGGGCGCGCCCGGGCGCAACGGTGAGTGCGGCGCCGACCTCGCAGATGGCTGCTTCGAGGCCGTCGGGGCCGTAGCGCTCCTGGGGTGTGATTCCCTCGCGCACGAGTCCGCGCACATGGGCCTCGAGTTCCGCCGGGTCGGTGAATCGTCCGTCGCCGACGACCTGGTGGACGCGTTCGAGGTAATCGGCCTCGCGTTCTTCGTGCAATAGGCTCGCGGCCTGCAGAATGCGGTAATCGGCGGAGGACCGGACCGCATTGGAGCTGACCAGAATCTCGATCAGCTCCGGAGCGTAGTGCCGCTCGTCGTCGGCGAGTTGGGCGAGCAGGGTCTCCACGGCGCCGCGTCCGGCCGCGGCGCGGGCGGTGCCGGCGGGCGTCGGGCCTGCAGGTTGTGGGTCCGCAGGGGGCGGGTCTGCAGGGGACGGGTAGAGCGGGACTTCGTCGGGCATACTTAGAACATACATTCGGGTACCGACAAATAGGCCCAGGGTTGCACGACAACAAGAAAGGCCCGGCGGATACCGGGCCTGACCTGCGAAAACAGTGGTGCGCGATACTGGGATTGAACCAGTGACCTCTTCCGTGTCAGGGAAGCGCTCTCCCGCTGAGCTAATCGCGCGAGTATGGAGTTGGTGGTGGAGGTGGCGACGGGAATCGAACCCGTGTACACGGCTTTGCAGGCCGTTGCCTCACCACTCGGCCACACCACCAGATGCGAGTCGACTCGCGCCGAGCGGATGACGGGATTCGAACCCGCGACCCTCACCTTGGCAAGGTGATGCGCTACCAGCTGCGCTACATCCGCATGCATCGTGAGCTGATCTTGTGGACCATTTGTTGCTCACGAAGCGATTGTGAACACTATCCGACGCATCGGTCGGATACCAAATCGCCAGGTCAGTGCCACGTTTCGGGTCAACAACGACGTCGGAGTCCAGGTGACCGGTGCCGCGCGGGGCCTGCGGGGCGATTTTGGTTCCGCGGCACCACACGTGTAATCTTCTCCCTCGTGCACCGGCGCCGTGAGGCGCCACGCGCGGTCCCGTGGCTCAGTGGAAGAGCGTCCCGTTCACACCGGGGAGGTCGCTGGTTCGATCCCAGCCGGGACCACCACGGCGCTGTTGCAGCGCTTCGCAGCCCATCGCCGGCAAGTCTCGGATCCGCGGCCCGGATCGGTCCGACAAAGCGTAACGTCCACATCCGTGACGCGCGTCTCCATCGAAGCTCCTGTGGTGATCGTCGCGGGCGGCCGGGTGGCCGGTCGCATCGTGGACGGGGTCGCCAGTTACCTCGGAATTCCTTATGCCGCACCACCGGTGGGGGAGGCGGCTTTCGCTGCACCTGCGCCGACGCCGGCGTGGGACGGCGTTCGCCCGGCCACCGACTACGGCCCGACCGCGCCTCAGATCCCGTACCCGGCGCCGATCGCGGCACTTCTCGACAACGTGATCGAACTCGGTGACGACTACCTGAACCTCAACGTGTGGACGCCGGATCCAGCGGCCCGCGGATTGCCGGTGATGGTGTGGATTCATGGTGGTGCGTTCACCCGCGGTTCGAATCGCGTCCCGATCTACGCCGGCAACACCTTCGCGCGCGACGGCGTGGTCTGCGTCGGGATCAACTACCGTTTGGGCACAGCCGGTTTCGCGTCGATCGACGGTGCGCCCGAGAACCGCGGTGTGCTCGATCAGCTCGCCGCGTTGCGCTGGGTGGCCGACCACATCGCTGCCTTCGGCGGTGACCCAGACAACGTGACCGTCTTCGGCGAATCGGCCGGGGCGATGAGCATTGCGACATTGCTCGCCTCGCCCTTGTCCACCGGGTTGTTTCATCGCGTGATCATGCAGAGCGGCAACGGCCTGGCGGCGAGCGATCCGGCCGACGCGCGCAACGTGACGGCGCGCATGGCCGAGATTCTCGGGGTCGACGCGACCGCCGCGGATTTTGGTGGAGTTCCCGGCGAGACCCTCCTGAGCGCGCAGTCACAGGTTGCGCTGGAGATGATGCTGAACCCCGATCCCCGACGCTGGGGCGTCTCGGTGGCGACACGTGGTCTGGGGATCATGTCGCAGTTCCCGGTCGTCGACGGTGAGGTGCTGCCGTCGTTGCCCTCTGAGGCGATCGCGGCCGGTGCCGGGGCTCACATCCCACTGCTGGCCGGTTGGAACGCCGACGAGTTCCGCTTCTTCCTCGCCGCGTCGGGTGGTGCGGACGCGGTCACCGAGGAGGCTGCTGCTGGTTTACTCGGCCGCACCCCGGCCGCGTCGGAGTTCCTGCGGAGCCGGCTCGACTCCGGGGCGACCCCGGGAGACGTGGTCAGCGAGGCGTTGACGGCCCGTGTCTTCTCCGCACCGACCCGGGCCATCGCCCAATCACGCCCCGAGCGGAGCACGTACCTCTACGAGTTCGGGTACCGAAGTCCGCAAGCAGACATCCGTGCCGGCCACGCCGTCGAGATCCCGTTCGTGTTCGATCATCTGGCCGACGCCCATGGGCTGACCGGCCCTCATCCACCACAGCGCATCGCCGACGAGATGCACGGCGCGTGGATCCGTTTCGCGACCGTCGGCGACCCGGGCTGGCCGGCGCATCTCCCCACCGGCGAGATCCGCCAATTCGGCTGACCGTGGCGCCCGCTGTCGGCGATCAGCGCGACGAGTGTCGCAGATGGCCGTAGAGCGCAGCCCGGTATCCGCGGGCATAACTGTCGTCGGCCTGCGGAATCGGAAGGGTGGCCAGCGTCGTCGAGGCGTGGTGTGACGCCCACGCCGTCGGCATCGACGAGAGGTGGGCCGACGCATCATCGAACCCGCTTTGAAATGACTGGGGGTCGAGGGACTCGTCGGTGATCGCCGCCCCGGCCGGAACGGCGACGGGATCGGCCTTCCGAAACGGGACGACCCGTGGACTACCTGTCGTCATGAACGGGACGACCTTTCTGCGAGGGTGCGATACAGGGTTGCCCGGCTCACGCCGAGCGTCTCGGCGATCCGGGGTACCGGATCACCGTTGTCGCGCATACGTTTTGCGAGTTCCACCTGGTCGGCGGACAACGCGCGAGGGCGCCCCAGCGACCGGGCACCACGATGTCCGCGACCAGCGTTCGCCACGTGGTGTTCGCGCTCCAACACGCCCAGCGAGGCGAGCACGCCGACGATCAGCGCGCCCGCGGGATCGTCGGTGTCGAGTCGCTCACGGATCGTTCGCACCCCGATCCTGCGCTCGCCGAGCACACGGGCCGTGTCGAGAACTTCCCCGATGCTCCGTCCCAGCCGGTCGATGCCGGTCATGACCACGGTGTCTCCGGGCCGCGCATAGTCGAGCAACGCGTCAAGGCCGGGCCGCCGATCATCGACTCCGGGGGCGGTGATGTCGGTGTAGACGCGTTTCGCATCGACGTGAACACTTACGAGATCATTGATTTGAGATACAAGATCACGCTGCGCATGTGCTCTCGCGTAGCCGAGCAGCACATTTGTCGACGCTGCATCGTGATCCGCGGGCATCTCAGAACTGTATCGCATAAATGTGTCGCGAAACGAACAAGGCTCAAGGTGGGTATTGAGACATCCACGGGATGGGGGTGTATGCGGTGTTTGCCGGTATTCCGAAATCCAGTCGGGTTCGCCGACGGCGATTCGGTTTCTGACCTGCGCAATGTCGCGCGTACCGTGAGCCCATGCCACACGCTCCCATGCCCCGCGAAGGGGTGATGGCAACCGTCATCGGGTGGCGCGCGGTGGCGGCGGTCGGCGTGTTGGCCGTGGCGGTGATCGTGTGGCAGATCTACGCCATCCCGATCGGCAACCCGTTCTACGGGTTGTTCCACAACGCCAACGACCTGTATGTCTACCGCGCGGGCGGGCGAACGGTGCTCGACGGCCGACTCCTCTACGAACACCCCGTCCTCGCGGACTTGGACTTCACCTATCCGCCGTTCTCCGCGCTGGTGTTCACGCCGATCGCCGCGGTCAGCGCGGTGGCCGCGAAGGTGACCTGGTGGGCAGCGATCTACGCAGCACTTGTGCTGACCGTGCTTCTCGGCATGCGCAGCTTGGGGTATCGGATCGACCGTCGGCTCGCGCTCTTTGCGCTGGCGGCCGCGATCTGCACCACCGCACTCGAACCGGTGCGCACCACCATCTGGCTAGGTCAGATCAACGTGTTCCTGATGTTCCTGGTGCTCGCCGACCTGGTATTTCTCGACCTTCCGTCGCCGAACTCGAAGCTGCGCGGCATCGGTGTGGGCCTCGCCGCCGGACTCAAACTCACCCCGGGGTTCTTCCTGGTGTATCTGCTGGTCCTGCGGCGCTGGCGCGCCGCGGCCACCGCCGCGCTCGCCTTCGCCGCGACCGTGGCGCTCGGACTGCTCGTGATACCCCGTGACGCACGGGACTACTGGATGATTTACGTGACCGGGTCATCCCGGGTGGGCCGGGTGGATTCACCCGCAAACCAGTCGGTCAACGGCTTCATCTCGCAGATGCTCGCCTACTTCGACATCCGCCGCTTCGCCCATCCGGGCCCCGGCGGCCCGGTGTTCGAAGCGCCGACCTGGCTGTGGGTGCCGGTCGCCCTGGTGGCGGCGGCGCTGGGACTGTGGGCTGCGGTGGTGGCGCATCGGCGTGGCCGGGAACTGCTCGCGGTGAGCATCGTCGGCATGACCGGTGCCACCGTGTCGCCCTTCTCGTGGGGGCACCACTGGGTGTGGGTGGTGCCGCTGCTTGTGGTTGCCTTCGACTTCGCCTATCGCGGCGCGGTCCGCGGTCGCCGTTACTGGTGGCGGTGGCTGGCGCCGTCGACCATCGTGGCGCTGTGCTTCACCTACTGGTGGAACTGGTGGGATTCCGGCCCGCACTACGCCGCCGACCACGCCATCGCTCTCGGCCTGTTCATGATGCCGCGCTGGCCCCACCCGGGCGTCCTCGACCGCATCGCGGTGATCGTCTACGCCGGGTGCTACCCGCTGATCCTGCTGCTCACGATCGTGACCACCCTGCTCGCCGACCGCCGCGAACGTCGCTCCGCTGCGCCCCGGCACCGCACCGACGACCCGTATCCTGAGGTGACCGTCCGCGATGGGGCCGACCCCACCGACGCCGTAACCACCGACGCCGGAACCGCAGACGATCGATCGCAGAACGGAGCCACCGGTGACCGCCTACAGCAGGGCTCGGGTGTGGAGCAGGCAACGTCGGTACATCATCCGGCGTGATCGGCGGCTGAACCTCGCCTATCGGATCGTGGTAGGCGTCGTCGGCGCAATGGTGCTGGCCGGCGGCATCGTCGCCATTCCTTACCCGGGACCCGGATGGCTCATCGTCTTCCTCGGATTGGGCATCCTCGCGTCGGAGTTCGACTGGGCACATCGGCTGCTGCGGTTCGCCCGTGCCAAGTACGACGCCTGGGTGGACTGGATGCGACAGCGCCACTGGTCGGTGCAGGGTGTGTTCGGCGTGGCGACGTGTGCGGTAATTCTCGCCTCGCTCTGGGTGCTCGGTGTGTTCGGCACCGTGGCCGGCTGGTTCCACGTCGACGCCGAATGGACCAGGAGCCCCATCCTCTGACGTGTGGCGCCCAGGTACCCCGATACGATCGACGTGCACGATCACATTTCCGCGGGCGCCGAAACGCGTCCGCTGACCGCGAGGAGCGACGAAGTGCCCGACGATGTCATGGTGACCAGCCCAGCCACGATCCGTGTGCCGGCCGGGACCACCGCGGGCACCGCGCTGCGTGAGCACGACGTCCCCAACAAGGGGCCGGGAGCGATCGTGGTGGTGCGCGACGCCGCCGGGCAGCTCCGTGATCTGTCGTGGGCACCCGAACTCGACACCGACGTCGAACCGGTCGCCGCCGACACCGAGGCCGGCCGCAGCGTGATCCGGCATTCCACCGCGCACGTTCTGGCCCAGGCGGTGCAGGACCTGTTCCCCGACGCGAAGCTCGGTATCGGTCCGCCCATCAAGGATGGTTTCTACTACGACTTCGCCGTCGACGAGCCGTTCACCCCCGAGGACATCACCGCCCTCGAGAAGAAGATGAAACAGATCATCAAATCGGGTCAGCGGTTCTCGCGGCGGGTGTATGCGTCGAAGGACGAGGCGAAGATGGAACTCGCCGACGAACCGTTCAAGCTCGAACTGATCGACGACAAGGGTGCCGTCGACGACAACGAGGTGATGGAGGTCGGCGGCGCCGAACTCACCGCCTATGACAACCTCAATCCCCGTACCGGGGAACGCATCTGGTGCGATCTGTGCCGCGGCCCGCACGTGCCCACCACGAAGTACATCGCGGCGTTCAAGCTCACCCGCAGCTCCGCCGCCTACTGGCGCGGCAACCAGGACAACGCCGACCTGCAGCGCATCTATGGCACCGCCTGGGAATCGCAGGAGGCCCAGGATGACTACCTGGAACTGCTCGCCGAGGCCGAGCGACGCGATCACCGCAGACTCGGCGCCGAACTCGACCTGTTCAGTTTCCCCGACGAGCTCGGGTCGGGCCTGCCGGTGTTTCATCCCAAGGGCGGCGTCATCCGCAAGGAGATGGAGGACTACTCCCGGCGGCGCCACACCGAGGCGGGGTATGAGTTCGTCAACACGCCGCACATCACCAAGAGCCATCTGTACGAGGTGTCCGGTCACCTCGACTGGTACGCCGACGGCATGTTCCCGCCGATGCAACTCGACGCCGAGTACAACGACGACGGCACCGTGCGTAAACCGGCACAGGACTACTACCTCAAACCGATGAACTGTCCGATGCACAACCTGATCTTCGGGGCGCGGGGTCGGTCCTATCGCGAGCTGCCGTTGCGCCTGTTCGAGTTCGGCACGGTCTACCGGTACGAGAAGTCGGGTGTGATCCACGGGCTGACGCGTGTGCGTGGGATGACCCAGGACGACGCCCACATCTACTGCACCACCGAACAGATGCGCGACGAACTCAGGTCGCTGCTGACGTTCGTACTCGACTTGCTCTCCGATTACGGTCTCGACGACTTCTACCTGGAACTGTCCACCAAGGACCCCGACAAGTTCGTCGGCGACGACGAGTCGTGGCGGATCGCCACCGAGACGCTGGCCGAGGTCGCCGGGGAATCCGGTCTGAACCTCGTGCCCGATCCGGGCGGTGCCGCCTTCTACGGACCCAAGATCTCGGTGCAGGTCAAGGATGCGCTCGGCCGTACGTGGCAGATGTCCACGATCCAGCTCGACTTCAATCTGCCCGAGCGTTTCGGCCTGGAGTACACCGGCGCCGACGGGGCCAAGCACCGCCCGGTGATGATCCACCGCGCACTGTTCGGCTCCATCGAACGCTTCTTCGGCGTGCTCACCGAGCATTACGCGGGCGCCTTCCCGGCCTGGTTGTCGCCGGTGCAGGTGGTCGGAATCCCGGTGGCCGACGCCTTCGCCGACCATCTGGGCGACGTCGCCGCACAACTCAAGGCCCGCGGCATCCGCGCCGAGGTCGACTACTCCGACGACCGGATGCAGAAGAAGATCCGCACCCACACGACCGGCAAGGTGCCGTTCATGCTGCTCGCCGGTGAACGGGACGTCGAGGCCGCGGCGGTGAGCTTCCGGTTCCGCGACGGCACCCAGGTCAATGGGGTGCCGGTGGAGCGGGCCGTCGACATCATCGACGACTGGGTGCGCTCGCGGCGCAACGAGTCGCCCACCAAGGAACTCGTGGAGAGTGTCGGTCATGCCTGAAGGTGGACAGGAGATCCGCGACTGTGGCACCGGTGACGCCGACCGGTTGCAGCGGCTGTGGAGTCCGCACCGGATGACCTACATCACCGCCGACCCGCCGCCCTCGTCGGCGACCTCGACGGGCCATCCGTTTCTCGATATCCCCACGATGAGGGACGAGGACGGTCTCATCGTCGCTCGTGGGTCGTCGGTGTACGCGGTGCTCAACCTGTACCCGTACAACCCGGGCCACACCATGATCGTGCCGTACCGGCAGGTGGCCGATCTCGAGGCGCTCACCGCCGAAGAATCGGCAGAGCTGATGGCATTCACCCAGCGCATGATCCGCACCATCAAGACGGTCTCGAACCCCAACGCATTCAATGTCGGCCTGAACCTGGGGTATGCGGCGGGCGGCTCGCTCGCCGAGCACCTGCATCAGCACATCGTGCCGCGCTGGGTGGGCGACGCCAACTTCATCACGGTTGTCGGGGAGACGAAGGTCATGCCACAGTTGCTGCGCGACACCCGCGCACTGCTGGCCGACGCCTGGCGCCGGCTCGATGACTGAACCGGGTCATCCGGTTCGCGGCGGAGCCGGTCGGGAAGGAGCGTTGCGGTGCTGAGCATTCGAGGTCGGGCGTCGGTGTCCAAGGTAACCCTCCCGCTGGGCCGCGCGCTGCTGCGGACCGGTCTCACCCCGGACGCGATGACCGTGATCGGCACGGTCGCGACCATCGCCGCCGCGGTCACGCTGTTCCCGATGGGGCAGCTGTTCTGGGGCACGATGGTGATCTGGCTGTTCGTCATGTTCGACATGCTCGACGGGGCGATGGCCCGGGCCCGCGGCGGCGGCACCAGGTTCGGGTCGGTGCTCGACGCGACGTGTGATCGGATCGCTGACGGCGCAATCTTCGCCGGTCTCGCCTGGTGGTGCGCGTGGACGCAACCGCATCGGTGGCTGTTCGTCGCGACGTTGATCTGCCTGGTGACCTCGCAGGTGATCTCGTACGCGAAGGCCAGGGCCGAGGCTGCCGGACTCTATGGCGACGGCGGACTCATCGAACGTCCCGACCGGCTGATCATCGTGCTGGTGGGTGCCGGATTCACCGGCCTCGGCCTGGGCTGGGCCATTCACGTGGCCATGTGGGTGCTGGCGGTGGGCAGCGTGATCACCGTCGGACAGCGGATGTACTCCATCGCCCAGTCGCCGGGCGCCCGCGAACTCATCCCGCTGGTCACGAAGGACGATGTGCCCGGACAGGACACGGCAGAACAGGAAGCGGCACAACAGGAAGCGCCAGAACAGGACGACCTGGCAGGCCCGGACGCCCGACCGCACCCCGATGCGCGGTGAGCTCGCTGAGTGAACGGTTCACCGACCTCGGCTACCGGGCGGGTTGGGCCGGCATCCGACATGTGCCCGACCGGTGGGGCCGCGCCGCGTTCGCGCGTGCCGGTGCAATGGCGGGTAGCCGCGGCGGTGGTCCACAACAGTTGCGCCGCAACCTCGCCCGGGTGATCGGCGTTGCCCCCGACGACGTTCCCGACGGACTCATGCGCGACGCCATGGCGTCCTATGCCCGCTACTGGTACGAGGCGTTCCGGCTACCGGCCATGGACATGGCGCAGGCCGCCGCCTCGGTGCACTTCGATCCGCCCGACCGGGCCCGATTCGAGGATGCCTACGCCGAGCGACGCGGCGTGATCTTCGCGCTGCCGCACAGCGGCAACTGGGACATGGCCGGAGTGTGGCTGGTGGACCGAACCGGCGAGAGCTTCTCCACCGTGGCCGAACGGCTGCGACCGGAGTCGTTGTTCGAACGATTCGTCGCCTACCGCGAATCGCTCGGCTTCGAGATCTTTCCCCTCACCGGCGGCGAGCAGCCGCCCTTCGAGCTTCTGGCGCAGCGGCTGCGCGCGGGCGGGGTGGTGTGTCTGATGGCCGAACGCGACCTCAGCCGACACGGCGTGCCGGTCACGTTCTTCGGCGAACCCACCCGGATGCCCGCCGGTTCCGCCCGGCTGGCCATCGAGACCGGTGCGGCCCTCATCCCGACCCACCATTGCTTCCTGCCCGGATCGCGGTCGCAGATCCGACTGCACGATCCGCTCGACGTCAGCGGGGGAGTTGCTGCCACCACCCAGGCGCTCGCCGACGCGTTCGCGACCAACATCGCCGCCCATCCCGCGGATTGGCATATGCTGCAGCCGCTCTGGGAGTCCGACTGGAGCAGCAGGCAACGCGAACGGATCGAGGGCGCGTGATGAGGATCGGTATGGTCTGCCCCTACTCCTTCGATGTCCCCGGGGGTGTGCAGGCGCACGTGGTGGAACTCGCCGAGGTGTTCATCGGGGCCGGTCATACGGTGAGTGTGCTGGCGCCCGCGGCGGACGACACCCCGCTACCGGATTACGTGGTCTCGGCGGGACCGGCGTTGGCGATCCCGTACAACGGCTCGGTGTCCCGGGTGAACTTCAGTCCGCACGGATACCTCACGCTGCGCCGCTGGATCGCCGACAGCGAATTCGACGTGCTCCATGTGCACGAACCCAACTCGCCGTCGCTGTCGATGCTCTCGTTGATGGTGGCACTCGGACCGATCGTCACCACGTTCCACACGTCGACGTCGAAGTCGTTGTGGCTCAAAGTCTTCCAAGGAATCCTGCGTCCCTATCACGAGCGCATCGCGGGCAAGATCGCGGTGTCGGAGCTGGCGCGCCGCTGGCAGATGGAATCGCTGGGTTCGGATGCGGTGGAGATTCCCAACGGCATCAACGTGTCGGCGCTGGCCGGCGCGCAGCCGCTCGACGGGTATCCCCGGCCCGGACGGTCGGTGCTGTTCCTGGGGCGCTTCGACGAGCCGCGCAAGGGCATCGACATCCTGATGCGGGCGCTTCCGAGCATCGTCGAGGCCTTTCCGGATGTGCGGGTGCTGGTGGTGGGTGGCGGCAACGAACGTGCGCTGCGACGCCGCGCAGGCGCCCTCGCCGATCATCTGGTGCTGCTCGGTCAGGTCGACGACGCGACCAAGGCGCGGGCACTGGCGTCGGCCGACGTCTACGTGGCGCCGAACCTCGGTGGGGAGAGTTTCGGCATCGTGCTGGTGGAGGCGATGGCGGCGGGTGCCGCGGTGATCGCCAGCAGACTCGACGCCTTCCGACGGGTCCTCGACGACGGCCGGGCCGGAACCCTGGTGGACACCGGTTCGGCCGAGGACCTGGCCGCCGCGGTGATCACGCTGCTCTCCGACGACGAGGTACGCGCCGCGCAGGTGGCCGCCGGTCGCGCCCGTGCCGCCCGCTACGACTGGTCGCGGGTGGCCGAGCAGATCATGCGGGTCTACGAAACGGTCACCGTGGGCGCCGGTCCCGTCGTGGTATCGGACTGAGTGGTATCGGACCCAGTGGTGTCGGACCCAGTGGTATCGGACTGAGGGGAGCGGATCGGTGATCTCACCGCAGGTACCGGCCGGTCAGCCGTGGGCATCGGGGGTCACGGTGTCGGGTATCACCGTGTCGGGGACGACCATGTTCATCGTCACGGTGGTGGTCGTGGTGCTGGTGCTGGCGGTCGCCTGGGCCTACCAGACGGCCAATCGCCTCGACCGGCTCAATGTTCGCGTCGATCTGGCACGCCGTTCGTTGGAAGCCGCCCTCGAACGCCGATCCGTGGTTGCCCGCGCCATCGCCGCGGGAATGGCCGACTCGCCCGAGGCGCCGACACGTCGGGCCGCCCACGACCTGGCGGCCATCGCCGTGCGGGCCGAGCAGGCCCCCGCGGCCGAGCGCGAGGATGCCGAGAACGCATTGTCGGCGGCGCTGGCCCGCACCGGCAGCAGCGATCGGCCGGCCGCGTTGGTCGGCGAACTGGCCGACGCGGAGACCCGGGTGATGATGGCCCGGCGCTTCTACAACGACGCCGTGCGCGACACCCGCGCGCTCGCCGACCGCCGGCCGGTGCGGTGGCTGCGACTGGGCGGCACCGCCGAACCTCCGCGGTACTTCGAGATCTCCGAACGGGTCACCTCCGCCGAAAGCTCGTGACGGCTGACCCACCTGAACCGAGGCGCGGCGCGTGCGGCCGGTATCCTCGGTGGTGGTCACGGCCCGATCGAGGCCGGTTTCACGCGACATCAGGAGACTTCAGTGAGCCAATTCCTGTCAGGGAATCTTCCCGGACCCGATGCATCGGTCAACGGACACGCCGTCGGTGCCGACCCGCAGGTCGGGCAGGGCACCGCGCGCGTCAAGCGGGGGATGGCAGAAATGCTCAAGGGCGGCGTCATCATGGACGTCGTCACGCCCGAGCAGGCGAAGATCGCCGAGGACGCCGGAGCCGTCGCCGTGATGGCACTCGAGCGGGTGCCCGCCGACATCCGTGCACAGGGCGGGGTCTCACGGATGAGTGATCCCGACATGATCGACGGCATCATCGCCGCGGTGTCGATCCCGGTGATGGCCAAGGCGCGTATCGGTCACTTCGTCGAAGCGCAGATCCTGCAGAGCCTCGGCGTGGACTACATCGACGAGTCGGAGGTGCTCACCCCGGCCGACTACGCCAACCACATCGACAAGTTCGCCTTCACCGTTCCGTTCGTGTGCGGCGCCACCAATCTGGGTGAGGCGCTGCGTCGCATCACCGAGGGCGCGGCGATGATCCGCTCCAAGGGCGAGGCGGGCACCGGCGACGTGTCGAACGCCACCACGCACATGCGCAAGATCCGCGATGAGATCCGACGTCTCACGTCGCTGCCGAAGGACGAACTCTACGTGGCGGCCAAGGAACTGCAGGCTCCCTACGAACTCGTGGTGGAGGTGGCCAACGCGGGCAAGCTCCCGGTGACGCTGTTCACCGCCGGCGGCATCGCCACCCCGGCCGACGCGGCGATGATGATGCAACTCGGTGCCGAGGGCGTGTTCGTCGGCTCGGGCATTTTCAAGTCGGGCAATCCGGCGCAGCGGGCGGCTGCCATCGTGCAGGCCACCACCTTCTTCGACGACCCCGACGTGCTGGCCAAGGTGTCGCGCGGGCTCGGTGAGGCGATGGTCGGCATCAACGTGGAAGACATCGCCGCTCCGCACCGGCTCGCCGAACGCGGCTGGTAGCTCGTCGTTCAACGGCCCGACGTCACCGGCGCCCTGAGGCAAGTGGGAATGTCCCGCCGCGTTCCGGGTCGCGTCGCCGGTAGGATCTGCTGATCATGGATTCGGTCAGCATCGTCCGGGACTCGTCGCTCTCGGGCACCGACATCATCGGGGACCTCCGGCTCGAATGGTCGGTGTGCTGCAACGTGGGCCGGGTGCGTGAGACCAACGAGGATGCGGCACTCGCGCTGCCCGGTCGTTACCTGCTCGCCGACGGCATGGGTGGGCATGAGAGTGGTGAACTCGCCAGCGAGGCGGCGTTGCTGACGTTGGCCGGTATCGACACCGCCGGCGGCCTCGACGCCACCCGCGTCGAATTCGACGGGCTGCTCGGCGACGCGCAGGACCGGATCGGGTCGATCGACGCCCACTCCGATCGTCGCGCGGGCACCACCGCCACCGGGGCAGTGCTGGTGAGCACCGGTGACGGACCGCAGTGGCTCATCGTGAACATCGGAGATTCGCGCACCTACCGGTATCAGAACGGCACCCTCAACCAGTTGACCCGGGATCACTCGCAGGTGCAGGAGTTCGTCGACGCCGGGGTGCTCACCCCGGCGCAAGCGCGCGTCGACCCGCGGCGCAACGTGATCACCCGCGCGCTCGGTGCGGGAATGGTGGATCCGGTCGCCGACTACTTCACCACCGTCGCGTTGCCCGGTGACGTGCTGCTGATCTGTTCCGACGGGCTCACCGGGGAGTTGCCCGACGACGAGATCGCCGACATCCTTGCCTCCACCGACGACGCCGAGCAGGCGGCGCAGACGCTGGTCGACGCCGCGCTGGCCGTCGGCGCGCACGACAACGTCACGGTGATCGTGGTCAGCGTGCACGAGTCGGTGAGCACGGTGCAGATGTCTGCCGTGTCCGGCTCCGATGCCGACGCCGGTACGTCGGATGCCGCTGTGCCCGATGCCGCTGTGCCCGATGCCGTTGTGCCCGATGCCGCTGTGCCTGTCGGGGAGGCTGACGCCGCCGGCGAGACGAGCTGAGCGAGAGTGACATCGTCATGACAACGGATGGGTCGGCCGCTCCGGAGGGGATGAGTTACGTCGAGTACGTGGGCGAACGATTCCCGCTGACGCCCGGCAGGCGGTTCTTCATCGGACGTGAAGCCGACCTCTCGGTCGACGACAACCCCTATCTGCATCGTCGATTCCTGGTGTTGCACAACGAGAACGACCTGTGGTGGCTCACCAACCTGGGCACCCACCTGTCGGCGAGCGTGTCCGCGGGGGATGTCGGGTTTTCTGCCATGCTGGGTCCGGGTGCGCGCATGCCACTGGTGTTCGGCCGCACCACGATCGTCTTCACCGCCGGGCCGACCACCTACGAACTCGATGTGTTCGCAACCGCGCCGCGGGTGCAGTCGGTCACCCGGCCGGAATACACCGGTGGCCGCACCACACAGGGTGTTCCCACCCTCACCGAAAGTCAGAAGCTGCTGATCGTGGTGCTCGCCGAGGAAATCCTCCGGCGAGAGGGGACCGGGGCCAGCGCCATCCCGTCTTCGGCGAAGGCGGCGGCACGGCTGGGGTGGCCGTTGACGAAGTTCAACCGCAAGCTCGACAACGTCTGCGACAAACTCGACCAACTCGGGGTGAGCGGTATGCGTGCCGGGGGTGGGCGGCTGGCCAGCAACCGTCGCGCGAAGCTCGTGGAGTACGCGGTGTCGTCGCGGATCGTCACGCGCGCGGATCTGCCGATGATCGACGCCGAGGCCGCGCGCAACGCCGCCGGTTGAGCAGACTCCCCACGCCGATGGGGAGATTCCCTCGCGAGGCGGCACAGTGCCTGCGTGCACCCCTTCTGAGCTGGGCGAATGCCATGGGGAGTTCTCCCCATGGGAGGGGAGTTCTCCCCATCGACGTGTCTGTCCGGCAGCCATAGCGTTGCAATCACACCGGACCTTCCGGGACCGGCCGGATCGAGTATCCGCGCCGAGTGATCGCGAGGAGACGCCGACATGACCGCACCGGCCCAGACCACCCGAAACCTGCACTTCTCCGCCAACGACGCACGCCGTCGCGTCGAGGCGGACGCCCGTCGCCGCGAGGCACTGGCGCGGCTCGCCGCACGTCGCATGCCGCTTCCCGGGCAGCCGACCGGCACGACCGGCCCGTCCGGCCCGTCTGCCGGCCGCCGGATGCACCTCGTACCCGACGCCGCCGACAGCCGCGCCGAAACGCGCACCACCGCCGACGCGGCCGTACCCGGCCTCGAGCGTCCGAACCTGACCGCACGTGAGGTCGAGGTGCTCCGCACCTGGCTGATGGTCGACACCAAACCCGCTGTCGCACAAGAACTGTTCATCTCGCTGGGTACCGTCAACACCCACCTGACCCGGATTCGCGCCAAGTACGCCGAGATCGGGCGGGCCGCGCCCACCAAGGCGGGCCTGGTGGCGCGGGCGGTTCAGGACGGACTGGTGCGCCTCGAGGAACTCTGATCCGCCTGCCGCCGCCCGCCCGAAACCGTCGAGACACGTACGGAATACTGGTCGGGTGGCAGCCATCGAGGAGATCCTGCGGGTCGAACGCATCGAGACCGACATCTACCGCGGCGGAGCGTTCGAGAGTCATCTGCAACGCACGTTCGGTGGTCAGGTGGCCGGGCAGGCCCTCGTCTCGGCCACCCGCACCGTGGGCGACGAGTACATGGTGCACTCGCTGCACGGCTACTTCCTGCGGCCGGGCAACCCCGACATTCCCGCGGTGTTCCTCGTCGACCGCATCCGCGACGGGCGGTCGTTCTGCACGCGACGGGTGACCGGGATCCAGAACGGCGAGGCCATCTTCACGATGTCGGCGTCGTTTCACGTCAGCGGCGACGAGGGCATCGAACATCAGGACCCGATGCCACCGGCGCCCGACCCGGAGTCGCTCCCCGAAAGGTCCGACGAATTCTCCGACGAGGAGAAGGCCGTCTTCAAGGAATGGCAGAACTTCGACATCCGGATCGTTCCGCGCAAGGACATGGTCACCTCCGACCTCGTGGTCGCGCAGCAGCGCGTGTGGTTCCGGTACCGCAATCGTCTGCCCGACAACCCGGTGATCCACGTGTGCACGCTCGCCTACATGAGCGACATGACGCTGCTCGGATCGTCGAAGGTGCCCCATCCCGGCGTCGAACCACAGGCGGCCTCGCTGGATCACGCGATGTGGTTCATGCGGCCGTTCCGGGCCGACGAATGGCTGCTCTACGACCAGACCTCGCCGTCGGCCGGTGCCGGTCGCGCTCTGACCCAGGGCCGCATCTTCGATCGCTCTGGAGCCCTCGTGGCCGCGGTCACCCAGGAGGGATTGTCGCGGACCGGGCGGCAGATGCCCACCGATCAGCACGCCCGGCGGGCGAGGTGACCGCGACGTCGTCGGCTCCACGTGTCGGTGTTCTCGCGTTGCAGGGTGACGTGCGCGAGCACCTCGCCGCGTTGTCGGCGTCGGGGGCGCGGCCGGTGGCGGTGCGCCGCCGCAGCGAACTCGACGAGGTGGACGGACTGATCATCCCCGGCGGCGAATCCACCACGATGAGCCGGCTGCTCGGTGTCTTCGACCTCTACGACCCGCTGCGCGAGCGTCTCGCCGACGGGATGCCCGCCTACGGGTCGTGCGCGGGAATGATCCTGCTGGCCTCGCAGATCCTCGACACCCGACCCGACGCGCGTCACCTCGACGCCCTGGACATCACCGTGCGCCGCAACGCCTTCGGGCGTCAGGTGGAGTCGTTCGAAACCGATCTGGAGGTTGACGGCATCACCCACGGCGCGCCGATGCGGGCGGTGTTCATCCGCGCGCCCTGGGTGGAGCAGGTGGGCTCGGACGTGCGGGTGCTGGCCACCGTGCCGGACGGTCCGGCCGCGGGCCGGGTGGTCGCGGTCCGGCAGGCGAGCGTGCTGGCCACGTCGTTTCATCCGGAGGTGACCGGGGATCGCCGGGTGCATGAGTACTTCGTCCGAATGTGCGCCGGTAAGATCGACGGATGACGTCGTCGCGGCAGCGTCGCCGGATGCGGGAAAGGATCGGGAGAGTATGAGCGGCCACTCCAAATGGGCCACCACCAAGCACAAGAAGGCGGTCATCGACGCCAAGCGCGGCAAGATGTTCGCCAAGCTGATCAAGAACATCGAGGTGGCCGCGCGCACCGGGGGTGGCGATCCGGCGGGCAACCCCACCCTCTACGACGCGATCCAGAAGGCCAAGAAGAGTTCGGTTCCCAACGACAACATCGAACGCGCGCGCAAGCGCGGCGGCGGTGAAGAGGCCGGCGGCGCCGACTGGCAGACCATCACCTACGAGGGATACGGACCCAACGGCGTCGCCATCCTGATCGAATGCCTCACCGACAACCGCAACCGCGCGGCCGGTGAGGTGCGCACCGCGATGACCCGCAACGGCGGCAACATGGCCGACCCCGGATCGGTGGCCTACCTGTTCACCCGCAGGGGTGTGGTGACGCTGGAGAAGAACGGGCAGAGCGAGGACGACATCCTGATGGCCGTCCTCGACGCGGGTGCCGAGGAGGTCAACGATCTCGGCGAGACCTTCGAGGTGGTCAGCGAACCCACCGACCTGGTGGCCGTGCGCACCTCGCTGCAGGATGCGGGGATCGACTACGACTCGGCGGAGGCCGATTTCCGGGCGTCGGTGGAGGTGCCCGTCGATGCCGAGGGTGCGCGCAAGGTGTTCAAGCTGATCGACGCGCTCGAGGACTGCGACGACGTGCAGAACGTGTACAGCAACGTCGACGTCAGCGACGAGGTGCTCGCCGAACTCGACGCCTGATCGCCTCGCCGGTATTCCGCGTCCGCCGGTAGCGGCACTTCGCGGTGAGCGAACTTGCTGCCACGGATCCGGCGCGCGTGTCGGTGCGCGGTGATGTCGGGGACGCTCGCTACACTTATCGAACAGTTGTTCGGCGTGTCGAGGGAGGTCGCGGTGCGGGTGATGGGTGTCGATCCGGGGCTGACGCGATGCGGCATCGCGCTCGTCGAGTCCGGTGCCGGCCGGCAGGTCACCGCACTCGACGTCGACGTGGTGCGCACCCCCACCGACATGGAGCTCTCGGCGCGGTTGCTGGCGGTGTACACCGCGGCCTGTCACTGGCTCGACGTCCATCAGCCCGACGTGGTGGCCATCGAGCGGGTCTTCGCCCAGAATCAGGTGTCCACCGCGATGGGCACCGCGCAGGCGGGTGGTGTGATCGCGTTGGCCGCCGGCCAGCGCGACATCCCGGTGCGGTTTCACACGCCGTCGGAGGTGAAGGCAGCGGTGACCGGCAGTGGTCGCGCCGATAAATCCCAGGTCACCGCGATGGTGACACGCATCCTGGGCATGCAGACAAAACCCCGCCCGGCCGACGCCGCCGACGCGCTCGCACTGGCCATCTGTCACTGCTGGCGCGGTCCGATGGCCGAGCGTCTGGCCCAGGCGCAGCGGCAGGCGGAGGCTGCGGCCGCCCGGCATCGGGAGAAGATCGCCGGGGCACGGCAGCGCCAAGGGATCATCCCCGCACGTGAAGGGAGGGGTGCATGATCGCCTCGGTACGTGGCCCGGTGGTCGACGTGGCCCTCGATCACGTCGTGATCGACTGTGCCGGAGTGGGCTATCGGGTACTCGCCACGCCGTCGACGTTGTCTCAGATGCGGCGCGGGGAGGAGTCCACGCTGCTGACGTCGATGATCGTCCGCGAGGACTCCATGACGCTGTACGGCTTCACCGAACCCGACGCGCGCGCGTTGTTCGCGCTGCTGCAGACGGTGACCGGGGTCGGCCCGCGGCTGGCCATGGCCACGCTGGCCGTGCTCGAACCCGAAGCGCTGCGCCGTGCGCTCGCCGATTCCGACGTGAAAGCGCTCACCACCGTGCCCGGCATCGGCAAACGGGTGGCCGAGCGGCTCGTCGTGGAGTTGCGCGACAAGGTCGATCGCCCGGCGTCGGAGACCGCGACGGGGCCCTCGCTGGTCGGTGCCGGGGTGAGAGATCAGGTGACCGAGGCCCTGGTGGGCCTCGGTTTCACCGCCGCACCCGCGGAAAAGGCGGTCACCGCTGTCCTCGCCGACGATCCCGGTGCCGACGCATCGCGGGTGCTGCGTGAGTCGCTGGCACTGCTGGGCAAGACCGCATGAGCGCCGACATCCCGCCCGACGAGCGGGAGGTCAACGCGACCCCGGTCCGTTCCGACGGAGACTTCGATGCGGGCCTGCGCCCGCGGTCGCTGGCCGACTTCATCGGCCAGCCGCGGGTGTGCGAACAACTCGAACTGGTGCTGCACGGAGCGAAGGGTAGGGGCGGTACCCCCGACCACATCCTGCTGTCGGGTCCGCCCGGTCTGGGCAAGACGTCGCTGGCCATGATCATCGCGAGCGAGATGGGTGCGGCGATCCGGGTGACGTCGGGTCCGGCGCTCGAACGCGCGGGCGACCTCGCCGCGATGCTCTCCAACCTCGTCGAGGGCGACGTGCTGTTCATCGACGAGATCCACCGCATCGCCCGTCCCGCCGAGGAGATGCTCTACCTGGCGATGGAGGATTTCCGCGTCGACGTGGTGGTGGGGAAGGGCCCCGGCGCCACCTCGATCCCGCTCGACGTCGCCCCCTTCACCCTGGTCGGCGCCACCACGCGGTCGGGATCGTTGACCGGCCCGCTGCGCGACCGGTTCGGGTTCACCGCGCACATGGAGTTCTACGAGACCGACGAACTGGTGCGCGTGCTGCGTCGGTCGGCGCGAATTCTCGGTATCGATCTGCGTGATGACGCCGCCGCGGAGATCGCGAGTCGTTCCCGCGGTACCCCGCGCATCGCCAACCGGCTGCTGCGCCGGGTCCGCGACTACGCGGAGGTGCGCGGTGACGGGGTGATCACCGTCGACATCTCGCGGGCCGCGCTGGCCGTGTACGACGTCGACGAACTCGGCTTCGACCGGCTCGACCGGGCTGTGCTCAATGCGTTGATCAGGGCATTCGGCGGTGGACCGGTCGGTGTGTCGACACTCGCGGTGGCCGTCGGCGAGGAGCCGGCCACCGTCGAGGAAGTATGTGAGCCGTTCCTGGTGCGCGCGGGCATGGTGGCGCGCACCCCGCGCGGGCGGGTGGCCACCGCGGCGGCCTGGCATCACCTCGGCCTCACCCCGCCGGCGGGCGCGATGAACGCCACATTCGGGGTTCGTCCCCGCGACGTCGGGACGGAAAGCCTCTTCGACGAACTGTGACCGTGCGGCCGAATCGGTCGGCAACGCAAATCCCTTCCCGGCGGCGTGGCACACTGGTATGAACCCCCGATCTGATGAAGGACTGATCTTCTCCCCATGTCATCTCTGCTCTTTCCCCTCCTGCTCGTCCTGCTCGCCGGTTTCATGTGGTTCTCGATGCGCAAGCAGAAGCGGCGCATGGCCGAGACCCAGCAGATGCAGAACTCGGTCGAGACCGGCACCCGGGTGCAGCTGACGTCGGGGCTGTTCGGCACCGTGATCGACGCCACCTCGTCCGATTACATCGACGTCGAGATCGCCACCGGCGTGGTGACCCGCTGGAACCGGCTGGCCATCATGAAGGTCGTGTCCACCGAGGATGCCGCCGCCACCTACGCGGGATACGTCCCGCCCGCGGCCCCCGTCGACGGTGTCGACGATTTCAGCGCAGAGGATTTCGGGGCCGACGACTTCACCTCGGTCGACGGCTCGGTGGTGGGGGAGTTGCCCGCCCTCGACGAGCCCGCCGCCGAACAGCGGCCCGCCGACACCGGCGACTCGGTCTCCGACAAGCAGGCCGACTCCGAGAAGTAGTCGGCAACACCCACACGCGGTCGGGGAGGTTTTCCCCTTCGTCCGGCCGGTCAGTAGAGTGGCCTGCGGCCATCGACGCCCCCTGACGGTGCGCGTACCGTCATGCCCGTACGCGCCCGTGAGCGTGGATCAGCGCCGATGGGAACAGTGTCAAAGGAGACCGAGTACAACGTGACCACCCCTCGCCGGGCAGCGGCCAGATCCCGAGAGATCCCGCCGTGGCGTCCCCTTGCCGTGTTCTTCGCCCTCCTCGTGGTGGTCTACGGCCTCATCTTCTTCACCGGGGGAGGATCGCCCACCCCGAAACTGGGCATCGACCTCCAGGGCGGTACCCGTGTGACGTTGACCGCGCGCACCGAGAACGGTGCCGCACCGACCCGCGAGCAGCTCGATCAGGCCAAACAGATCATCGAGCAGCGCGTCAACGGTCTCGGCGTGTCCGGCTCGGAGGTCGTGGTCAATGGCAACAACCTGGTGATCACGGTGCCCGGGCAGGATGGGGCGCAGGCCAAGTCGCTCGGCCAGACGGCTCGTCTGTTCATCCGGCCGGTGGTGAGCGCGCAGGACGCGGTGGCGCAGCCGAACGCGACGCCGCCCGGTGAGCAGGCCCCGGCCAATGAGGTGCCCGCCGACGAATCGGCCAAAGCGATCGCCGAAGAGCAGCAGAAGCGGCAGGCCCCGGCCAACGCCAACCTCGACGCCCTCAAGGCCCAGATGGCCAAGATGGACTGCTCGAAGGGCGCCAACGATCCCCTCCTCGGCAACGACAAACCCGACCAGTACCTGGTGGCCTGCTCCACCGACGGCAAACAGGTCTACCTCCTCGCCCCGGAGATCATCGACGGCCGCGACATCAAGTCGGCCAGCTCCGGATCCGATCCGCAGAGTGGTGCGTGGACGGTGTACCTGGACTTCAAGCCGGACGCCGCGCAGACGTGGAGCGACTTCACCGCCAAGAACATCGGCAACTCCACGGCCTTCGTCCTCGACAGCCGTGTGGTCTCCGCGCCGCGCATCAACTCTCAGATCTCCGGTGGCAAGACCCAGATCACCGGTTCGTTCTCCGAGTCGGAGGCCACCGACCTGGCCAACGTTCTCAAGTACGGCTCGCTGCCACTGTCTTTCACCACGTCCGATGCGGAAACGGTATCGGCGACGCTGGGCCTCGCGTCTCTGCGCGCCGGCCTGATCGCCGGTCTGGTCGGTCTGATCGCGGTGTTCATCTACGCGCTGGCCTATTACCGGATGCTCGGCTTCCTGACGATCTTCTCGCTGATCTGTTCGGGGGCGATGGTCTACGGCATCATCGTGCTGCTCGGCCGGTGGATCGGCTTCACCCTCGACCTCGCCGGCATCGCCGGTCTGATCATCGGTATCGGCATGACCGCCGACTCGTTCGTGGTGTATTTCGAACGCATCAAGGACGAGATGCGCGAGGGCCGTAGCTTCCGGTCGGCGGTGCCGCGCGGCTGGGCGAGCGCCCGGCGAACCATCTGGTCGGGCAACGCGGTCAGCTTCATCGCCGCCGCGGTCATCTACACCCTGGCCATCGGCGAGGTCCGCGGCTTCGCGTTCACCCTGGGACTCACCACCATCCTCGACGTCGTGGTGGTGTTCCTGGTGACCCATCCGCTGGTGGTGCTCGCCAGCCGCAACTCGTTCATGTCACGACCGAACGTCAACGGTCTGGGTGCGGTCAGCGAAGTCGCCCGACAGCGTCGCCACACCCCGCGCGCGGGCAGTGATGCCGGCGACAGCGCGGCCGCGACTCCCGGCACAACCGGCGGTAAGGCCAAGGCCGTCGCGGAAGGATCGGCGAAATGAGCAGCAGCAACGGCACCCACAGCGGGTCGACGGCCGCGCTGGCACCCACCTCGGCGTCGGACGCCGATTTCGTCGCCGACTCCAATCGCTCCTTCCTGTCCCGGCTCTACACCGGCACAGGCGCTTTCGAGATCGTGTCGAAGCGCCGCCGGTGGTACATCGTCACCGCGGTGATCCTGCTGATCTGCATCGGCTCCATCGCCATCCGCGGGTTCAGCTTCGGCATCGACTTCGAGGGTGGTACCCAGATTTCGATCCCCGCGACCAGCAGCAACGTGACCAGTCAGTCCGTCGAGGACGCGGTGTCGAAGGCGCTGGGCCACGCACCGGAGTCCGTGCAGACGGCCGGGGCCGGATCCAGCGAGACCGTTCAGGTGCGCACCGACGCTCTCACGGTGCCTCAGGCGTCCGCGGTCACCCGGGCACTGACCGACTCGTTCGGGCCGGAGGTGACCACTCAGGACGTCAGCATCTCCGAGGTCAGCTCCACCTGGGGACGTGAGATCACCCAGAAGATGCTGATCGCGCTCGGCGTGTTCCTGGTGATCGTCTTCGTCTACATCGCGGTCCGGTTCGACCGCGAGATGTCGGTGGCGGCGCTGGCGTCGCTGTTCTTCGACATCATCTGCACCGCGGGAATCTATTCTCTGGTCGGGTTCGAGGTCACGCCGGCCACCGTGATCGGCCTGCTGACGATCCTCGGCTTCTCGCTCTACGACACCGTCGTCGTCTTCGACAAGGTGTCCGAGAACACCCGCTCGGTGCGCCAGACCACGCGCCGCACCTACGCCGAGCAGACCAACCTGGCGGTCAACCAGACGCTGATGCGGTCGATCAACACCACCGTGATCTCGGTGCTGCCGATCATCGCCCTGATGGTGATCGCGGTGTGGCTGCTCGGTGTCGGCACCCTCAAGGACCTGGCACTCATTCAGCTCGTCGGAATCGTGGTCGGTGCGTATTCGTCGATCTTCCTCGCGGCGCCGTTGCTGGTGACGCTGAAGGAACGGCGCGGCGACATCAGCCGCCACACGAAGAAGGTGCTCGACCGTCGGGCCGCGGTGGCCGCCGGCGAGACGCCCGGCGCCGACGATCGTCCGGTGCGTGGGCGGACCTCGACGCGCGCTGCGAGCGTCGACACCTCCGGTGACACGGCCGAGAAGGCCGCTCCCACCGGTAAACGACGCCGCAACCGCTAGTCTCGCGTGCCATGGGGAGGCGAACCGGGCGGGTCACCGCCCTGCTGCTCGTTGCGGCGGGTGTACTCGGACTGACGGTTGCCTGCTCGGAGGACGCCGAACCTCAGCTCGACTACGTCGTGGATGCGCGGTTGTCCACCGTCAACGCCAACACGGTGGCCGGCAACGCCGATGGTGCGCTGATGGCCGTCACGCGGGTGTTCCCCGGATTCAGCTATCTGGGCGCCTCGGGTCAGGTGACACCCGACCGCGACATCGGCACCGTGACCGCACAGCCGGGACCCGTGCTCACCCTGCGCTACCAGTTCGCCCCCGACGCGGTCTTCTCCGACGGCCGGCCTCTCGACTGCGACGACCTGGTGCTGGCGTGGGCGGCGATGAGCGGACGGCTGCCCGGCTTCACACCGGCCACCACCGCCGGCTACCGCGACATCACCGATGTGCGCTGCGCACCCGGAGACAAATCCGCCACCGTGACCTTCGCGCCGGGGCGCGATTACCGGGACTGGCTGTCGCTGTTCGGGGCGGGCACACTCCTGCCCGCGCAGGTGGTGGCCCGCGACGCGCAGGTCGCCGACGTGATCGAACCGATCCGGGCAATGAACCGTCCGGTGATCGCCAAGATCGCCAAGGCATGGAACACCGGATTCGACCTGCGCCCGGGTGCGGTGGAGGACGGGACGTTCCCGTCGTCGGGTCCGTATCGGATCAGCTCATACGGCGAGGGCGGGCTGGTGCTCTCCGACAACCCGAAATGGTGGGGCGATGCCCCCAAGGTGTCGCGGATCGTCCTACACGACCGGCGCGGCGACGCCGTCCGCCGCATCGCCGACGGCCGGTACGACATCGCCGACGTGACCGCGGGACTCACCGATGGTGACGCCATCGCCTCCGACGCCGGCGCCGCCGATCAGGTGCAGGCGCGCGACGCGCCCGGCCGCTCGTTGGGCGTGGAGGAACTGGTGTTCTCCGGCAGTGGCGCCTTCGCCGACCCTGCGGTGCGTAGAGCATTCGCCTCGTGCGTGCCCCGCGATCGTCTGACCCGCGGGTTCGGTCAGGGCGCGCAGGTCTGGAATTTGCGCACACTCGCCCCCGCCGACGATCTGGCCGCCGCCATCAACAACGAATTCGGCCAGGGCTACTTCCGGGTGGATCCCGCCCGGACCCGCGCGTTGCTCGCCGACGCCGGACGCGACGGCCCGCTCCGTGTACGGATCGGCTATCTGGCGCCCGACGACCGCAGGCGACAGATGGTGGCCGCCATCGCCGACTCGTGCCGCGGCGCCGGGATCACGGTCGTCGACGCCGGGTCGCCGCAGATCGGTGTCACCGATCTCGGCACCGACGTCGACGCGATCCTCGTCGTCGACGGGGCGTCGATGGCCGCTGCCGGGGCCGCCGACCCGATCCGCGACGCCCAGCAACTGCGCGGCGGGGATCCGCTGAACCTCGCGGGATTTCGCGATCCGCAGGTGAGTGCGGCGATCGATGCGCTCGCCGTGGCCCAGCTCGGCTCCGACCGTCTCGAACTGGTCCGCACCATCGAGAACGCCGCATGGGCAAGTGTTCCGTCGCTGCCGCTGTTCGCTGCGCCACGGGTACGACGGTGGAATGATCGGGTCGGCAATGCGGTCGCCGGGCTGGCGCGCAACGGGACCGGCTGGAACATGGACCGATGGACCATACTCAAGTGATGGGCGACATCATCGAAGCGCCACTCGACAACTGGCTGGCCGCTTTCGATGGCCGCGTCCTCGAGGTGTTCTCGCCGTACCGCCAGGGGTCGACGCGGTATCACGCCGCCCTCATCGTGGGCTGCCGGATCGACGGCACCACGTTGACCGTCGACTTCCAGCGCGGGGAGGTCGGCCTGTGGCCGTTCCGCCCGGAGCAACTGCCGCAGGTGACCGCACTCGTGGACGCCGTCCTCGCCACGCGCAGGGCGTGGTGGCCGGCACCACATCCGTGACCGGGATTCCCTCCCGGACCATCCGACCGCATGCCCAGACCGATCGAGATGAGTGAGGCCATGAGTACTGCCGACGCGTCGCCCACACCCCCCGAGTCCGTGCCTCTCGAGCCCATGCCTCCCGAGCCCAAGCCCCCCGAGGAGCCCGCGGTTCCGACGCACGTGACGGAGGCAGCGCTGGCCGAGGCGAGGGCCGCCATCGTCCGACACGCCCGCCGGGTACCGGACTTTCCGGAGGCGGGCATCGTGTTCCAGGACCTCACCCCGGTGCTCGCCGACCGCGACGGGCTGTCGTCGATCGTCACCGCGCTGACCCACGGGTGCCGCGGCATCGACCTGATCGGCGGTATCGACGCCCGCGGGTTCCTCCTCGGCGGCGCGGTGGCCCGTGAACTGGATGTGGGCGTCCTCGCGATCCGCAAGGGCGGCAAGCTCCCGCCCCCGGTGCACTCGGTGGAGTACAGCCTCGAGTACGGGTCGGCCCGGCTCGAGATCCCCGCCAGTGGCATCGACATCTCCGGCATGCGGGTGCTCCTCGTCGACGACGTGCTGGCCACCGGTGGCACCGCGTTGGCCGCCGCAGAACTCGTCGAACGCGCGGGTGCCACGGTGGTGGGTGTCGCGGTGATCATGGAACTCGAGGGTCTCGGCGGCCGCGAGACCATCGCCCGCGGACTCGGCGAGTCACTTCCGGTGCACACCGTCGTGACCGACAACTGACCATTAGACCTGCATCTCGGATGAGTGCGGACTCGCGATGAGCAAAGTCGATGACTACCGGCGTGAACTCGCGGCGCTGCCCGACGACGTCAACGTGTGGTTCTCCTGGCTCGGTGAACAGTCGAATCTGCCGGGGCCACGGGCGAATCTGAGCTTGCTCGCCGCATTCGTGGAGGAGGCGGCCCCGGCGATGATCCACTCGGCCGCAGCCGCCGACGACGAGTACCTGGCGTGCTGCGGTGCCGCGGGACTGGGACGACTGCTCGCCGAGCAGACAGCCGACCGCGATGCGACGCTCGTCGCGCTGCGCGCCGCGGCCGACGATCCGCGGTGGCGGGTGCGCGAGGGTGCTGCGATGGGACTGCAGCGCTGGGCCGACGACGACCCGCGCGCCATGGCTGCCGTCGCGCTGGACTGGGCGGGTGGGCCCGAGCCGCTCGTGGCCCGGGCGGCGGCCGCCGGGATCTGCGAACCGCGACTACTGCGCGATCCGGGCATGGCCGCCGCCGCGATCGAGGTGTGTGAGCGCGCCACCGCGCTGATCCGTGCCCGGCCCGCCGATCGTCGTCGCGACCCCGACCTGCGGGTGCTGCGTCAGGGATTGGGCTACTGCTGGAGTGTAGCGGTGGCCGCCGACCCCGACCACGGACTCGATCGGTTCACCGCGCTACGCGACGACCCCGACCCGGACGTCGCGTGGATCGTGCGCACCAATCTGCGCAAGGCCCGTCTGGCCCGGCTGTCGGCGGACTGATCGGCTCCGACCTCTCGCTCCATCGCTCCACGACACTGGGCACCGACCCGCCGGACTAGACTCGACACATGCGATGTTGATTCGTCCGGATCAGCAATCCGCGCACAGCCGTTCTGCCGGAAGGAGGCCGATGGTGGCCGACGATGCCGACACGGTGACCAACGGCGCACAGCCGGTGCCGGACGCCGAGCGCTCGTCTGCGCCGGAGACCACCGCCGCCGCGCCCGACACCGCACACACCTCCGCGTCCCGGCGGGTCCGGGCACGCCTGGCCCGCCGTATGACCGCCACCCGCAGCCCGGTCCGTCCGGTCCTCGAGCCGCTGGTGACGCTGCACCGGGAGATCTATCCCAAGGCCGACGTCGCGTTGCTGCAACATGCCTACGACGTGGCCGACGAACGCCACCGCGGGCAGACGCGCAAGTCCGGGGACCCCTACATCACCCACCCGCTCGCGGTGGCGACCATCCTCGCCGATCTCGGCATGGACACCACCACACTGGTGGCGGCCCTGTTGCACGACACCGTCGAGGACACCGGCTACAGCCTCGATCAGCTCGAATCCGACTTCGGTTCGGAGGTCGCCCACCTCGTCGACGGGGTGACCAAGCTCGACAAGGTGGCACTGGGCAGCGCCGCCGAGGCCGAGACCATCCGCAAGATGATCATCGCGATGGCGCGCGATCCGCGGGTGCTGGTGATCAAGGTGGCCGACCGGTTGCACAACATGCGGACGATGCGGTTCCTGCCGCCGGAGAAGCAGGCACGCAAGGCCCGTGAAACGCTCGAAGTGATTGCGCCGCTGGCACATCGGCTCGGTATGGCGACGGTCAAGTGGGAACTCGAGGATCTCTCGTTCGCCATTCTGCATCCCAAGCGTTACGAGGAGATCGTGCGGTTGGTGGCCGACCGCGCGCCCTCGCGCGACACCTACCTGGCGCGGGTGCGCGCCGACATCAACAACGCGTTGTCGGCGGCCAAGATCTCCGCCACCGTCGAGGGACGGCCCAAGCACTACTGGTCGATCTATCAGAAGATGATCGTCAAGGGACGCGAGTTCGACGACATCCACGATCTGGTGGGGATGCGCATCCTGTGCGACGAGGTGCGTGACTGTTACGCGGCGGTCGGCGTGGTGCATTCGCTGTGGCAGCCGATGGCAGGACGTTTCAAGGACTACATCGCCCAGCCCCGCTTCGGCGTGTACCAGTCGCTGCACACCACGGTGATCGGCCCGGAGGGCAAGCCGCTCGAGGTGCAGATCCGCACCCATGACATGCATCGCACCGCCGAGTTCGGAATCGCGGCGCACTGGCGCTACAAGGAGAACGGCTACAAGGACCGCAAGTCCGGCCGACGCTCCGATATCGCCGAGGTCGAGGACATGGCGTGGATGCGTCAACTCCTCGACTGGCAGCGCGAGGCCGCCGACCCCGGCGAGTTCCTCGAGTCGTTGCGCTACGACCTCGCGGTCAAGGAGATCTTCGTCTTCACCCCCAAGGGTGACGTGATCACGCTGCCCGCGGGTTCCACCCCGGTCGATTTCGCCTACGCCGTGCACACCGAGGTCGGGCACCGGTGCATCGGCGCCCGGGTCAACGGTCGCCTCGTCGCGCTCGAACGGACGCTCGAGAACGGCGAGGTGGTGGAGGTGTTCACCTCGAAGGCCGCCAACGCCGGTCCGAGCAAGGACTGGCAGAACTTCGTCGTGTCCCCGCGAGCCAAGGCCAAGATCCGGCAGTGGTTCGCCAAGGAGCGTCGCGAGGAGGCGCTCGAGGCGGGTAAGGACGCCATCGCCAAGGAGGTCCGCCGCGGCGGACTCCCGTTGCAGCGGCTGATGAGTGCGGAGTCGATGGCCGCGATCGCCAAGGAACTGCGCTACAGCGACGTCACCGCCCTCTACACCGCGGTGGGCGAGAACCACGTGTCCGCGCGGCATGTGGTGAATCGACTGCTGGCCTCGCTCGGCGGCATCGACGACGCGGCCGAGGAGATCGCCGAACGCTCCACACCGTCGACGATGCCCGCCCGCACCCGCACCGGCGGCGATGCAGGCGTCGTGGTCGAGGGGGTCGACAACGTCGCGATCAAGCTGGCCAAGTGCTGCACACCCGTTCCCGGTGACGACATCCTCGGATTCGTCACTCGCGGCGGCGGTGTCAGCGTGCACCGCACCGACTGCACCAACGCCGACGAACTGCGCCGGCAGAACGAGCGCATCATCCCGGTGGCGTGGGCGCCGTCGGCCGAATCGGTGTTCCTCGTGGCGATCCAGGTGGAGGCCCTCGACCGGCACCGGCTGCTGTCGGATGTCACCAAGGTGCTCGCCGACGAGCGGGTGAACATCCTGTCGGCGTCGGTCACCACCAGCCGCGATCGGGTCGCGATCAGCAAGTTCACCTTCGAGATGGGTGACCCCAAGCATCTCGGACACGTGCTCAACGTGGTCCGCAACGTCGAAGGTGTCTACGACGTCTACCGGGTGACCTCGGCGGCCTGACCCTTCCCGCGTCACGGTTTCCTTCCCGCGCACGGGATTCCGTACGCGGGAAGGAATTCGATCCGCGGGAACGGTTGGCGTCCTGTCGCCGCGGCGCCTCAGTCCAGGTCGCCACCGGTGATGGTCGCGGCGGTGATGGTGACCGGCAGCTTGGGCTTGCCGTCGGTCGGTTCACCCGAGGGACCCGGCGTGACGCCGCCGGCGGCGACCTTGTCGAGGACCTTGAGCCCCTCGGGGTCCACCTTGCCGACCACGGAGTAGTCGGGGGAGAGCTGGCTGTCCTGGATCACCAGGAAGAACTGGCTCGACCCGGTGTTGCTGCTTTGCCCGCCCTGGTTGCTGTTCGCGATGGCGATGGTGCCGCGCGGGTAGATCACCGCCTGCTGACCGGTCATCGGGTTCGGCTGCCCGGCCGGCTTCAGGTTCGTCGGCGGCTCGTCGGGACTGCTCCAGCCGGGGCCGGAGGCGCCGGTTCCGGTGGGGTCGCCGCACTGCAGCACCTTGAGGGTGTCGCTGGTGGTCATCCGGTGGCACGGTGAGTCGTTGTAGAACTTGTCCTGGATCAGCGAGATCACCGCACCGGTGTTGCACGGCGCGCTCGCGCGGGTCAGCGTCACCGGGATGGTGCCCTGGGTGGTGTCGAAGGTCGCCGACACGTCACCCGACTTCAGCTGGCGGTCGCCGGGTTTGGGCGCGGTCTTCTTCTTCGGGATGCCCTCGGCGATCATCTTGTTCATCTCGGCGGCGTACTTGCGGTACTCGTCGACCTGATTGGCCGGGACGCCCTGCGGTGGGTCGGTGGGGATCGGTTTGAGCCGGTCGGGCTGATTCTCGTAGGTGCACGACGTCCACCGCGCCGCTTCCCTGTCGTCGAGGATCTTCTTGACCACAATGGTGGTGACCGTGGCCACCACTGCCACCACCAGCACCGTCGACACCGAGGTGATGATGATGCGGCGGCGTCGACGCTCCTGACGTTCGCGTTCGAGCCGCTCTTCCAGCTTGCGCTTGGCTGCCTCGCGGCGCTCCTCGTTGGTGGTCACGCTGGTGGCCCCTCCTGACACGTCTGACTGGCAACCCGTTGGGCGGTATCGACACGCAAGTGTGCCAGCACACCCTGAGAGTTCCCCAGCCAGGTCCGTCGTGGGCGCGTCGTGGCCGGGTGGTCGACGGGGACTTGTCCGGTTGGTGGACGGCCATTGTCCCGGGTGGTGGGAGGGCATCGTTACTGCCTGGTCCACAATGGACAGCGGGTGAACGCAGGCGGGCGCCACCCCGCACGGCCCGAATGAGGAGACCACATGCTGATCACCGGATTCGCCGCGGGCATGTTCCAGACGAACTGCTACATCGTGGCGCGGGAGCAAGGCGCCGAGGCGATCATCGTCGACCCGGGCCAGGATGCGGGTCCGCGCGTGAAGGAACTGCTCGCCGAGCACCGCCTCACCCCGGTGGCGGTGCTGCTGACCCACGGCCACCTCGACCACACGTGGAGCGCCGCGGATCTGTGCGACGAGTTCGCCATCCCCGCCTACATCCATCCCGCCGACCGACATATGCTCGCCGACCCCGGATCGGGTCTGGGGCGGGCGCTGGAGGCGGTCATCGGGGCGCTGAAGTTCCGCGAACCCGAGAAGGTGGTGGAGTTCGGCGACGACGAGGCGGTGGAACTCGCCGGAATCCGGTTCTCGGTGGATCTCGCGCCCGGCCACACCCAGGGATCGGTGCTGCTCGGCACCGACGTCGAGGTGGCCGGCGACGACGGTGCGCCCGTCACCGTGCCGGTGTGCTTCTCCGGTGACGTACTGTTTGCGGGATCGATCGGGCGCACCGACCTGCCCGGCGGCAACCATCAGCAATTGCTCAACTCCATCGCGGCGAAACTGTTACCGCTCGCCGACGACACCCAGGTGTTGCCCGGCCACGGGCCGCAGACCTCGATCGGACAGGAGCGAGCGACCAACCCGTTCCTCGCGGATCTCGGCGAACCGGGCCAACAGAAGGGAAGCAGAAGACTGTGAGCGCCGATTTCACCGCGCCCAAAGGCATCCCCGACTACTACCCGCCGAACTCGGCGGACTTCCGGAAGGTGCGCGACACCTTCACCGAGGCGGCCCGGCGTGCCGGATACGGGCACATCGAGTTGCCGATCTTCGAGGAGACGGCGCTGTTCGCCCGCGGCGTGGGCGAGTCGACCGACGTGGTGAGCAAGGAGATGTACACCTTCACCGACCGCGGCGACCGGTCGGTGACGTTGCGTCCCGAAGGCACCGCCGGGGTGGTACGCGCGGTGATCGAACACGGTCTCGACCGCGGCCAGCTACCGGTGAAACTCTGCTACGCCGGACCGTTCTTCCGCTACGAACGGCCCCAGGCCGGTCGCTACCGGCAGCTCCAGCAGGTCGGGGTGGAGGCCATCGGCGTCGACGATCCGGCGCTCGACGCCGAGGTCATCGCGATCGCCGACGAGGGCTACCGGCGGCTCGGACTGTCCGGTTTCCGGCTGGAGATCACGTCGCTGGGCGATGACACGTGCCGGCCGCAGTACCGGGAAGTGCTGCAGGAGTTCCTGGCCGGACTCGACCTCGACGACGCCACGCGTGAGCGGGCGAGGATCAATCCGCTGCGCGTGCTCGACGACAAGCGACCCGACGTGCGCGCGGCAACCGCGAACGCCCCACTGATGCTCGACCACCTCTCCGACGACGCGCGCGGGCATTTCGAGAGCGTGCTGTCGCATCTGCGTCAGCTCGGGGTGCCCTACGAGATCAACCCGCGACTCGTGCGCGGACTGGACTACTACACGAAGACCACATTCGAATTCGTGCACGACGGGCTGGGCGCGCAGTCGGGGATCGGCGGTGGTGGACGATACGACGGACTCATGCGCCAGCTCGGCAGCAAGCAGGATCTGTCCGGCATCGGGTACGGACTCGGTGTGGACCGCACCATGCTCGCATTGCAGGCCGAGGGCGTCGCGCACGCCGACATCGCCCGCTGTCAGGTGTTCGGGGTGCCGTTGGGCACCGATGCGAAAGCTGAATTGGTCGGTGTCGCAGGACAATTGCGCAGCGCCGGGATCAGCGTCGACCTCGCCTACGGCGATCGTGGACTCAAGGGCGCGATGAAGGCGGCCGACCGGTCGGGGGCCCGGCTCGCGCTGGTACTCGGGGATCGTGAGCTCGCCGACGGCAAGGTGGAGGTCAAGGATCTCGCCACCGGCGACCAGCATCAGGTGGCGCTGGAGCGCATCGTCGACGAGGTGCGTGCACTGCTCGGGCAGTGACCCTGACGAAACCGGCAATGCGCACGATTCGCCCGCGAATCCTGTTGGTGCACTGGACTATCCGATCCGCTTGAGATGCCTGTCCGGAAGGTCAGTTCGTCATCGGTTCGCCTGTTCAGATGAGAGTGCCGTGCGTACGGTCGCCCCATGACCGATATCGACACTCGCCGACGCACCGGGCGGATCAGGTCGGCGCTCACCCCGCGCGAATGGGCGAGCGTGGGCGGCATGATCGCCGTCGTGGCGGCGCTGCACGTCGTCGGGTGGGTGACGCTGGTGGTGTTCGTCGCGCCCGAACACTTCACCGTCGGGCAGAAGACCCTCGGTGTCGGGATCGGGCTGACCGCGTACACCCTCGGGATGCGCCACGCGTTCGACGCCGACCACATCTCCGCCATCGACAACACCACCCGCAAACTCATGGCCGACGGCAAACGGCCCATGACGGTGGGATTCTGGTTCTCCCTGGGTCACTCCACGATCGTGTTCGGCCTCGCCGTGCTGCTCGCGTTCGGGATCAGGGCACTCGCCGGACCGGTCGAGGACGATTCGTCGGCGCTGCACCACGTGACCGGGCTGATCGGTACCACCGTCTCGGGCGGTTTCCTCTACCTGATCGCGGCGATCAACGTGGTCATCCTGGTCGGCATCCTCCGGGTGTTCCGGGACATGCGCAACGGCGTCTACGACGAGGACCGGCTCGAAGAGCACCTCAACAACCGCGGCTTCATGAATCGCCTACTCGGCCGGTTCATGAAGGTGGTCACCAAGCCGTGGCAGATGTATCCGATCGGGGTGCTCTTCGGTCTGGGCTTCGACACGGCCACCGAGGTGGCACTGCTGGTGCTGGCCGGCTCGAGCGCTGCGGCGGGCCTGCCCTGGTACGCGATCCTGTGCCTGCCGGTGCTGTTCGCGGCGGGAATGAGTCTGTTCGACAGCATCGACGGATCGTTCATGAACTTCGCCTACGGCTGGGCGTTGGCCAATCCGGTGCGCAAGGTCTACTACAACCTCATCATCACCGGATTGTCGGTGCTGGTGGCAGTGGGGATCGGCACCATCGAGATCCTCTCGCTGCTCGCCGACGAGTTCGGGTGGACCGGACCGTTCTGGGACGACGTGTCCGGCCTCGATCTCAATGCTCTCGGGTTCGTGATCGTGGGACTGTTCGTCATCACCTGGATCGTGTCGCTGGCGGTCTGGCGGTATGGCCGGATCGAGGAACGCTGGACCGCGCGGCTGGCCCCGGCGACGGCGTATCCAGGGTCGCCCGGTTCGTCGATCACCGGGTCACTCGGTCCAGACTGAGCGCGCCCCACTGTCGCCCACCAGGAACACCATGACGATCGAACCGACCGCCGCGATGACCACCACCGTCGACAACGTCACCGACACGATGCGATAGGTGCGGTCGGATACCGACGGAACCCGTTGTCGCAGCACCGGAATCGTGATCGCCCACCCGAGGGTGATCGCGACGAACAGGGGAGCGACCCAGTAGATCATCTGGTCTCCGAGGTCGATGTGGCGCGCCAGTACCGAATTGGGCTCCTTGGTCTTCGCCAGCGATTCCCCGGCCGACGTGGTCAGCGGGGTGATGATCATGGCGACGAGCGCCACGATCGGGGTGATCACGCCCAGCCGTCGCCGCGCGGCCGGCCAGAGCGCGGCGGTGATGCCGAGAATCGCGGCCAGCGGGATCGCGACGACGGCCAGGTGCACGAACAGCGGATGGGCCGGAAGCCCGTTGATGGTTCCCATGACCCACGACTCTGTCGCAACGGTGCTGTGGAAACGCTGAATGTGTGAAGCATTGCCTACATCGAGTGCGGCTCAGCGGGTCATCTCGCTGCGCAGGACGTCGAGGCTCACCCCGCCCAACGAGAGCGCGCGGGTGTGGAAATCCTTGAGCGACCACCCGCGGTGCCGGCCCAACGCCACCTCGCGGGTCTGTTCCCACACCCGCTGCCCGAGCGCATACGACGGTGCCTGACCGGCCCAGCCGAGATAGCGGTTGAGTTCGAACCGCAGCACGGCCCGGTCCATGGCGACCGACGAGGTCAGGAATCGCCACGCCTTGTCCGCATCCCAGATCCCGCCGCCCAGCGATTCCGGGGCGGGCAGTCGGCAGTGCACCCCGATGTCGACGACCACACGCGCAACCCGCAGCCGCTGCGAATCGAGCATGCCCATCCGGTCACCCGGGTCGTCGAGCCAGCCCAGTTCGGCCATCAGGCGTTCGGCGTAGAGCGCCCAGCCCTCACCGTGACCAGAGGTGAACGAGGCGAGCTTGCGCCACGAGTTCAGATCGGGGTCGACGATCGCCGACCCCAGCTGCAGGTGATGGCCCGGGACGCCCTCGTGGTAGACGGTGGTCTTCTCCTGCCACGTGTGGAACACGGTCTGGCCGGGCGGCACCGCCCACCACATACGGCCGGGACGCGACAGGTCCGCGGTGGGCTGGGTGTAGTAGATGATGCCAGTCGATGACGGCGCCAGCCGGCACTCCAGCCGGGTGAGGCGTTCGGGGATGTCGAAATGCGTGCCCGCCAGACCGGAGACGGCCGCATCGGACGTCGCCTGCATCCACGCCACGAAGGCGTGCCGGTCGTCGATCTGGTAGCGCGGGTCGGCGTCGAGGAATCCCAGGGTGTCGGCCACGCTCGCGCCGGGGCCGAGCAGATCGTCGGCGATGGCCTGCTGTTCGGTGACGATCGAGCGCAGATGGTCCAGCGCCCAGGCATACGACTCGTCCGGGTCGACGTCGGTGCCCAGATAGTGCGGTAGGCGCAGCAGGTAGCGGTCGCGGCCGATGGAGTCGTCGTCGGTGGCCTGCGGCAGCACCCTGGTGCGCAGCACCTCGGCGAGATGGTCGAAGGCGGTGCCCGCCGACGCGAGTGCGGTGTCGAGGTCGGCGGCCAACCGTGGGTCGTCGGCGAGTGGTCCGGTGTTGGCCGAGATGGCGTCGGTCGCGGCGTCGGCCTGCGCTGCCACTAGTTCTGCCTGCCGCGCGGCGATGGGCGGGCCCACCGACAAGCGGCGGTCGAGCCCGGCGACCATCGTCGCCACGCTCGCCGGGATCGCCGCGATGCGGTGGATCATGTCCGCACGCTGATCGGCGGTGTCGGTGGGCATCAGGTCGAAGATGTCGCGGACGGCCTGCAGGGGCGACGCGATCACATTGCACTCGCCGGTCAGCTCGCCGGCGTCGGCCAGGGCGAGTTCACGGCGCAGACTTGCCCGCATGGTCGCGACGGTCACGCGGTCGATGTGATCGACCTGCTCGGCGGCGTCGAGCGCGGTCAGCGTCGCACGGTTGAGGTCCGCGCGCGCGATCACCGCGTCGGGGGAGAAGTCGGTCAGCACGCGGTCGTGCCCGGCGACGCCGTACTCGGTGGCCAGGATCGGGTCGAGGTTCACCGACGCGGCCACATGCGCGTCGGCGATCGCATCCACCTCCGACGGCGAGCGCCGCGACGCCTGAGCGGTGCTCACAAGTCGTTGGTCGCGAAGGTGTCGCACTGGCGCGGGTCGCCCGACTTGTAGCCGACGGTGAACCAGCGGGCGCGCTGCTGGGCCGAACCGTGGGTCCAGCCCTCCGGGTTCGAATTCGCCCCCTGGATGGTGTCGTCGCCGATCGCCTTCGCGGTCTGGATCACCCCCGCGATCTGGTCGGGCGTCAGCGGTTTGAGGGTTGCGTTGGGTCCCTCGTCGGCGTGCGTGGCCCAGATCCCGGCGAGGCAGTCGGCCTGCAACTCCACCCGCACCGACCCCGACAGCGGCCCCTGCGAGCCCATCCGCTGCCCCTTGGCCAGTGCACCGGTCAGGTTCTGCACGTGATGTCCGTACTCGTGCGCCACCACGTACTCCTGGGCGAGGGCGCCGTCGCTTCCACCCATCCGTTCGAGTTCGGCGAAGAACGACGGGTCGAAGTAGGCGGTCTTGTCGACGGGGCAGTAGAACGGCCCGGTGGCCGCGGTGGCCGCGCCGCAGCCGGTGTTCACCGAGCCGCTGAAGATCTTGGTCTGCGGCGGGGTGTAGCCCTTCATCAGCGTGGGCCACGTGGTGTCGAGGCTGTTCGTGGTGGCCTTGATCAGGCAGATCGCGTCGCCGTTGTTGGCCATCTCGAAGGTGCAGGAATCCAGGTGCTGCTGGATCTGCTCCTGCGACGCGGAGTTCGTGGTGGCGCCCTGACCGGAGGACCCGCCGATGACGTCGCCCGGGTTGATGCCGAACAACAAGGCCACGATGGTGATGATCAGACCGGCGCCGCCGCCCAGCGCGATGCGTCCACCGCCGCCTCCTCCACCGCCACCGCCGGAGGAGACGGAACCGCTGTCGATCGAGCCACTACCGCTGAACGTCACGGGGAAATGATCGCACGCCCCGACGACGATCCGGCTGATTCCGTCGCGAGCGGACCCATCACACCGGGTTGATGGGCCACACGCGCCACGAACTACCATCGGTGATGTTCACGACGCCCCGGCCGCATGTTCGATGCGCGGGTGCGCGTCACGTCCCGCAAGGAAGGAACTCAGTGCTCCGCACGCATTTCGCCGGTTCGCTGCGCCGCGCCGACGCGTCGCAGACCGTCACCGTCGCCGGATGGGTGGCCCGCCGCCGCGATCACGGCGGAGTGGTGTTCATCGACCTGCGCGACAGTTCCGGCCTGGTCCAGGTGGTGTTCCGCAACGAGGCGGTCGCCGAGCAGGCCCACCGCCTGCGCGCCGAATACGTCATCGCGGTGACCGGTGTGGTGGAGGTGCGCCCCGAGGGCAGCGAGAACCCTAACCTGGCGTCGGGTGACGTCGAGATCAACGCGGTGACGCTCGAGGTGCTCAACGAGGCGGCCCCGCTGCCGTTCCAGCTCGATGAGACCCCCGGTGAGGAGACGCGACTGAAGTACCGCTACCTCGACCTGCGTCGCGACGCGCCGAACGCGGCGATCCACCTGCGGTCGAAGGTGAACGCGGCGGCGCGCGGCGTGTTGGCCGCCCACGACTTCGTGGAGATCGAGACCCCTACCTTGACGCGTTCGACACCCGAGGGAGCCCGCGACTTCCTGGTGCCCGCACGCCTGCAGCCGGGAACCTTCTACGCCCTGCCGCAGAGCCCACAGTTGTTCAAACAGCTCCTCATGGTCGCCGGTATGGAGCGCTACTACCAGATCGCGCGCTGCTACCGCGACGAGGATTTCCGCGCCGACCGCCAGCCGGAGTTCACCCAGCTCGACATCGAGATGAGCTTCGTCGACGAGGACGACGTGATCGCGCTGGCCGAGGAGATCGTCGCGGCCCTGTGGAAGGTGATCGGCGTCGAGATCACCACTCCGATCCCGCGGATCACCTACGCCGAGGCGATGCGGCGATTCGGCACCGACAAACCCGACCTGCGGTTCGGCATCGAGCTCGTCGAATGCACCGACTACTTCGCCGACACCCCGTTCCGCGTGTTCCAGGCACCCTATGTCGGTGCCGTGGTGATGCCCGGTGGGGCGTCGCAGCCGCGTCGCACCCTCGACGCCTGGCAGGAATGGGCCAAGCAGCGCGGCGCCAAAGGCCTGGCGTACGTGCTGGTGGCCGAGGACGGCACCCTGGGCGGTCCGGTCGCCAAGAACCTCTCCGAGGAGGAACGCGACGGCCTGGCCGCCCATGTCGGCGCCAACCCGGGCGACTGCGTGTTCTTCGCGGCGGGTCCGGCCAAGGCGCAGCGCGCCCTGCTCGGTGCCGCGCGCGGCGAGATCGCGACACGTCTGGGCCTGATCCCGGCGCCCGGCGACCCCATCGATCCGGCGACCGCGGACTGGGCGTTCACCTGGGTGGTCGACGCGCCGCTGTTCGAACCGGCCGACGAGGCCACCGCGGCCGGCGACGTCGCCGTCGGTTCCGGAGCGTGGACGGCGGTGCACCACGCCTTCACCTCGCCCAAGCCCGAATCGCTGCCCGCGCTCGAATCCGATCCGGGTGCCGCGCTGGCCTACGCCTACGACATCGTGTGCAACGGCAACGAGATCGGCGGCGGGTCGATCCGTATCCACCGACGTGACGTGCAGGAACGCGTCTTCGCGATCATGGGCATCAGCCACGACGAGGCGCAGGAGAAGTTCGGCTTCCTGCTCGACGCCTTCGCCTACGGCGCCCCGCCGCACGGCGGTCTCGCCTTCGGCTGGGATCGCATCACCGCGCTGCTCGCCGGGGAGAGTTCGATCCGCGAGGTCATCGCATTCCCCAAGTCCGGTGGCGGCGTTGACCCGCTCACCGAGGCGCCCGCCCCCATCACCGCGCAGCAGCGCAAGGAATCCGGAATCGACGCCAAGCCGAAGGCCAAGACGGCGCCCGAGACCCCCGCCGACACTCCTGCCACCAACTAGTTCCGGCGGTTGTCCACACCGGTGACATGACACGTCGCCGATGGTGCCGGTCCGACCCGTGAGCCCGTTGTCCGGCGGGCGCCGTACCGGCATCTGTGATGAGATTTCTACTCGGGCATCCGCCGTATCAACGACCTGTGGGGAGAGCGACCGGTGACAATCAAGGTGGCGCTGGAACACCGTACGAGCTACGCGTTCGACCGTGCCGTCAAGATCTTCCCGCACGTGGTGCGCCTGCGTCCGGCACCGCATTCGCGCACACCGATCGAGGCCTACTCGCTGAAGGTCGAGCCCGGCGACCACTTCCTGAACTGGCAGCAGGACGCGTTCAGCAATTACATGGCGCGGCTGGTGTTCCCGGAACCGTCGTCGTCGTTGTCGATCACCGTCAGCCTCGTCGCCGACATGACCGCCATCAATCCGTTCGACTTCTTCATCGAGGACTGGGCAGAGAACTACGGGTTCACCTACCCGGAGGATCTGCGCGAGGACCTCGAGATCTTCTTGCGCCCGGTGGGCGTCACCGCGGGCGAGTTCGCCGGTGCGCCGGTGCATCCGTCGATCGCCGAGTTCGCGGCGGCGCACAAGCCGGTCACCGAGACACGCATCATCGATTTCCTCGTGGCGCTCAATCAGGCTGTGCGCGAAGCGGTGGGGTACACGGTTCGCCTCGAACAGGGCGTGCAGACACCCGAGTACACACTGTCGAGCGCGATCGGTTCATGTCGTGACTCCGCCTGGCTGCTGGTGGCGTTGCTGCGTGAACTCGGACTCGCGGCCCGCTTCGTCTCCGGCTACCTCGTGCAGTTGACCTCCGACATCAAATCGATCGACGGTCCGTCGGGTCCCGACGCCGACTTCACCGACCTGCACGCGTGGACCGAGGTGTATCTGCCCGGCGCCGGCTGGGTCGGTATGGACCCCACCTCGGGCCTGTTCGCCGGGGAGGGACACATCCCGCTCGCGGCCACCCCCAATCCTGGTGGGGCCGCGCCGATCACCGGTTCCACCGGTCCCTGCCACGCCACCCTCGACTTCTCCAATGTGGTGGCCCGATTCCACGAGGACCCGCGGGTCACGTTGCCCTACACCGCCTCCCAGTGGAAGCGGGTCTCCGAACTCGGCGCCGAGGTGGACGCCAAGATGGCCGAGAACGACGTGCGGCTCACCATGGGCGGGGAACCGACGTTCGTCTCACTGGACAACCAGAGCGATCCCGAATGGACCACCGACGCCGACGGTCCGCACAAGCGCGAACTGAGCTCGGCACTCGCGGCCCGCCTCAAGCAGGCCTATGCGCAGCAGGGCCTGGTGCAACGCAGCCAGGGCAAGTGGTATCCGGGAGAACCGTTGCCGCGCTGGCAGATCGCGTTGATGTGGCGCAACGACGGACAGCCCGTCTGGCGTCGCCCGGAGTTGCTGGCCGATCCATGGGCCACCCGGGCCGCGGCGGCGGCGAGCATCAAGACCGAGACGGCCGGTCCGGCGCCGGATGCCGTGACCGGCAACGGGGGCGCGGAAAAACTGTTGACCGCGTTCGCCACCCGCCTGGGCCTACCCACCTCGCAGGTGATGCCGCTGTTCGAGGATCCCCTCGTCCGCATGGCCGAGATGGCCGCGCTGCCGCCGGGAGATCCGGGCGCCGATCGCACCCTGGCCACCGCGCGCCTGGCCACGTGGGCCAAAGCCGCCGCCGAGGCCGACGACGACGATGACGAGTCGGCCGCCGACCTCGGACCCGACGATGACTCGGTCACTGCACGTCGGGACATGCTCGCCAGACTCGACGCCGCCGTCACCGGCCCCACCGGCCATGCGCTGCCGCTGAGCCGCTCCGAGGACGGCACCACATGGCAGAGCGCGCAGTGGATCACGCGTCGGGGACGACTCGTGCTGACGCCGGGAACCTCGCCGGCCGGTCTGCGTCTGCCACTGGATTCGCTGTCCTGGGGTCCGGCGCCCACCATGTTCGTCGCCGACCCGTCGGTGCCCGCCGATCCGCTGCCCGCCGACCCTGCCGACGCCCTCGGGTACACGGTGACCGAGATGGACCCTGATGAGTTCATCCCGCGCACCGCGTTGGTGACCGAGAATCGCGGCGGTGTGCTGTATGTCTTCCTGCCCCCCACCGGGGAACTCGAGGAGTACCTCGCGATCGTCGAGATGATCGAGGACGCGGCCGCCGAGATCGGCACCCCCGTGGTGATCGAAGGCTACGGGCCGCCGTCAGACGGCCGGCTCACCACACTGACCGTGACACCCGATCCCGGTGTGATCGAGGTCAACGTGCAGCCCACCGACAGTTTCGTCGAACAGTCCGAACTGCTCGAATCGCTCTATGAGCATGCCCGGCACGTGCGCCTGGGCACCGAGACCTTCGATCTCGACGGAAGTCACGGCGGCACCGGCGGTGGTAACCACATCACGCTCGGCGGCACCACACCCGCCGACTCGCCGCTGCTGCGCCGACCCGACCTGCTGGTGTCGATGCTCACCTACTGGCAGCGGCATCCGTCGCTGTCGTACCTGTTCAGCGGCAAGTTCATCGGCACCACATCGCAGGCGCCGCGAGCCGACGAAGGGCGCGAATCCGCCCTCTACGAGTTGGAGATCGCGTTTGCCGAGATCGATCGGCTCGCCGTCAAGACAGCGGTCGCGGGCAAGCACGCCAAGGGCGAGCCAACTGCCCCGACCGTCGGGGAACCGCCCAATCCGTGGGTCACCGACCGTGCGCTGCGGCACCTGCTCACCGACATCACCGGCAACACGCACCGCGCCGAATTCTGCATCGACAAGCTCTACAGTCCCGACTCGCCGCGCGGCCGGCTCGGGCTGCTGGAGCTGCGCGGCTTCGAGATGCCCCCGCACCATCAGATGGCGATGGTGCAGTCGTTGCTGGTGCGTTCGCTGGTGTCGTGGTTCTGGGAGAGTCCCTACCGGTCGCGGCTGATCCGCTGGGGCGCCGACCTGCACGGCACACAGTTGTTGCCGTACTACGTGATCGCCGACATCTCGCTGGTGGCCGAGGAACTGCGTGAGGCGGGCTATCCCTTCGACACCGCGTGGCTCGACCCGTTCACCGAGTTCCGCTTCCCGCGATTGGGGACCGTGCAGATCCGCGATCAGGAGGTGGAGTTGCGCGGCGCGATCGAACCGTGGAACACCCTCGGTGAGGAATCCACGGGCACCGGCACCGCCCGGTACGTCGACTCGTCGATCGAGCGGGTCCAGATCCGCGTGCAGGGGGCCGACGACGACCGGTTCGTGCTGACCTGCAACGGGTTTCCGATCCCGCTGCGTTCCACCGGCCGCGCCGGTGAACGGGTGGCCGGTATCCGGTTCCGGGCGTGGCAGCCGCCGAGCGCGTTGCACCCGACCATCGGTATCGACACGCCGCTGACGTTCGATCTCGTGGACACCACCGCCGGACGGTCGGTGGGCGGCGCCACCTATCACGTGGTCCACCCGGGTGGACGGGCCTACGACCGGCCGCCGGTCAACGCGGTGGAGGCCGAGTCGCGACGCAACGGTCGCTTCGAGGCGTCCGGGCACACCAGCGGCTCCGTCGACATCGGTTTGCTGCGGGAGCGTCAGGCCCGTCAGGCCACCGACAGCGGGGTACCGGGCATTCTGGACCTCCGACGGGCACGTACAGTTCTCCGGTGACCCTTTCTGCGGGCGGCGGACTGCCCGCGGTGTTCGACCGATACCGCTCCGACGGCTACGCGCTGTTCGACCTCGCGCAACTCCAGGCGGGCGGTGTCGCACCCGCGGCCACGTCCGCCCACTTCGACGAGATGCTCGACGCAGGCGGCGCCGCCCGGCCTGCCTGGGAGCAGTTGATCGCCGGCTACGGCCTGCGCGGTGACGCGCGGCTGCAGGCCGCTGCGGCGCGGCTGACCAGTGCGGTCCGCGACGACGGCGTGGTCTACAACCGGGTGATCGGCTCGGAGACCGTGCCGATGGACTGGCAGATGGATGCGGTACCGCTGGTCGTCGACGGCGTGGAATGGGCCGAACTCGAAAAGGGCATCACCCAGCGGTCGGTGCTGCTGGATCTGATCCTGCGTGACCTCTACCGCGATCAGAAGACGGTGACGGCGGGTCTCATCCCGCCGGAGATGGTGTTCGGGCATCCCGGCTACATCCGTAAGGCGGCCCGGTTGGAGGTCGCCGGACCGCACGCCCTGTTCCTGCACGCCCTCGACCTGGGGCGGCTGCCCGACGGTGGGTTCGCGGTTTACGCCGACCGCACGCAGGCGCCATCGGGGATCGGGTTCGCCATCGCCGACCGTCGCCTGCTCTCGCGGACATTCCCGCAACTGTTCCAGGCCTGCGCGCCGCGGCCGATGACCACCTTCGCCGGCACCCTGCGGTTGGCCCTGTTCGACTACGCCCCACCCGGTGTCGACGACCCGACGGTGGCCGTGTTCAGTCCGGGCAGCATGTCGGAGACCGCGTTCGATCAGGCGTACCTGGCGTCGGTGCTCGGGTTCCCGCTGGTCGAGGGTAGCGACCTCACCGTGCGCGACGGCGCGGTGTACATGCGGTCGCTGGGCAAGTTCAAACGCGTCGACGTGCTGCTGCGACGCGTCGACGCCGCCTACTGCGATCCGTTGGATCTGCGCACCGACTCGCGTCTGGGAGTCGCCGGGCTCGTCGAGGCCATCTCGCGCGGCAACATCACCGTGGTCAACACACTGGGCAGCGGGGTGCTGGAGAATCCGGCGCTGCACACCGTGCTCGAACGGGTGGCACCCATGCTGATCGACGAGGACCTGGCGCTGCCGTCGGTACCCACCTTCTGGGCCGGTGATGCGCTGCAGGCCACCAAGATCCTCGGCGACCTCGACTCGATGGTCGTGACCAACATCCGCACCGGCGAGGAGTTCGTTGGCGCCGGCCTCGACCATGCCACCCGCGAGCAACTCGCCGCCCGCATCCCCGCCCATGGCTGGCAGTGGGTGGGCCGCGCGATCGAGCACTACTCGGTGGCACCCACCATCACCCCCGGTGCACTGCCCGCGCGCGCCCAGGGCGCGCTGCGGGCGGCGCCCGTGTCGATCCGGGCCTTCAGTGTGACCCAGGGACCCACCTACACCGTGATGCCCGGCGGGCTGGGATCGGTGCTGGCCGACGGAATCGACGGTGCCGCATTGCACTCGGTGGCCGCCAAGGACATCTGGGTGACCAATCCGGAGGTCGGCGGGCATGTGTCGAGGCGGTCGGAATCACGCAGCGAACCCGACGAGGTGGTGCCGATCGCCACCGGGCGTCCGGTGTCGACGGGCTATCTGGACGTCGCGGCCGCCGGCAGCCCGCGCGTGCTGGCCGACATGTACTGGTTCGGCCGGTACGGGGAGCGCACCGAACTGGTGACCAGGCTGGCCAAGGTCACCCGCGAGCGGTATCAGGACTTCCAGTACCGGCCGTGGATGTCGGGTACCTCGGCGGTGCCGCTGCTGCTGCACGCGGTGGCCACGGTGACCGGTACGTCGCTCGAATTGGGCACCGGCGACATGCTCGTCGCCGACTCGTCACCCGCCCCGTCGCCCGACGAGGTCAATCGGGCGATCGAGAAGATCACCGAACTCACCGTCAACCGATTCGCGCCGGGCACCGTCGCGCACTCGGTGGAACGTCTCGTCGCCACCGCCCGCGCGGTGCGCGATCAGCTGTCGACGAGCACCTGGATGGTGCTCACCCCGGTCGAGCGGGCCATCGAATCACTGCACCGTCAGGTCGAACGCAGCCGCACCGACCTCGGCGCCGGCACCGGAATCCTGGGCGACGCCGCCCTCGACCTCGGGCCCGACCTGGCCCGAACGCACGAGAACATCCTGCACGGGGTGCTCGCGCTGGCCGGACTGCAGGCCGAGTCGATGGTGCACGACGCGGCGTGGCTGCTGATGGATCTGGGCCGCCGGGTCGAGCGGGTCATCACACTGGCCGACCTGACCATCGCGATGTTCGCCGAACCGCACCAGACCGACGTGGAGCAGGCGCTGCTCGAGTCGTATCTCACCGCCAACGAGTCGTCGGTGATCTACCGTCGCCGCAACCGCGGTCTGTACCGGCTCGACACGGTGGCCGAACTGCTGCTGTTCGACGAGGCCAATCCGCGCGCCATGATCTACCAACTCGGCCGGATGCGCCGCGATCTCACAACGCTGCCCGACGCGCTGCGCTCGGCCGCGGCCGAGCGGTTGGTGGAGGAGATGACCGCCGAACTACGCCGGTCCGACCCCGACGACCTCGTCCATGTCGGCACCAGTGGCCGGCGCGAGGAACTGGTGGAACTGCTCACCGCGCTGCGTGAGGGTTCCCGCGAACTGTCCGACGTCCTCACGCGAACCCGGTTCGCGCCGCCCCCGATGGGGCAACCGATCTGGGGTGCCGGAGGTGGCAGCCAACCATGAGCCTGCCCGTGCCGTCCGCGCCGTCGGGGCGCCGACGCTACCGCGTGATCCACCGCACCTGCTACACCTACGACGACGAGGTCTCGTCGTCGTACGGTCGCTGCTATCTCACTCCCCGCGACCTGCCGCATCAGCGGGTCCACGAGACCGGCACGGTGATCGAACCCGAACCCGACGACCGGTCGATCGGACTTGACGTCTACGGCAACATCGACGCCTATTTTCACGTCCGCACACCCCACCGCGCGCTGGAGGTCACCGCCGTGTCGGTGGTCGACGTGGACCCGATCGATCAGGACCTGTTGCTCAGCCCGGAGATGCAGGGGCCGTGGGAACAGGCGCGTCCCGACGGGGGACCGGGCACCCTCGCCGAAGAGTTCGTGCTCGACCTCGATCCCCCCGAGATCACCCCGGCCGTCACCGACTACGCCGCCGCGGTCTTCACCCCGGGCCGGCCGCTGATCGAGGCCGTCACCGACCTGACCGCGCGCATCTTCGGTGACTTCACCTACCGGTCCGGATCCACCGCGATCAGCACCCGCGTGGATACCGTGATGCAACGCCGCATGGGTGTCTGCCAGGACTTCGCCCGGGTGGCCATCGCGTGCCTGCGGTCGGTGGGACTCGCCGCACGCTACGAGTCGGGGTATTTGGCCACCGACCCGCCGCCGGGAACCGAACGCATCTTCGGCGCCGACGCCAGCCATGCGTGGGCGGCGGTGTGGCTGCCGGGCGACCGGTGGCTGGCCTTCGATCCCACCAACAACAAACTGGTCGACGAGCGGCACGTGACCGTCGCCTGGGGACGCGATTACGACGACGTCCCACCGCTGCGCGGCGTGATCTACACCGACGCGAAGAAGAGCGAGATCGAGGTGTCGGTGGACGTGAGTCCGCTGGTCGATCCGGCTGCCGGGGTGTGAGGCGACACCGAATGAATTACGTCGACGCGAATGACTCACGACATGCACAACAGAAGGGAATCATGCTGGTGACACGGCAATTCGGCATCAGCAATCCGGTTGCAACTCGGACAATGCCGATGACGAGCACCGAGGCGGTTCGGTAGCTTGGTGTATGCCATGACCGTCATCACAGAGAGTCGCATCACCGGGGTGATGCGCGCCGCGGAGGCGCTGCTGTCGCAGCGTGCGGGTTCGGCGGTGATCCTGGCCGATCCCGAAGACCTCGGCGGCAGCGGACGGACCTCGGTGATCCGGGTGCGTGTCGCGCAGAACCCGCTGTCGCTGGACCGCACCCTCGTCATCAAGGCCCTGCCCGACCACGAGGACCCGCGCGCGTTCCACCGCGAGATCGTCTCCTACAAATACGCCACCGCGCTGCCGAACTCGTCGCGGCCGGGACCGCAGCTGATCGCCTCGGACGCCGACACCCGGCTGATGGTGCTCTCCGACCTCGGACGCGGCACCACGATGACCGCGTTGCTCGGTGGGGTCGACGTGGTGGAGATCAGCCGCGCGGTCAGCGCCTGGGGACAGGCGTTGGGACGCATGCACGCGGCCACCTTCGGCGGCGAGGGCGACTTCCGTGCGCTGGAGCGCCGCGTCGCGGCCGGCGGCACCGCGGGACGCGACATCCTGCGAGACGAGGCGGTACGCGCGGTGGCCCGGGCCGCCGAGCGCGTCGACGCCCTCGGCATCCGGGTACCCGACGTGATCACCTCGTCGCTGACCGACGCGTGCGCCCTGTTCGACGAGGGCGAGCACCGGGCGTTCAGCCCGTCGGACGTGGGTCCGGAGAACATCCTGCTCAACGACGACGGCGTGCAGTTCATGGACTACGAGTGGGGTGGCTTCCGGGATGCCACCCTCGACATCGCCTACGCGCTGGTCACCGCGGCATCGCAGATGGGACGCACCGGGGCGCAGCATCGACTCGACCTCGAGGTGTCGATGGTCGACGCGTGGCGCTCGGAGGTGGTGTCGGTGTGGCCGGCGCTGCAACGCGACCGCGTGATGCAGCGTGACGTGCTCACCGCGCGTCTGCTGTGGGTGTGGCTGTGCACCTCGTGGATGCTGCCGGCCGCGGCGCCGGACGCGATCGATTTCGACGTCATCGACGAGGTGCCGGCACCCCAGCACACCCACGACTGGGCGTTGCACACCAACGATCCGAGGGTGCTGGTGGACCGCTGGTCGGATCTGGCGGCGACGGCCGCGGGCACCGACCACGAGATCGCCGCGTTCGCCACCGAGGTCGGTGCGGCGTTGCAGCGGACGTGGCTGGACTGACCGATCACATGGACGGGTTGTTCGAGCAACCGTCGGGGATGGATGCGGCAGGGGCGAGCGCTTCGATGCGCGGCGCCGCGTCGGCTCCACCCGCGGTGGGCGCCCCGCTGGCGGTGCGGATGCGACCACAATCGCTCGATGAGATCGTCGGCCAGCAGCATCTGCTGGGGCCCGGGTCGCCGTTGCGGCGACTGATCAGTGGTGCCGGCGCCGCGTCGGTGCTGCTCTACGGACCACCGGGTACCGGCAAGACCACGATGGCGTCGCTGATCTCGCAGGCCGCCGGTGGCCGTTTCGAGGCGCTGTCGGCGTTGTCGGCGGGCGTCAAGGAGGTGCGCGCGGTGATCGAGACCGCGCGGCGACGCCTGGCCGCAGGCGAGCAGACCGTGCTGTTCATCGACGAGGTGCACCGGTTCTCCAAGACCCAACAGGACGCGCTGCTCGATGCGGTGGAGAACCGCATCGTGCTGCTGGTGGCCGCGACCACCGAGAATCCGTCGTTCTCGGTGGTGTCACCGTTGCTGTCGCGGTCGCTGGTGCTGCAGTTGCGCTCGCTCACCGACGACGACATCCGCGAGGTGTTGCACCGCGCCGTGACCGACGAGCGCGGACTCGGCGGTGCGGTGACCCTCACCGACGAGGCCTACGACCACCTGGTGGCCGTCGCCGGCGGCGATGCCCGCCGGGCGCTCACCGGACTGGAGGCGAGTGCGGACGCGGTGCTGCGCACCGACCCCGCCGAGCGTGCCCAGGATCCGGTCGAGCGTGCCCAGGATCCGGTCGAGCGTGCCCAGGATCCGGTCGAGCGTGCCCAGGTTCCGGTGGTCGACGTCGCCGACGTGGAGGCGGCCATCGACCGCGCGGCCGTGCGTTACGACCGCGACGGCGATCAGCACTACGACGTGACCAGCGCATTCATCAAGTCGATCCGCGGTTCGGACGTCGACGCCGCGCTGCACTACCTGGCCCGGATGATCGCGGCGGGCGAGGACCCGCGGTTCATCGCCCGCCGGCTGATGATCCATGCCAGCGAGGACATCGGGATGGCCGACCCGATGGCGTTGCAGACCGCGGTGGCCGCGGCGCAGGTGGTGGCGCTCGTCGGCATGCCCGAGGCCAAACTCGCCCTCACCCAGGCCACCATCCATCTGGCCACCGCGCCGAAGTCCGCCGGGGTGGTGAGCGCCATCGGCGCCGCGCTGGCCGACGTGGCGGCGGGCAAGGCGGGCGCGGTTCCGGCTCAGCTGCGCGACAGCCACTACAGCGGCGCCAAGAAACTCGGTAGCGGCATCGGCTACCGGTATCCCCACGACGATCCCGACGGTGTTGTGCCGCAACAATATCCGCCCGACGAGCTGGTCGGTGTCGACTACTACGAGCCGACCGACCACGGGTTCGAGCGCGAAATCCGGCCGCGGCTGGCCAAACTGCGGTCGATCGTCCGGCGCGGACGGTCGGGCAAACGTTAAGTCGACGATCAGGCGGGGAAGGACACACCCGTGAGTTCCGCCGACGTCGTCCACAGCCGCGACGCATCGCTCGTCGAGCGCAGCGGCTTCCACAGCTTCTGCTCGCCGGGCCGCCCGCCGGCGTTGCCGGGGCCCTGTGGTCCGTAGAACCCGCCGTCGCGTGAGTCGGGCGAGGTGGACGCCATGAGTGCGGGCAGGGCAGCGCTGTCGGGCGTGCCGACGAGCAGGCCGTGCGCCGACAGCCAGCGGATCACACGCACCTGTGCGGTGTCGCCACTGCGGCCGACCTCCGGTCGTGCGGCGAGAAGACTGGTCGGGGCGACGCCGGGATGTGCGATGGTGCTCGTGACACCCCATCCGCCGGCGGCGCCGCGGCGGCTCAGTTCGAGTCCGAAGAGCGCCACCGCGATCTTCGACTGCCGGTAGGCGGCCATGCCGTCGTAGCGATGGTCCCAATTCAGGTCGTCCCAGTGGATCTCGCCCGATCGGGCCGCGATGGAGGTCTGTGAGGTGACCCTCGCGTGGCCGTCCCGCAGCAGCGGAAGCAGCTGTGCGGTCAGCGCAAAGTGACCGAGATGATTCGTGCCGAACTGCAACTCGAACCCATCTTGTGTCGTCTGACGATCCGGTGGCGTCATCACGCCCGCATTGTTGATCAGGATGTGGATGGGATCGCCCTCGGAGCGCAGGGTGTCGCCGAGGGCGGCGACCGATTCCAGGGACGACAGGTCGAGTTCGCGCAGGGAAACCCGTGCGCCCGGATCGGCATCGCGGATGCCGGCGAGCGCATGTTCTCCCTTTGCCTGATTGCGCACCGGCAACACGACGTCGGCGCCCGCACTCGCGAGTCTGGTCGCGATCCGCAACCCGATTCCGTCGCTCCCGCCGGTGACCACCGCGCGCATCCCGGTGAGGTCCGGGATCGACAGGTCGTACTCACGAGGTCTCATCTCTTCACTCCTGCTTCGGGTGCCGGGTGGGCCAACCGGACTCGATCGGGTGCCCTGCCGACCACCCTGCCCGGGATGGCGGGAAACAACCACGGACTGTTGATCCGTGGCTGACGCAGGTGCCGGTCAACACCGCCTACCGGCCGGTTCGGTTCCCGACGGTAGGCTGGTATGTCGCAGACCCAACGACCGAGGACGACTCCCAGTGCAGACGCATGAGATCCGGCAACGCTTCCTGGATCACTTCATCAAGGCCGGCCACACCGAGGTGCCCAGTGCCTCGCTGATCCTCGACGACCCCAACCTGCTCTTCGTCAACGCCGGCATGGTGCCGTTCAAGCCGTACTTCCTCGGTGAGCAGACACCGCCGTATCACCGCGCGACCAGCGTGCAGAAGTGCGTACGCACCCTCGACATCGACGAGGTGGGCATCACCACCCGTCACAACACGTTCTTCCAGATGGCGGGCAACTTCTCCTTCGGCGACTACTTCAAACATGAGGCCATCACGTTTGCCTGGACACTGCTCACCAACAGCGTCGCCGACGGCGGCTACGGCATCGAACCCGAGAAGCTGTGGCCCACGGTCTACCTCGACGACGACGAGGCCGAGGCCATCTGGCGCGACGAGATCGGGGTGCCCGCCGAGCGCATCCAGCGCCGCGGCATGAAGGACAACTACTGGTCGATGGGAGTGCCCGGCCCGTGCGGCCCCTGCTCGGAAATCTTCTACGACCGGGGACCCGACTACGGCGTCGAGGGCGGCCCGGAGGCCGACGAGGACCGCTACATCGAGATCTGGAATCTCGTGTTCATGCAGAACGTGCGCGGCCCCGGCGGCGGCAAGGAGGGCTACGAGATCCTCGGGCCGCTGCCCAAGAAGAACATCGACACCGGCATGGGTATCGAACGGGTCGCGTGCCTGTTGCAAGGCGTCGACAACGTCTACGAGACCGACCTGCTCAAGCCGGTCATCGACCTCGCCGCCGAACTCACCGGCCAGCGGTACGGCGCAGGCGGTCGCGACGGTAGCGACTCCGCCGCGCACGAGAACGACGTGCGGTTCCGCGTGATCGCCGACCATGCCCGCACCGCGGCGATGCTGATCGGCGACGGCGTACTGCCGGGCAACGACGGCCGCGGCTACGTGCTGCGACGACTGCTGCGCCGCGTGGTGCGGTCGGTGCGGCTGCTCGAGGGCGCCGCCACCGGCACCCGCTCCACCATGCGCCCGATCATCAACAAGGTGATCGACCTGATGTCGCCGTCGTACCCCGAACTGGCCGAACAACGCGAACACATCGTGACCGTCGCGGTGGGCGAGGAGACCTCCTTCGCCAAGACCCTCGCCGCGGGATCAAAGCTCTTCGCCGACGCCGCGGACGCCACCAAGGCGGCCTCGCGCACCACCATCAGCGGCGACGACGCCTTCACCCTGCACGACACCTACGGATTCCCCATCGACCTCACCCTCGAGATGGCCGCCGAGGCCGGACTCGACGTCGACCAGGCCGGCTTCACCGCGCTGATGGCCGAACAGAAGCAGCGCGCCAAGGCCGACGCCACCGCCCGCAAGACCGGCCATACCGACGCCGCGGTGTACCGCGAATTCCTCGACCGCGGGCCCACCGAGTTCACCGGATTCGACGAACTGGTATCGGAGGCCCGCGTGCTGGGTCTGGTGTCCGACGGCGAACGGGTGCGTTCGGCCACACCGGGCAGCGAACTGACCGTGGTGCTCGACCGCAGCCCGCTCTACGCCGAGTCGGGTGGCCAGATGGCCGACATCGGGACCATCACCACCGGCGACGGGGTCCGGTTGTCGGTCAAGGACGTTCAGAAGGTCGGCAAGTCGGTGTGGCTGCACAAGGTGGTGGTCGACGAGGGCGAGATCGTCGAGGGCGACGAGGTGATCGCCGCGGTCGACCAGGCCTGGCGCCACGGCGCCACCCAGGGCCATTCGGGCACCCACATGGTGCACGCGGCGCTGCGCGACGTCCTGGGTCCCAGCGCAACGCAGGCGGGCTCGCTCAACCGGCCCGGCTACCTGCGCTTCGACTTCCATTCCGGGTCACCGCTCACCGAGGATCAGCGTCGTCAGATCGAGGAGATCTCCAACAACGCGGTCGAGGCCAACTATCCGGTCCATACCTTCGAGACCGGACTGGTCGAGGCGAAGGCCATGGGCGCGATGGCGCTGTTCGGGGAGAACTACGGCGACGTGGTGCGGGTGGTGGAGATCGGTGGCCCGTTCTCCATGGAACTGTGCGGTGGCACCCACGTCGCGTCGTCGGCGCAGATCGGTCCGGTCACCGTGATCGGCGAATCGTCGGTGGGATCGGGTGTGCGGCGCGTCGAGGCCTACGTCGGGATGGACTCGTTCCGGTACCTGTCGAAGGAACGTGCGCTGCTGGCCGGTCTCGCGTCGTCGCTGAAGGTGCCGTCGGAGGAGGTGCCCGGACGCGTGGAGCAGCTCGTCACCCGCCTGCGCGACGCGGAAAAGCAGTTGGAGAAGGTCCGCGCCGAAGCCGCCCGCGCCGCCGCGTCGGGATTGCTCGACACCGCGGTCACCGCCGGGTCGACGCTCGTGGTGGGCGGGCTGCTCGCCGGAGTCGACGCCGGTGATCTGCGGGGCATCGCCACCGACCTGCGCGGCCGGGTGGCCGACCGGCAGGCCGTGATCGCCCTGTTCTCCGCCACCGGCGACGGCGCCGACACCAAGGTGCCGTTCGTCGTCGCCACCACCGACGCCGCCCGGGCCGCGGGCATCAAGGCCGGCGACCTGGTCAAGGAGATCGCGCCGCTGGTGGGCGGACGCGGCGGTGGCAAACCCGACCTCGCGCAGGGATCGGGGACCGATGTGGACGGTGTCGACGCCGCACGCGCCCGGATCGCCGAGCTCGTCACCCGATGACCGTGTCGCGGGGCCGTCGTATCGGGGTGGACGTGGGAAGCGTCCGCATCGGCGTGGCCGTGTGCGATCCCGACGGCATCCTCGCCACGCCGGTGGAAACCGTCCGGCACAGCCCGGGCGACAACGGCGACATCGACCGGATCGCCGCGCTGGTCAGCGAGTACGAGGCGGTGGAGGTGATCGTCGGGCTCCCGAAGACGCTGCGCAACACCAGCGGTCCCGCCGCCGACAAGGCGCGCGCCTTCGGCACCCGACTGGCCAGTCGGATCGCGCCGGTACCGGTCACATATCACGACGAACGGCTCACCACCGTCACCGCCCAGCAGGCGCTGCACGCCAGTGGCCGCAGCGTCAAGTCGTCGCGTGGGGTGATTGATCAGGCTGCCGCGGTCGCTATTCTTCAGGGGTGGCTGGATTCGAGACGATGACACCGTGCATTCGGATCGCCGAAACCACACACCAGGGAGGGGACACTCGTTGACCGACGACCGGCACCGGAATCGTCATCGCGAGAATTCCGATCACCCCACCGAGGGCATCGATCTCGAGCGCCTCCGGTACTTCACGCAACCGGCCGAAGGCAGGCCGGCCGCCCGTCACCGTCGCCGGCGCGGCGCGGACAGCCCCACCGGACAGATTCCGGCGGTACGTGGCGACGACACCGTCACGGTCGATCCGCAGCCGACCCGCAGACGCGCCGACTCCCGCACCGCCAGACCCGCCCCGAAAACGCCGCAGCCACCGCCGCGTCGCGTGCGTGCCACACCGCCCGATCCCGATGGCGACACCACCCCGACTCCGACCATGCGGTCGCGGGTCAATGGCACGACGACGAGCCCCACGACCGGTCCGGACGCCGACCGGCGCGCCGTCGTCGACCGGCCGCGCGACCGTCCCCGCACCCGCGCGACGCCGGCCGTGGTGGAAGCCGAGCCGGTCGGTGACCACCGCGAGCGCGACCACCGCGAGCGTGACCGCACTGAGCGACATGCCCCCGACCGCGGTCACCCGCGCCGGTCGGAGGCACTCGACCACCACGACGTGCTCGAGCGCGACGCCGACGTCGCAGTCCATCACCGTCCACGTCGCGGCCGGGGTCGCAGCCCGCAGTCCGCGGCGCGCAGGCGAAAACGCCGAGTGGTCCTCGCCGTCGTACTCACCTGTCTGCTGGTCGCGGTGATCGGAGTGGGCTTTGTGGGGCTGCGCGCAGCCGGACTGCTCGATTCGCGCAAGGACTACACCAATGCCTCCGGTACCGCCGACGTGATCGTCGACATCCCGGCGAACTCCACTCTCAAGGACTTCGGCCGAATCCTCACCGACGAGGACGTGGTGGGCAGTCCCCGTGCCTTCGTGAACGCCGCCGACGGCCAGACCATCTCGGGGGGCTTCTACAAACTGCGCACCGAGATCCCGGCGGCCACGGCGGTGCAGATGCTCACCGACGGCACCGACCACCGGGTGGGCCGGGTAGTGATTCCCGAGGGCCTGCAACTCGACACCAAGAAGGGCATCGACGGCAAGACCACCCCCGGCATCTTCCAGATGATCGCCGACGCCACGTCGGTGACCGTCAACGGCACCAGGATCGGTGTCACCGTCGAGGACCTGCAGAAGGCCGCGGCGCAGGACACGCCGCAACAACTCGGCGTGCCGTCCTGGGCGGCGGATTCGGTGCAGAAACTCGACGGCGATCACCGTCGCATCGAGGGGCTCATCGCGCCGGGCACCTGGGAGACCATCGACCCGCGGTTCGACGCGACACGCATCCTGCACGACCTGATCACCAAGAGCGCTGCCCAGTTCGAGGCGTGGGGGTTGTTGAACCAGAACAGTTCCGGGCTCACGCCCTACGAAACGCTGACCGCCGCGTCGGTGGTGGAGCGCGAGGTGACCATGGCCGACGACTACCCTAAGGTCGCCCGGGTGATTGTCAACCGCCTCGCCAAGGGGCAGCGCCTGGAAATGGACTCCACCGCCAATTACACCGCCACGGTGACCAACATCGACGTGTACGGCGACGCCTACAAGGCCGACAACGTCTGGAACACCTACCAGATCAAGGGTTTGCCCGCGACGCCGATCGGTGCGGTCGGAGAACGCGCGCTCGAGGCAACCGAGAATCCCTCCCCGGGCAACTGGCTGTACTTCGTGACGGTGGACCGCAACGGCACCACCCTGTTCGCCGACAACTTCGAGCAGCACAAGCTCAACCGTGAACGTGCGTGTGAGAACAAACTTCTCACCACCGGATGTAGCTGAGAGCCGATGGATCTCGACCCACCGCCGATGACCCCGCCAGCGGGAAGTGTGCACGCGCGCCGCGCCGCCGTGGTGGGTTCGCCTGTGTCGCACTCGCGTTCACCTGATCTGCACCTTGCGGCGTATCGGGCACTGGGCTTGTCGGACTGGCGTTACGAGCGGATCGACTGCGACGCAACAGGTCTGCCCGCCCTTGTCGCCGGCTTGCCCGACGAGTTCGTCGGTCTGTCGGTGACGATGCCGGGCAAGGTGGCTGCGCTGGCCGTGGCCGGAGAACGCACCGATCGTGCCGAACTCGTCGGCTCGGCCAACACCCTCGTGCGCACCGAGCGGGGCTGGCGTGCGGACTGCACCGACATCGACGGCATGACCGGCGCGCTGCGCGAGGTGCTCGACGGCGCCGCGCGTACCGATCACGCGGTGGTCCTCGGCGCCGGCGGCACGGCCCGGCCCGCCCTGGCCGCATTGGCGGCCGCCGGATTCACGTCGGTCACGGTGATCGCCCGTGACGAAGGACGCGCCGCCGACGCCATCGCGCTCGCGCACCGGCTGAGTCTGTCGCCCGGCTTCCTTGTGTTCGAGACCTCCCCGGCGCTGCGCGAGGCGTGCACGGCCGCCGACGTGGTGGTGTCGACGGTGCCCGCCGCCGCGGCCGCCCCGGTCGCCGCCGACGTCGCGGGCACCGCGCATCTCGTCGACGTCATCTACAACCCGTGGCCCACCCCGCTCGCCACCGCGGTCGCCGACCGCGGCGGCCGCGTGGTCGGTGGCCTGGTGATGCTGCTCAACCAGGCCTACAGCCAGGTGGAGCAGTTCACCGGCCGTCCGGCTCCACGCGCGGCGATGGCCGCGGCGCTCGGCCACACCGAGCTCTGACGCGCAGCGGGTCGCAGCCGCGTCCCCGCGGCCCGCGTCTCCCCAGATGGGAGTCGTTCCACAGGCGGGGCCGGGACGGGGCCCGTGCGCACCGCCGGGTGCGTCGTCTGCCCGACACTGAGCGGCATGGGAGCGTCCGCCTGGCTCGTCGTGCTGTGGGCGGCGGCACTGGCAGAAACCGATCGCCGGTGCGGCCGGCTACCCAATGTTCTCGTGTTGCCCGGCTGTGGTGCGGTCGTCGCGTCGGCGGTGGGCCATCCGGGAGTGCTGGTGGCCGCGCTCGCCGCGTCCGCGCCGTATGTGCTCGGCTTCGGGCTGCGCGTCTGCGGCGGCGGCGACGCCAAGTTCGCCTTCGGCCTCGGTGGGCTGCTCGCCGACCCGCTTGCGGCACTGGTGATGGTGGCGCTCGCCCAGGTTCCTGTCCTGATCCTGCGACGGCCGGGCCCGCGGCCGCACGGCCCGGCGATGGCCGTGGCCGCACTGCTGGTGGTGGCCGCCTCGTCGCTGCCCGCTGCCGGTGCCCCGTCACCGGTGCCCACGGGGTGAGGTGAGGGGTTGAGGGCGGGCACACACCCGCATGGAACAATTGGCTCTTGTGTTGCGCTGGATAACTGCCGGAGAGTCCCATGGCCCGGCCCTGGTCGCCGTCGTCGAGGGCATGGTGGCCGGAGTGGAGATCACCTCCTCGGACATCGCCGAACAACTCGCCCGACGCCGCCTCGGCTACGGTCGCGGGGCCCGTATGAAGTTCGAGGCCGACGAGGTGACACTGCTCGGCGGGTTGCGTCACGGACGCACCATGGGTGGTCCGGTGGCGATCGAGATCGGTAACACCGAATGGCCCAAGTGGGAGACTGTGATGGCCCCCGACCCGGTGGACCCGGCAGAACTCGAGGGCAGCGCCCGCAACGCGGCACTCACACGGCCCCGTCCCGGCCACGCCGACTTCTCGGGCATGCTCAAGTACGGCTTCGACGACGCCCGCCCGATTCTCGAGCGCGCCAGCGCGCGGGAGACCGCGGCCCGCGTCGCCGCGGGCACCGTGGCGCGCAACTTCCTGCGGCAGGTGCTCGGCATCGAGGTGATCTCGCACGTGATCTCGATCGGCGCCAGCGATCCCTACGTGGGTCCGCCGCCCACGGCCGCCGATGTCGCCGCCATCGATGCCAGCCCGGTCCGGGCGTTCGACAAGGCCGCAGAGGAGTCGATGATCACCGAGATCGAGGCGGCCAAGAAGGACGGTGACACCCTCGGCGGGGTGGTGGAGATCGTCGCCACCGGCGTTCCCGTGGGTCTGGGTTCGCACGTCAGCGGCGACACCCGGCTCGACGCGCGACTCGCCGGCGCGCTGATGGGTATTCAGGCGATCAAGGGTGTCGAGGTGGGCGACGGCTTCGAGACCGCGCGACGTCGCGGCAGCGCCGCACACGACGAGATGGTGCCCGGCGCCGACGGTGTGCTGCGCTCCACCAACCGGGCCGGTGGCCTCGAGGGCGGTATGACCAACGGTGAGGACCTGCGTGTGCGGATCGCGATGAAGCCGATCTCCACGGTGCCGCGCGCACTGTCCACCGTCGACATGTCCACCGGTGAGCAGGCCAGCGCCATCCACCAACGCTCCGACGTCGTCGCAGTACCCGCGGCCGGCGTGGTGGCCGAGTCGATGGTGGCCCTCGTCGTCGCCCAGGCGGCGCTCGAGAAGTTCGGCGGCGACTCGGTGGCCGAGACCTCGGACAACGTGACCGCCTATCGCAAGCGCATCGCATCCCGCCCCCCGCACCCCACCGCATGATGCCCACACCCACACACCGCGAGGCCGCGAGCACACCCGCGGAGTACGCCGCAGCCGCCACCGCATCGGGTCGTTCGGGGTCCGGACGACCGGTGTCGGTGCTGGTGGGATTCATGGGCGCGGGCAAGTCGACGGTGGGGCGCCTGCTCGCCGACCGGCTCGGGGTCGACTTCGTCGACACCGACGCCGAGATCGTGCGGCGCATCGGCCGGTCCATCCCGGAGATCTTCACCGACCTGGGTGCCGAGCGGTTCCGTGAGATCGAACGCGACGTGGTGGCCGACGTCCTCGACGCGCACCGCGGCGTGCTGTCGTTGGGCGGGGGAGCGGTGACCACCGACGCGGTCCGCGAAGCCCTGCGCGGCCACCGCGTCATCCACCTGCGGGTCACCGCCGACACCGGGTTCGCGCGGGTCTCGGGCTCCGATCGGCCGCTGCTGGCCGACGACCCGGAAACCCGCTACCGCGAACTCCTCGCCGACCGGGCCGACCTCTACGACGAGGTGGCGACCATCGACGTCGACGCCAGCGGGGACGATCCGCAACTGATCGCCGACGAGATCGTCACCGAGATCGCCCGTGAACTCGTCCCCGGAAGGACCGAATGAGCCACGCCGCACCCACCACCATCCGCGTGGCCACCGCACATCCCTACGACGTGGTGATCGGTCGCGGGCTGCTCACCGAGGTCGCCGAGGCGGCCACCGGCGCCGACCGGATCGCCGTGCTCTACCAACCCCCGCTCGCGCAGACCGCCGAGCAGGTGCGGGAGTTCCTGGCCGAGAAGGGATTCGATGCCCACCGCATCGAGATTCCCGACGCCGAGGCGGGCAAGGATCTGTCGGTGGCGGCGTTCTGCTGGGAGGTGTTCGGGCGGATCGGGCTCAAACGTAACGACAAGGTGATCGCGCTCGGCGGCGGTGCGGCCACCGACCTCGCCGGTTTCGTCGCTGCCACCTGGATGCGCGGCATCGGTGTGATCCACATCCCCACCACCCTGCTCGCCATGGTCGACGCCGCCGTCGGCGGCAAAACCGGCATCAACACCGACGCCGGCAAGAACCTCGTCGGTTCCTTCCACGAACCCGACGCGGTGCTCATCGACCTCGGCACGCTCGAAACGGTGCCGCGCAACGAGATCATCGCCGGTCTCGCCGAGGTCATCAAGACCGGATTCATCGCCGACCCGACGATCCTCGACATCATCGAGGCCGATCCCGCCGCGGCCACCGATCCCACCGGCGACGTGCTGCCCGACCTGATCCGCCGCTCGGTGCAGGTGAAGGCCGACGTGGTGGCCGCCGACCTCAAGGAATCCTCGCTGCGCGAGATCCTCAACTACGGGCACACCATGGGGCACGCGATCGAGCGACGCGAACGGTACCGCTGGCGCCACGGCGCCGCGGTGTCCGTCGGCCTGGTGTACGTCGCCGAACTGGCCCGTCTTGCAGGCCGCCTCGACGACGCCACCGCCGACCGTCACCGCAGCATCCTCGAACTCGTCGGGCTGCCCACCCGCTACGACGCCGCCGCGTTTGCGGACCTGCTCGACGGGATGTCGGGGGACAAGAAGAACCGATCGGGTGTGCTGCGCTTCGTGGTGCTCGACGGACTCGCCAAACCCGGACGTCTGGAAGGCCCCGACCCCGGACTGCTCGCGGCGGCCTACTCGGCGATCGCGGCGGACGAACCCACGGGCGGTGCCACCCTGCTCTGAGGCGTGCCCGCCGCCCCGTCGAGCGCGCCCACTTCGGCGTCGAGCGTGCCCACCTGCCCGTCGAGCGTGCCCACTTCGGCGTCGAGCGTGCCCACCTGGCCGTCGAGCGTGCCCACTTCGGCGTTGAGCGTGCCCACCTCCGGGGCGCCCGGGTGCGCGAACACCCGGCGCGGGATCACGAGTGCTCGATGAGGTGTCCCTCTTCGTCGCGCTCCGCATGCACCGACCAGTCGTCGTCGGAGCCGCCGGCCTTGCGCTGTTCGCGTCGGGTGAGCCAGCGGCCGATGGCCACGCCGAGGAAGGCCGGGAAGAAGATGATCAGCGCGGTGAACGAACCGCCCGCGATGATCTCCACGAACAGACCCGCCTGACCGATTCCGGCGAAGACGAACTTGCCCAGAATCCAGCCGACGATCCCGGCGAGGAGACCGGCGAGGAGTCCGGCCTGCAGCCACCGCACGGTGAGGTCGTCGTAGTCGTCGGGGTCCGGGTTGGCCCGCGCGTCGCGGATGCCGTCCCAGCCGCCCCAGATCAGCGCCACCAGCACCACCGCCGCGATGGCGATGGTCTTCCACGTGGTGGTGTGCAACGGCGCCTGGACCACTGCGATACCCAGGAGCACCCGGGTGACGACATGTACGGCGGCCATGAGGAGACCGCGCAGCAACCACGAAGACATAGCGGACAGAGTACTGAACGGGCCGGTGATCTGGAACACGTCCCCGCCCGGTCAGCGTGCGGGCACACTCGCGGTGTACTTGGGCTTCCAATCATGGGTGAGCAGCGCCCCGAAGTTCTGTTCACGATCGGTGAGGCTGGTGCCGGTGTCGCGAGGCATGTAGATGAATGCCGGTCCGCAGTAGCCGGCGGCGCGGGCGGCAGAGAGCACCGAGACCATCTGGGCGGCCTGTTCCTGTTGGGACACCATGTCTTTCGACGAGTTTCCGAGCAGGAGCGAGCCGGTGTCGAGGAGCGTGGAACCCGAACTCGAGCCTGTCGATCCCGGACCCGACGACCCCTGGAAGGTGGGTGCGCCCATCTCGGTGAGCCAGATGTCCTTGTCGGCGTCGCCGTTGGTCACCATCACTTTTCGGACGTCCCCGGTTTCGGTCCACCCGTTGGGCGTGGCGGAGACCCCTTTGGGAAACACGTAGGGGTGCATCGCCGCGGCGTCGAAGAATCCCTTGGCGCCGTTCGCGTACATCGCGGTGTAAAAGCCCGCCGCGTCGGCTCCGGGCTCAGTCCCGCCGACACCACCGTCGCCGACGGTGCCGCGGCCTTGATGTCGATGTAGAAGCGCTTGAGCAACGAGGTGTACTTCGCGGCGTTCACCGAACCGCCGAAGAAGAGCGGCAGGTTGGGTTCGTTCCAGATCTCGAAATGCGTGGTCGACGGATACCGCGCGATGAAGGCCTGCACGAACGGGGTGACGTTGCCCAGGTCGGTCGGGGGTGCGGTGGTCAGCGCTCCGCCGCCGGCCCAACCGGGGGTGCCGAGAAAGTTCGCCAGCACGGTGAGCCCGTGGGCCCGCGCGGAACCGATCAGTGTGTCCGGTTGCGACCAGTCGAAGGTGCCCTTGGTCTTCTCGATCACATTCCAGTTGATCTCCACACGCAGCCACCGGGCGCCGGTGGCACCCACCGCGTCGAGTTCGCGATCGAGGTCGGCGGCCGACTCGGTGCGCTCGAAGCTGCCCCCGGCGAAGCCGTACCCGGCGGCGGGAGCCTCCACTGTGGCGCGCGCAGAGTTCGGCCAGGCCAGACTCCCGTCCGTTCCGGCTCCGACTCGTGATCTGCGCACGCGGCGTCGTAGCGTGGAGGCGTGAATTATGCCGTCCGTCGAGACAGACTCCGAGCTCTGCTGGCGACCGCCGACAAACCGGTGGACGTGTTGGTGGTGTCGGATCTGATCAATCTCCGTTATCTGTCGGGGTTCACCGGTTCCAACGGCGCACTGCTGATCTCGGCGTCGGGACCCGACGACGATGTGATCTGCACCGACGGTCGCTATCTCACGCAGATCGCCCAGCAGTCCGGCGACCTCCCCGCGGTGATCGCACGCGATTGCGTCGGCGAACTCGTCGGCCGCGCCGCCGTTGCGGGCCCGGTGCGGATCGGATTCGAGTCCGATGCGCTCACCGTCGCCCAGCACGGCCGGCTGGTCGACCACACTCCCGACGGCGCCGAACTGGTCGGTGTGGCCGGGCTGGTGTTGGGGCTGCGGGAGGTCAAGGACGCCGGTGAGATCGCCTTGCTGCGCAGGGCCTGTGCCATCGGCGACACCGCGCTCGCCGAGATCATCGCCGACGGAGTCATCCGGGCAGGCGCTTCGGAACGCGAGGTGGCACGTGCGCTCGAGTGGTCGATGTTCCGGCACGGCGCCGACGCGGTTGCCTTCGAGACCATCGTGGCCGCGGGCGCGCACTCGGCCATTCCGCATCATCGGCCCACCGGGTCGGTGCTCGCCGACGGCGACCTGGTCAAGATCGACTTCGGCTGCGTGTACGGCGGATACCACTCCGACATGACCCGCACCTTTGTGCTGACCCGCGCTGCGGACTGGCAGCGCGACCTCTACCAGCTGGTGTCCACCGCGCAGGCCGCCGGCCGCGACGCCCTGACACCGGGGGCGGAGCTTCGTGCGGTCGACGCGGCGGCCCGCTCGGTGATCGAGGACGCCGGCCACGGCGAGCATTACGTCCACGGACTCGGTCACGGCGTCGGCCTGCAGATCCACGAAGCGCCGGGAATCGGCAAACTCGCGGCGGGTACACTGCCATGCGGCGCGGCGGTGACCGTGGAGCCCGGCGTCTACCTCCCCGGACGAGGTGGCGTCAGGATCGAGGACACGCTCGTCGTCACCGACGACGAACCGGACCTGCTGACCGCCACCGACAAGGCTTTCACCGTCATTTGACGGACCCGCCGCACCCGGCGAGGCAGAAGCGACGCACAAGAACCCCCGACGTAGAAGAGAGACGACAACCTATGGCGACCACCGCCGATTTCAAGAATGGCCTCGTGCTGCGCATGGACGACCAGCTCTGGCAGATCCTGGAGTTCCAGCACGTCAAGCCCGGCAAGGGGCCGGCGTTCGTGCGCACCAAGATCAAGAACGTGCTGTCGGGCAAGACCGTCGACAAGACCTTCAACGCGGGCGTGAAGGTGGAGACCGCCACCGTCGACCGTCGTGACATGACCTTCCTGTACAACGACGGCACCGACTACGTGTTCATGGACGCCCAGGACTACGAGCAGTACGCGATCTCGCCTGAAACGGTGGGCGACGGTGCGCGCTTCCTGCTGGAGAACATGACCGTGCAGGTGTCGCTGAACGAGGGCACGCCGCTGTTCATCGAACTGCCCGTGACCGTCGAGATGGAGGTCACCCACACCGACCCGGGCCTGCAGGGTGATCGCTCGACCGGCGGTACCAAGCCGGCGACCGTGGAGAGCGGCGCGGAGATCCAGGTGCCGCTGTTCATCAACACCGGCGACAAGCTGAAGGTCGACTCGCGTGACGGCAGCTACCTCGGCCGCGTCAACAGCTGAGACCCGACGAACCGACGTGAAACAACCGGGAACCCGACACAAAGCACGCCGCCGCGCGGTGGATCTGCTGTTCGAGGCCGAGGCCAAGCAGGTCAGCCCCGCGCAGCTGGTGGCCGAGCGGCGTGAATTCGTGCGCGACGACGAGAGCGTCGGCGAGATCCACGCGTACACCGCGCGTGTCATCGACGGCCTCACTGACGACCAGAATCAGATCGACGCGGTGATCACCTCGCATCTGCGCGACTGGAAACTCGACCGGCTCCCCGCCGTCGACCGCGCCATTCTGCGGCTGGCGACGTGGGAACTGTTCAACGCCACCGACGTCGACGAGATCGTGGTGGTCGACGAGGCCGTCGAACTGGCCAAGGAACTCTCCACCGACGACTCGCCGGCATTCGTCAACGGTGTGCTCGGTCAGATCGCCGAACTCGCACCGCAGGTACGGGCGGCGCAGGCGGCGGGGTCGGACACCGACGGCTGACGGCCCCGTCGGGACCGGGGGCATCGTCGGTGTAGAGTGTCCGACGACAGACATCCTTTAACGATCCGTCCTGCGAGGCGGAGAAGGAGGTCGGCGTGGTCACGCCCACCGACGGCGAACAATCCCCGCGGCGCGTACTGCTCGACGCGGCAGACGTCTCCCGCACCATCGCGCGGGTCGCCCATCAGATCATCGAGAAGACGGCGCTCGATTCACCCGACGCCCCCCGCGTGGTGATCATCGGAATCCCCACGCGCGGAACCACTCTCGCCGACCGGCTGGCCGACAAGATCCGCGAGTTCTCCGGGGTCGACGTCCCGGTGGGCTACCTCGACATCACCCTCTACCGCGACGACCTGCGCGCCAAACCGCACCGGGCGCTCGAACCCACCATGGTGCCGTCCGGCGGCGTCGACAACGCGGTGGTCATCCTCGTCGACGACGTTCTCTACTCCGGTCGCACCGTGCGCGCCGCGCTCGACGCGCTGCGCGACCTCGGGCGGCCCGCCGCGGTGCAACTCGCGGTGCTCGTCGACCGCGGCCACCGCGAACTGCCGCTGCGCGCCGACTACGTCGGCAAGAACATCCCCACCTCACGCGACGAAACCGTCGCGGTGCACCTCGAGGAATACGACGGGGCCGACGAGGTCGTGCTCGGCGCGGCCGGGCGGGCGGCCCGCTGATGCGTCACCTGCTGTCGGCCGCCGACCTCTCCCGCGACGACGCCACCGCACTGCTCGACGAGGCGCAACGCTTCGAACAGGCCTTGACCGGCCGGGAAGTGCGCAAACTGCCCACCCTGCGCGGACGCACCATCATGACCGTGTTCTACGAGAACTCCACCCGCACCCGCGTGTCCTTCGAGGTGGCGGGTAAGTGGATGAGCGCCGATGTGATCAACGTGAGCGCCTCGAGTTCGTCGGTCAACAAGGGCGAATCGCTGCGCGACACCGTCAAGACGCTGCGCGCGGCGGGCGCCGACGCCCTCATCGTGCGCCACCCCGCATCCGGTGCCGCCCACCAGATCGCGGCCTGGACCGAAGGTGGTTTCGGACCCGACGGCCCCGACGACGCCGGGGTCGGGCCTGCGGTGATCAACGCCGGTGACGGCACCCACGAACATCCGACGCAGGCGCTCCTCGACGCTCTCACCCTGCGGCAGCGGCTCGGATCGATCGACGGTCGACGCATCGCGATCGTCGGCGACGTCCTGCACTCGCGGGTGGCCCGCTCCAACGCGTTTCTCCTCACCACGCTGGGCGCCGACGTGGTGCTCGTCGCGCCGCCCACCCTGCTGCCGGTGGGTGTCGACCAGTGGGGGGTGACCACCTCCGATGATCTCGACGCGGTGCTGCCGGGCGTCGACGCGGTGATGATGCTGCGGGTGCAGGCCGAACGCATGAACGGCGGATTCTTCCCGTCGTCGCGGGAATACTCGGTGCGTTTCGGCCTGAACGACCGCCGGCTCGGTGTGCTGTCCGACGACGCCGTCGTGCTGCATCCGGGTCCCATGCTGCGCGGCATGGAGATCGGGTACTCGGTGGCCGACTCGCCGCGCGCAGCCGTTCTCGAACAGGTCCGCAACGGGGTGCACGTGCGTATGGCGGTGCTCTTCCGCCTGCTCGCCGGTGCCGAATCAGGAGGTGCGCAGTGAGCGCGGCGACCGGGTCAGTGCTGTTCCGGCAGGTTCGACCCTACGGCGAGGGCGATCCGGTCGACGTGCTCGTCACCGACGGCGAGATCACCGAGATCGGCGACGCGGTGTCGGCGCCCGACGATGTGGAAGTGATCGACGGCGGTGGCAGCGTGCTACTTCCAGGATTTGTCGACCTGCACACGCATCTGCGTGAACCCGGCCGGGAGGACACCGAAACCATCAGGTCCGGTTCGGCCGCAGCCGCTCTCGGTGGCTACACCGCGGTCTTCGCGATGGCCAACACCTCTCCCGTCGCCGACAACCCCACCGTCACCGACAACGTGTGGCGCGCCGGGCAGGAGGTGGGCCTGGTCGACGTCTACCCGGTGGGTGCGGTGACGGTCGGGCTCGAGGGCAAGCAACTCGCCGAGATGGGATTGATGGCCGCCGGTGCGGGCCGGGTCCGCCTGTTCAGCGACGACGGCAAATGTGTCGCCGACCCGCTGCTGATGCGGCGCGCACTCGAATACGCGAAGGGCCTCCACGTGCTCATCGCGCAGCACGCCGAAGAGCCGCGGCTGACCGTCGGCGCGGTGGCCCACGAGGGCCCCACCGCGGCGCGGCTGGGACTTGCCGGTTGGCCGCGCGCCGCCGAGGAGTCGATCGTGGTGCGTGACGCGCTGCTGGCGCGCGACGCCGGTGCGCGCGTGCACATCTGCCACGCCTCGACTGCGGGCACCGTGGAGTTGTTGCGCTGGGCCAAGCAGCAGGGCATCGCGGTGACCGCCGAGGTCACCCCTCATCACCTCTTCCTCGACGATTCCCGGCTGCAGACCTACGACGGCATCAATCGGGTGAACCCGCCGTTGCGGGAGGTCAGCGACACCTTGGCGCTGCGGCAGGCACTGGCCGACGGCATCGTCGACTGCGTGGCCACCGACCATGCACCGCACGCCGCGCAGGAGAAGTGCTGCGAATTCTCCCAGGCGCGCCCCGGCATGCTGGGGCTGCAGACCGCGCTGCCGATCGTGGTGGAGACCATGGTGAATCCGGGCCTGCTCGACTGGCGCGGGGTGGCGCTGGTGATGAGTGAACGCCCCGCACAGATCGTCGGCCTCACCGACCAGGGACGTCCGATCGCGGTGGGCGAGCCCGGCAATCTGACGCTCGTCGATCCCGACCTTCCCTGGCAGGTGGAGGGTGCCAAGCTCGCCAGCCTGTCGGCCAACACCCCGTACGAGTCGCTCACCATGCCGGCCAGTGTGGTGGCCACGACGCTGCGCGGTGTGGTGACCACCCGCAACGGGCAGGTGGCGCAATGAGTTCGACGATCTCCGGCATCATCGTGATCGTCGTCGTGGTGGCGGTGTGGGCCGGACTGGTGGCCTTGGTGCTGCGCGGCTGGCGCAACCGGGGGCGGCGTCAGGCCGAGATGATCGGCGAGATGCCGCTCATCCCGGCCGATCCCGGCGAACCCCTGCTGGGGCCCGACACCGGACTCTATGTCGGTTCCACCATCGCGCCGAGCTGGCAGGATCGGGTGGCTGTGGGCGACATCGGTGATCGCGCCTCGGCCACCATGGCGGCCTATCCCGACGGCATCCTGCTCGAACGCCGCGGCGCCACCGAGATCTGGATTCCGCGGCCCTCGATCACCGCGGTGCGCACCGAACGCGGCCTGGCCGGCAAGGTGATGACCGCCGACGGCGTGCTGGTGATCCGCTGGGTGCTGCCCAGCGGTACCGAGATCGACTCGGGGTTACGCGCCGACGACAAGACCGTCTACCCCGCGTGGGTGTCGGAGTTCGAGAGGAAAGACCAATGAGCTCAGCGGTTCTCGTACTCGAGAACGGACAGGTGTTCACCGGCCGGGAGTTCGGCGCGGTGGGCCAGACACTCGGTGAGGCGGTGTTCTGCACCGCGATGACCGGGTATCAGGAGACGCTCACCGATCCCAGCTATCACCGGCAGATCGTCATCGCCACCGCACCGCAGATCGGTAACACCGGCTGGAACGACGAAGACGGCGAATCGACCGGCAGCGCGGGCAGCGACGGCGAGCGCGGTGACTCCGGCAAGATCTGGGTCGCCGGGTACGCGGTGCGCAATCCCACTCGGCGCGTGTCGAATTGGCGTGCCACCACCAGCCTTCAGGACGAACTGGTGCGCCAGGGCGTGGTGGGGATCGGCGGCATCGACACCCGCACCGTGGTGCGCGTGCTCCGCGATCACGGGTCGATGCGCGCCGGTATCTTCTCCGGTCCCGCCCTGGCCCCCGAAGACGAGTTGCTCGCCCGGGTGCGCAACCAACCGTCGATGAAGGGCGCGAATCTGGCCGGCGAGGTGAGCACACCCACCGGCTACGAGGTGGAACCGGCCGCCGACTCCCGATTCACCGTCGCCGCCATCGATCTCGGCATCAAGACCAACACGCCCCGCATGTTCGCCCAGCGTGGGGTGGCCGTGCACGTGCTGCCCGCCGACGCCGGTCTGGACGCGATCACCGAACTGCGTCCCGACGGAGTGTTCCTCTCCAACGGCCCCGGCGACCCGGCCACCGCCGACGGCGCCGTGGAACTCACCCGGCAGGTACTGGGCACCGGATTGCCGCTGTTCGGTATCTGTTTCGGCAACCAGATCCTGGGCCGCGCACTGGGCCGCGACACCTACAAGATGAAGTTCGGCCACCGTGGCATCAACATCCCCGTCATCGACGCCGCCACCGGCAAGGTGTCGATCACCGCGCAGAACCACGGATTCGCGCTCGAAGGCGAAGCCGGTGAGGAATTTGACACCGACTTCGGCCGCGCCCGGGTGAGCCACGTGTGCGCCAACGACGGCACCGTCGAAGGCGTCGAACTGCTCTCGGGCCGTGCGTTTTCCGTCCAATACCACCCGGAGGCGGCGGCGGGTCCACACGACGCCGCCTACCTCTTCGACAGGTTCGTCTCCCTGCTGGAGGGATCCAAGAATGGCTAAGGAAAGCGCGCTGTATTCGGTTCGAGTCAAGAACTACCGCGCGCTCCGTGACGTAGAGCTAAAGGGACTCAGTCCTCTGACCGTCTTACTAGGTGCGAATGGAAGCGGTAAATCCACGGTTTTCGATGTTTTCGCATTCCTTCACGAATCATTCACCGAGGGACTCCGTGCGGCTTGGGATCGCCGCAATCGCATGGAGGGAATCCGAACGGTCGGCGAGGTCGGCCCCGTTTCGATTGAGCTGAAGTACCGGACCGAGTACCGCGGCACTTCGCGTTTGGCCACGTATCGGCTAGTTGTTGACGAGGTGCGGTCGAGTCCTGTGGTGGAAGAAGAGCGCCTCACTTGGACAGTCAGTCCCGGGTCAGGTAGACCGAAAGACATACTGCGATTCCATCGCGGTGACGGCAAGACGTGGGACGAGGACACAGCACAAGAGCGTGAAGAAGAGCTCGCCTCGCCTGACCTGCTGGCAGTCACAGCACTAGGTCAGTTCTTGAGCCATCCACGGATTCGATATTTACGAGAGTTCATATCCGGTTGGTATCTGTCCTACGTGTCGGCCGACAGCACGCGTACGACGCCGGTTGCTGGCCCGGAGCCGCGACTGAGCCGGACCGGTGACAATCTGCCAAACGTGATTCAGTATCTGCAGGAGAACCATCCGACTCGGCTCAAAGAAATATTCCGGGTCCTCGGCCAGCGTGTTCCACAGGTCGAGCGAGTTGATTCGATCAGGCTCGAAGATGGCCGGTTACTGCTTCAGATTAAGGATCGGGCGTTCGACCGTCCGGTGCTTTCTCGTTTCGCGAGCGATGGAACATTGAAACTTCTTGCTTACCTGACAGTTCTCATGGATCCGGATCCGCCGCGGGTGATTGGTATCGAAGAGCCTGAGAATCAACTACATCCGAAGCTACTTCCCGTCCTCGCCGAGGAGATGCGTGGCATCAGTTCGGTTTCCCAACTCTTTGTCACAACACACTCGCCAGATTTCGTAAGCGCGCTGAGACCTGAAGAGTTGTGGATGATCGGCCGGGGCGACGACGGTTATGCACGGGTTGAGCGTGCAAACTCCAAACCTGAGATCGTCGCCATGGTCAACCAGGGGGCCACCCTTGGCGACTTGTGGAGTGAACGATACTTGCGCGCCGCTGATCCAGCCGGGGTGGTGTGAATGGCGCTCGAGCACATCGAGTTTCTTGTCGAAGAACGGTCGATGCTGGTGTTTCTCGAGACCGTGTTGCCCCAGATTATCGGTGACATGAGTTTCGAGATTCGCGTATTTGACGGCAAGCACAATCTTCTGCGAAAGCTAGAGAGCCGCCTTCGTGGATACTTGCACCTAGAGGGAGTGAATATTGCAGTCGTGGTGCTTATCGACGAGGATCGCGAAGACTGCTACGCGCTAAAGCAACGCCTCGAAGATGCCGCGGCTGCGGTTGGTCTCCCGACTCTCTCGAATGCTGGGGCGGCTCAGCCAGTCGTATTGAATCGGATAGTCGTCGAAGAACTCGAATCCTGGTTGCTAGGCGATCCGATTGCGTTGTGCGCAGCATATCCTAAGGTGCCATCTACCTTCTATACCCGACAGCGATATCGCGACTGCGATGCGGTCAGAGGCGGCACTGCGGAGGCGCTTAGTGATCTGCTTGTCCGAGCAGGACATGCCGAAGAGGCGACCCGGAAGACTATCGTCGCGGGTCAGGTCGCACAGCACATAGTCGTAGACCGAAACATGTCCGAAAGCTTCCGAGCGTTCCGCACTGGCCTTGAGGCTTTGATGGCAGCTCGCTCATCCACAACCACGAAAGGGGTCTGATGCCGCGCCGTCAAGACATCGCGCACGTCCTGGTGATCGGCTCCGGGCCGATCGTCATCGGGCAGGCCTGCGAGTTCGACTACTCCGGCACGCAGGCATGCCGGGTACTCAAGGCCGAGGGTCTACGGGTGAGTCTGGTGAACTCCAACCCCGCCACCATCATGACCGACCCGGAGTTCGCCGACGCCACCTACGTGGAACCGATCACCGCCGAGTACGTGGAGAAGGTGATCGAGGCCGAACGCGACGCCGGGCACCCGATCGACGCGGTGCTCGCCACCCTGGGCGGGCAGACGGCACTGAACACCGCTGTGGCGCTGCATGATCGAGGTTCGCTGGAGAAGTACGGCATCGAACTCATCGGTGCCGACTTCGACGCCATCCAGCGCGGCGAGGACCGTCAGATGTTCAAGGACATCGTCGCCAAGGTGGGTGGGGAGAGTGCCCGCTCACGGGTCTGCCACACCATGGCCGAGGTCCGCGAGACGGTCGCCGAACTCGGCTACCCGGTGGTGGTGCGTCCGTCGTTCACGATGGGCGGCCTCGGTTCGGGTATGGCGTATGACTCCGACGACCTCGACCGCATCGCCGGTGGCGGCCTGGCCGCATCCCCGACGGCGAACGTGCTGATCGAGGAATCGATCCTGGGCTGGAAGGAATACGAGCTCGAGCTGATGCGCGACCACCACGACAACGTGGTGGTGGTGTGTTCCATCGAGAACGTCGACCCGGTGGGCGTGCACACCGGTGATTCGGTCACGGTGGCACCGGCGATGACGCTGACCGACCGCGAATATCAGCGGATGCGTGACCTGTCGATCGACATCCTGCGCGAGGTGGGCGTCGACACCGGCGGCTGCAACATCCAGTTCGCCCAAGACCCCACCGATGGGCGTCTCGTGGTGATCGAGATGAATCCGCGGGTCTCGCGGTCGTCCGCATTGGCTTCCAAGGCAACGGGATTCCCGATCGCCAAGATCGCCGCGAAGCTCGCCATCGGCTATACCCTCGACGAGATAACCAACGACATCACCAAGGAGACGCCGGCCTGCTTCGAGCCGACGCTGGACTACGTGGTGGTCAAGGCACCACGGTTCGCGTTCGAGAAGTTCCCCGGCGCCGACGACACGCTGACCACCACGATGAAGTCGGTGGGGGAGGCGATGAGCCTGGGACGCAGCTTTACCGAGGCGCTCGGCAAGGTGATGCGGTCGCTGGAGACCAAGGCCGCCGGCTTCTGGACCGAGGCCGACCGGCCCGATCCGGCCACCGTCGACCTCGATGCCCTGCTCGATACCTTGCGCACCCCGAAGGACGGCCGGCTCTACGGCATCATGCTGGCCTTCGATGCGGGCGCCACCGTCGAACAGCTCTACGAGGCCACCGCCATCGACCCGTGGTTCCTCGCCGAGATCGCGGGCATCGGTGCACTCGGCGCCGAGATCCGCGACGCCGCGCAGCTCACCGAGGATCTCCTGCGCGACGCGAAGTCGTCGGGGTTCTCCGACCGCCAGATCGCCGCGCTGCGTACCGATTTCGCCGACGAGGCGGCTGTGCGGGACCACCGCATCGGGCTCGGTGTGCGCCCGGTGTACAAGACCGTGGACACCTGCGCCGCCGAGTTCGAGGCCCGCACGCCCTATCACTACTCCACCTACGAACTCGACCCCGCCGCGGTCAGTGAGATCGCGCCGCAGACCGAACGGCCCAAGGTGCTCATCCTGGGGTCGGGTCCCAACCGCATCGGTCAGGGCATCGAGTTCGACTACTCGTGTGTGCACGCCGCGCTGACCCTCTCCGAAGCGGGGTACGAGACGGTGATGGTCAACTGCAACCCCGAGACCGTCTCCACCGACTACGACACCGCCGACCGTCTCTATTTCGAGCCGCTGACGTTCGAGGATGTGCTGGAGGTGTACCACGCCGAATCGGAATCGGGCACCGTCGCCGGCGTCATCGTGCAACTCGGCGGGCAGACACCGCTGGGTCTGGCGCATCGGCTCGAGGCGGCGGGGGTGCCCATCGTCGGCACCAGTCCGGCGGCCATCGACCTGGCCGAGGACCGCGGCGAATTCGGCAAGGTCCTCACGGCCGCCGGTCTGCCGGCACCCGCCTTCGGCACCGCCACATCGTTCGAGGAGGCCCGCGACACCGCCGCGCGCATCGGCTATCCGGTGCTCGTGCGGCCGTCGTATGTGCTCGGCGGACGCGGCATGGAGATCGTCTACGACGAGGCGAGTCTCGCCGACTACATCTCGCGCGCCACCGAACTCACCCCCGACCACCCGGTGCTGGTGGACCGCTTCCTCGAGGATGCGGTGGAGATCGACGTCGACGCCCTGTGCGACGGCGACGAGGTGTACATCGGGGGCGTGATGGAGCACATCGAGGAGGCCGGCATCCATTCCGGCGACTCCGCGTGCGCGTTGCCGCCGGTCACGCTGGGCCGGTCCGATCTCGAGATGGTGCGCCGGTCCACCGAGGCGCTGGCCAAGGGCATCGGGGTGCGCGGGCTGCTCAACGTGCAGTACGCGCTCAAGGACGACGTTCTCTATGTGCTGGAAGCCAATCCGCGGGCGAGTCGCACGGTGCCGTTCGTGTCCAAGGCCACCGCGGTGCCGCTGGCGAAGGCGTGCGCGCGGGTGATGTTGGGGGAGAGCATCGCCGAACTGCGCGAGCAGCAGATCCTCGATCCCACCGGTGACGGCGGGGTGGCGCCGGCTGCGGCGCCGATCGCGGTGAAGGAAGCGGTGTTGCCGTTCAACCGATTCCGGCGTCACGACGGCACCGGGGTGGATTCGCTGCTGAGCCCGGAGATGAAGTCGACCGGCGAGGTGATGGGTATCGACGCCGACTTCGGCCGGGCGTTCGCGAAATCGCAGACCGCCGCCTACGGTTCGCTTCCCACCACGGGGGCGGTGTTCGTGTCGGTGGCCAACAAGGACAAGCGTGCCCTGCTGTTCCCGGTCAAACACCTCGCCGACCTCGGCTTCACCATCCTGGCGACCGAGGGCACTGCGGAGGTGTTGCGCCGCAACGGGATCGTGGCCACCACCGTGCGTAAACACTTCGAGGCCGCGCCCGGTGAACGCACCATCCTCGATGCGATCCGCGACGGCGACGTGGCGATGGTGATCAACACCCCGTACGGGCAGTCCGGTCCGCGTGTCGACGGCTACGAGATCCGCAGCGCCGCAGTGGCCGCTGGGATTCCGTGCATCACCACGGTGCAGGGGGCCAGCGCCGCCGTGCAGGGTATCGAGGCGGCGCTCTCGGAGCGGATGGGTGTCGAGTCGCTGCAGCGCAGGCACGCCGCGCTGGTGAACGAGCGGTGAGTACTGCTGCGGCAACGGGTTTCGCCGCCCGGTATCGTGCCGCCGTCGATGCGCGCGGACGGTTGTGTGCGGGCATCGACCCGCACGCCGAACTCCTCGACCAGTGGGGGTTGCCGGTGGACGCGACCGGTCTGGCGCGGTTCGCCGACATCTGCGTCGAGGCACTCGGTCCCGTCGCGGCGGTGATCAAACCGCAGGTGGCGTTCTTCGAGGCGTTCGGTGCGGCCGGTTTCGCGGTGCTCGAACGCACCATTGCCGGATGCCGGGAGGCGGGCGCACTGGTGATCGCCGACGCCAAACGCGGCGACATCGGCTCCACCATGGCCGCCTACGCACACTCGTGGCTCGACGACGCCTCGCCGCTGTGCGCCGACGCGGTCACCGCGTCGCCGTATCTCGGATTCGGCTCTCTCACACCGGCGTTCGACGCCGCACGCGCCGCCGGCGGGTGCGTGTTCGTGCTCGCGCGCACCTCGAACCCGGAGGGCGCACCGGTCCAGCTCGCCGCTACCGGTGGACGGACCGTCGCCCAGATGATGGTCGACGACGCCGCCGCACGCAATGCGGATGGCTCGGCGACGCTGGGACTCGTGGTCGGCGCCACCCGCGCCCACGGACTCGACCTGAGCGCCCTCAATGGTCCGATCCTGGCACCCGGACTCGGCGCCCAGGGCGCCACCGCGGCCGATCTGCCCGAGGTATTCGCCGGCGCCGACCTGCGCTGGGTGCTGCCCGCCAGCTCGCGCGGGGTGCTGCGTGCCGGACCCGACGTCGGCGCACTGGCCGCCGAATGCAGCCGCACCCGCGACGAGGTCGAAGCCGCGCTGGGCTGACGCCGGTTCGTGAGGTCGCGGAAACGCCGAGCGCAGAGAACCTGGGTGATCTTGGAGAATCTGGGTGCTGTAGCACCCAGATTCTCCAACACCACCCAAGTCCGGTCGGTGGCGCGACCGTCGGGTTCGGATTTCCGGTGGATGCACCGTTTACGCTCGTGTGATGGAAAATGTGGGCGCTCAGCGGGTGACCGTGGTGGTCGTCGATGACCATCCCTTCTTCCGGGACGGTGTCAGCCGGGGTCTTACTGCCAGCGGACGCGTCTCGGTGGTGGGCGAGGCCGGCGACGGACGCAGCGCACTAGAGGTGATCCGTGAGAAGACGCCCGACGTCGCCGTCGTCGACTACCAGATGCCCGACATGAACGGCGTCGACGTGGCGCACGCCGTGACCCGGGATGGGCTGCCCACCAAGGTGTTGCTGCTCTCGGCGGTCACCGATGCGCCGATCGTGTTCGCCGCGCTGGAGAAGGGCGCCAGCGGCTATCTGTCCAAGGAATCCGACCGCGACACGATCGTCTCGGCGGTGGAGCGGGTGGCCAAGGGCGAGACGGTGATACCGCCGGAACTGGCCACCGGGCTGGTCGATCAGATCCGGGCGCACTCGGTGTCCGGCGCACCTACGCTCAGTGAGCGGGAATCCCAGGTGCTCAACGGGTTCGCCCGCGGACAGTCCATCCCGCAGATCGCTGCCGAGCTCTACATCGGTGCCGCCACGGTGAAAACCCACACGCAGCGCCTCTACGAGAAACTCGGCGTCTCCGACCGTGCCGCCGCGGTGGCCGAGGGGATGCGCCGTGGACTCATCGACTGAGGCCGCCTCGCGTCCGCACCGACAGTTACCCGACCTGGTCGGGTCGGCGTCGCTCTACCCGATTCTCGTCGACCATGTGACGCGGGGCGTTCGTATCCAGGTCGTCCTACGCCTGATCCTGGCCGTATTCGTGGTGCTCGTGATCGCGTTCGATCCACCCGCCCGGTCGCTGGCGGCGACGTGGACGGTGGTGGGATGTTACGTCGCCTGGTGCGTCGGCTCGGCCGTGGCCGCGCCACTGTTGGGACTCAGGATCGCTCGGTTCGCCTGGCTCGCGGTGTTCATCGATCTCGCGGCGCTGACGGCACTCGCAGTGCTCTGCGCGCGCTCGGACGCGATCAGCTGGACCTCCGACGTACTCCTCGACGGGTTGGCGATCATCCCGCTCATCGCGGCGACACAGCTGCGTCCATGGGTGTGTGTCGCGGTCGCCGTGCCGACAACCGTGGTGTTCTTTGTCGCCAGCGCAGCAGCCAAAGGCGCGAACGACAGGCCGTGGTCCTATGTCCTGCTCGACACGTTCGTGATCGCAGCGCTCGGCGTCGGAAGCATCATGCTCTCGCGGGTGCAGCGCTCGCGCGTGGAGGCCATCGGCGCGCTGGCCGTCGAGAGGTCCGAACTGCTCGACGACGCGATGCAGATCGAGGAGCGCGAACGCCGTGACCTCGCCGAGGCGCTGCACGACGGTGCGCTGCAGTTCGTGCTCGCCGCCCGGCACGACGTGGCCGCCGCCCGCGACGGCGACCCGGCAGCTCTCGACCGGATCGACGCCGCGCTGGGCGAGTCGAGCAGGTTGTTGCGCTCGACGCTGACCACCCTGCATCCGGCGGTGCTCGACCAGTACGGTCTGGCCGCGGCGCTGAGCGAACTGGGGCGGTCGGTAGAGGCCACCAACCGGTTGCGGGTCAGCGTCGACAGCGCGGGCTGGCCCGACACCGCCCGCACGCCCGCCGACCGGCTGCTCTACGCGACGGCGCGGGAGTTGCTCACCAACGTGGTCAAACACGCGCACGCCACCCGGGCCGAAGTCACCATCGAACGTGACGAGGGTCGCGCGCGGCTCGTTGTCCTCGACGACGGTGTGGGTGTGGCCGACGCCGACGTGGACCCCGCGACCCTGGCGGCCAGGCTCGCCGACGGGCACCTGGGCCTGCAGTCGCGGCGCATTCGTCTGGAGGCCGAGGGCGGCACGCTGTCGGTCATGTCGGCCCCGCGCGGCGGAACGGTGGCCATCGCCACATTGCCCTGCTAGTCGTCCTGTCGATGTGGAGGGCTACCGCGCCGACGCGTCGAGCACCCACCACGCCGCATAGGGGGCCAACCACACCGAGCCGGCATCGTCGGGGCTGATCGGGCGATCGGAGAGCACATCCCACGGCCGCTCGATCCCGCAGCCTGCGATCACCTCGATCGGTAGGGACACCCACCGCGCACTCACGTTGTACACACCCACCAGCGGGCCGAGCGGCGCCCGTCGAACGGTCACCAGAACGGGCCCGTCGGACCACACGATCTCGCTGGGGACACGCGCGTGCAGGTGGGGGAGAGATGCCCGCACCCGCCCGAGGTGACGCAGTCCGGCGAAGACACGTCCGGGAATCGATTCCGGATCGTGGCGCGCGGCGAATCGTGCGGGGTCGAGTGCCGGCCGGTGTGCCCACCGGTTGTCGTTCGCGTGGCCGGCCTCGTCGGCCCAGTGCGGATCGTTGGGCGTGCCGAGTTCGTCGCCGCTCCAGATCACCGGGATGCCACCCCACCCGTAGGCGATCGCATGGACCAGGAAGATGCGGCCCAGCGCGGCGTCGACCTCGGCGGCGTCGGATGCCGTCTGAAGTCCGGTCAGCGCCGCGGTGGTGCCGCTGATTCGCCGGTCGCCGGTCTCCGGATTGGACTGGAACACCAGTCCCGCAGCGGGAGATCCGGGGAACGCGCCGGAGAACCAGTCGGAGAGAAACTGGCGGTGCGGGCCGCCGGTGAGTCCCACGGCTGCGGCGTCGGCGTCGTCGATGGCCCAGCCGATGTCGTCGTGGCAGCGGACGTAACAGATCCAGGTGCCCGTCGGCGGTGTCGGCGGCAGGGCGCCGAGCGCGTGGCCGGCCAGGGCGGTGTCGGCCGTGGCGAGCATCGACCAGATCTGCACCATCAGCGAGTTGTGATAGGCCAGATCGCTCACCCGGCCGTCGTGCCGGCCCACACCCAGGTAGGCGACGAGCTGGGCGGGTCCCACGATCGCCTCGGCCTTGAACGCCACCGCCGGCGCCACCATTCGGGTCAGCGCACGCAGGATCTGGGTGATCGCGTGCACCTCGGGCTGGTTCTGGCAGTCGGTGCCGACGCGTTTCCACAGGAACGCGATCGCGTCGAGACGGAACACCTCCACGCCGAGATTGGCCAGGAAGGAGATGATGTCCGCGAACTCGAGCAGCACGTCGGGATTGGCCCAGTTCAGATCCCACTGCCAGGAGTTGAAGGTGGTCCACACCCACCGGCCCATCTCCTCGTCGAACGTGAAGTTGCCGGGTGCGAAGTCCGGGAACACCTCGGGAAGGGTGCGTTCGTACACGTCCGGTTCGGTGCGGTCGGCGAATGTGTGGAAGTAGGCGCGGTACTTGGGATCTCCGCCGATCGCCTTCTGCGCCCACTCGTGTTCTCGCGCGACGTGATTGAGAACGAGGTCGACGGTGAGACTGATTCCTGCGGCGCGCAGCGTGTCGGCGAGGTCGGCCAGATCGTCGGTGGTGCCCAGGTCCGGGCGCACCCGCCGGTAGTCGGCGACGGCGTAGCCGCCGTCGTTGTCGCCCGGACGCGGTTGCAGCAGCGGCATCAGGTGCAGATAGGTGACGCCGAGTTCCCGCAGATGATCCAGACGCCCGGCCACCCCGGCCAGCGTCCCGGCGAAACGCTCGGTGTAGGCCGCGTATCCGATCATGTTGGGTTGCTGAAGCCAGTCGGGCCGCAGCAGTCGCCGCTCGTCGAGTTCGCGGAGTGCCTCGGGTCGCACACGGAACGCTTGTTCGGCGACGTTCAACAACCGCGGCACCACGTCGGTCACGGCGCCGGGCCCGAAGACCGCGATCGCGGCGTCGGTGAGGTCATCGTGGTAGCGCTGCACCCGCAGGTCCCAGGTGGTCACCGCAACTCCGCGCGTTTCGGACGCCTCGACCTCGGCATGCGCAGACACTAACCCATCGGTCCGGGGCGGCGGGTGGGTGTGCATATCCGGGGTCGCGCGCCGCGACACGCTGGGACGACGGAGAAAATCCGGTCTCCTCGGCCACAGTCCCACCCGTCACATCCTGCTCAGCAGTGCCGCGTCGTCCTCGGTGTGGGCGGAACGGCCGGGTGGCCTGGTGCGGCCCCCATTTTGTGCCTCTGAGCTGCGTCGATAATAGGAATCAACGCGTCCTCCCGGGGTCGGTGGGCGAGGGGGACGCCCATCCACGTCGTGATGACCGGTGGACTCTTTACAGCACCAGATCCTGGTGTTTACCCGGGGGTGGCTCTCGCAAATGCCTGCTCACGTGGGTACGGTCGCTTTCGCCGCAGTAATTCGGCGGACGCCAGGCCACCAGGGGCCCGCGCATCCGCCGAGCGCCGGCCCAGTGCCACCGGGCACCTGACCCAGGTGCCGGTGCAGTCCAGATCGAGAACGAAAGACGGAGGAAACCGTGGCGCTTCCCCAGTTGACAGACGAGCAGCGCGCTGCCGCGTTGGAGAAGGCGGCGGCCGCTCGGCGTGCACGCGCTGAACTCAAAGAACGCCTCAAGCGTGGCGGCACCGACCTCGCGCAGGTGCTCAAGGACGCCGAGAACGACGAGATCCTCGGCAAGATGAAGGTCTCGGCACTGCTCGAGGCCCTGCCCAAGGTCGGCAAGGTCAAGGCGCAGGAGATCATGACCGAACTCGAGATCGCCCCCACCCGCCGCCTGCGCGGGCTCGGCGACCGTCAGCGCAAGGCGCTGCTCGAGAAGTTCCCGTCCTGAGCGGACACACCGCGAAACCGAGGGGCCGACTGGTGGTATTGGTCGGCCCCTCGGCCGTGGGGAAGTCGACGGTGGTCAGCCGGGTCCGAGAACTCGTCCCCGACCTGTACTTCAGCGTCTCGGCCACCACCCGCGATCCGCGTCCCGGCGAGGTCGACGGCCGCGACTACCGCTTTGTGTCCCGCGAGCGGTTCGATCAGATGATCGCCGACGACGAGTTCCTCGAATGGGCCGACATCCACGGTGGCCTGCAGCGCAGCGGTACCGTGGCGCGGCCCGTCGAGGACGCGCTGGCCGCCGGCAGGCCGGTACTGTTGGAGGTGGACCTGGTCGGCGCACGCAACGTGGTGCGTCGGCTGCCGGAGGCGATCACCGTCTTCCTGGCGCCGCCGAGCTGGGACGATCTCGTCTCCCGCCTCACCAAACGCGGCACCGAGACCCCCGAGGCGGTGGCCCGCCGACTGGACACGGCCCGCACCGAAATGGCCGCGCAAGACGAGTTCGACCACGTGGTGGTGAACACCGAAGTCGACTCCGCAGCGCACCAATTGGTATCCTTGCTGGTCGGACCGGACGCCGTGGCCCGCAGCTAGGCCCACCGACATTATTCGCGACAGATCAACGCAGGAGCCCGCGTGAGCACGCAGACCAATTTCGAGATGACCGAGATCGCCGACGCCCCGGCGTACGAGACCCCCATCGGCATCACCAATCCCCCCATCGACGACCTGCTCGACCGCGCGTCGTCGAAGTACGCCCTGGTGATCTACGCGGCCAAGCGCGCCCGCCAGATCAACGACTACTACAACCAGCTCGGCGACGGCATCCTCGAATACGTCGGACCGCTGGTGGAGCCGGGTCTGCAGGAAAAGCCGCTGTCGATCGCGTTGCGTGAGATCCACTCCGACCTGCTCGAGCACACCGAGGGCGAGTAAGACCGCGGCCGCGGCGATGAGCTCTCCGGGAACCGCACGGCGGCGCATCCTCGTCGGCGTCGGCGGCGGGATCGCCGCATACAAGGTGTGCTCGGTGATCCGGCATTTCACCGAGGCCGGCCACGAAGTGCGGGTGGTACCCACCCGCGCCGCCCTGAACTTCATCGGCGCCGCCACTTTTGAGGCGCTCTCCGGTCACCCGGTGAGCACGGAGGTCTTCGACGACGTCGACCAGGTGGCGCATGTGCGTCTGGGGCAAGGCGCCGACCTGGTGATCGTCGCACCCGCCACCGCCGACCTGATGGCCCGCGCCGCCGCCGGTCGCGCCGACGACCTGCTCACCGCGTCGCTGCTGACGGTGCGCTGCCCGGTGATGATGGTGCCCGCCATGCACACCGAGATGTGGGAACATCCCGCCACCCAGCAGAACGTCGACACTCTGCGCGCGCGTGGAGTCACGGTGCTGACCCCGGCCTCCGGGCGGCTCACCGGCCGCGACAGCGGCGCCGGTCGCCTGCCCGATCCGCAGGAGATCGCTCTGCTGGGTGAACTGCTCCTCGACCGCGCCGACGCCCTGCCCCACGACCTGGCCGGGGTGCGCATGGTGATCAGCGCCGGTGGCACCCGCGAACCACTCGACCCGGTGCGTTTCCTCGGCAACCACAGCTCCGGCAAGCAGGGCTTCGCCCTGGCCCGCGCCGCGGCGCAGCGCGGAGCCCAGGTCACCGTCGTCGCCGGATCCACCAACGAGGCCGGGGATCCCGCCGCGGTCGAGGTGGTGCACGTGTCCACTGCCCGGCAACTCGCCGACGAGATGACCAAACGGGCCGCCGAATGCGATGTGGTGATCATGGCCGCCGCGGTCGCCGACTTCCGTCCCGTCTCCACCGCCGAGGCGAAGATCAAGAAGGGTGCGCAAGGTCCGGCGCCGATCGAACTGACCACCAATCCCGACATCCTGCGTGGGCTGGTCGAAGAACGTGCGGCCGGGGCGATTCCCGCCGACACGGTGATCGTCGGATTTGCCGCCGAGACCGGCGACGAGCACGGCGGCGTCCTCGACCACGGCCGCGCGAAACTGCGCCGCAAGGGCTGCGACGTGCTCGTCGTGAACGCGGTGGGCAACGGAAAGGCGTTCGGCACCGAGGACAACACCGGCTGGCTGCTCACCGCCACGGGCTCGGAGACGGCGTTGCCGCTAAGCTCGAAAACACTCATGGCGAGCCGGATACTTGACGAAGTCCGCACGCTGGTGCCAGATGTAGAGCGCACCTGACCTGATCTGACGCACCGTCGGACCGGGTGTGTAGGTTGAAACCCTAATCGACGACATCCGCGCCGGTTGCCACCGCGGACCACCACGATCTTGAGAGGACCCGATGACCACATCTGCGTCGCGCCTGTTCACCAGTGAGTCAGTCACCGAGGGACATCCCGACAAGATCTGTGACGCGATCAGCGACTCGGTTCTCGACGCGATCCTGGCCGAGGACCCGCATGCCAGGGTGGCCGTGGAGACCCTCGTCACCACCGGGCAGGTGCATGTGGCGGGCGAGGTCACCACCACCGCGTACGTCGACATCCCGGGCATCGTGCGCGCCAAGATCCTCGATATCGGCTACGACTCGTCGACCAAGGGATTCGACGGCGCGTCCTGCGGCGTCAACGTCGCGATCGGCGCGCAGTCACCCGACATCGCCGGCGGCGTGTTCAACTCGCACGAGAGCCGCAGCGGCATCTCCGAGGACGAGATCGACGCGCAGGGCGCGGGCGACCAGGGCCTGATGTTCGGTTATGCCACCGACGAGACCCCCGAACTGATGCCTGTGCCCATCGCGCTGGCCCACCGCCTGTCGCGCCGGCTCACCGAGGTCCGCAAGAACGGCAGGCTGCCGTACCTGCGTCCCGACGGCAAGACGCAGGTCACCATCGAATACGACGGCGACAAGCCTGTCCGTCTCGACACCGTGGTGGTCTCGACGCAGCATGCCGCCGACATCGACCTCGACAACATGCTCACCCCTGACATCACCACGCAGGTGATCGATCCGGTACTCGCCGACCTCGAGGTGCCCGGCTTCGTCACCGACGGCTACCGGCTGTTCGTCAACCCCACGGGTAAGTTCGTGCTCGGCGGGCCGATGGGCGATGCGGGCCTCACCGGACGCAAGATCATCGTCGACACCTACGGCGGCATGGCGCGACACGGTGGCGGCGCGTTCTCCGGCAAGGACCCGTCGAAGGTGGACCGCAGCGCGGCCTACGCGATGCGCTGGGTGGCCAAGAACGCGGTGGCCGCGGGACTGGCCAGTTGCATCGAGGTGCAGGTGGCCTACGCGATCGGCAAGGCAGCGCCGGTCGGACTGTTCGTGGAGACCTTCGGCACCGAGAAGACCGACCCGGCGGTGATCCGCAAGGCGATCGCCGAGACCTTCGATCTGCGTCCGCTCGCGATCATCCGCGACCTCGACCTGCTGCGACCCATCTACGCGCCCACCGCCGCCTACGGGCACTTCGGTCGTACCGACCTGGGTCTGCCGTGGGAGAACACCGACCGCGCCGAGAAGTTGCGCGCGGCGGCAGGTCTCTGACCGCGAGCGGCAGTTCTCTGAAAGAACGTGCCGCGTCGAGGCCGGTCGCGAAGGTCCTGCCCATGCTCGGGCTGGCCCATCTCGACCGGGCCTTCGATTACCTCATCGACTCCGAGCAGGACGCCGACGCGGTGCCCGGCGCCCGCGTGCGCGTCCGGTTCTCCGGTCGACTGATCGACGGTTTCCTGCTCGACCGCGTCGACGAATCCGAGCATCCCGGCAAACTGGGCTGGCTCGACCGGGTGGTCTCGCCGGAGCCGGTGCTCTCGCCGGAGATGATCCGGGTGTGCCGGGCCGTCGCCGACCGCTACGCGGGCACGATGTCGGATGTGGTGCGCCTCGCGGTGCCCCCACGTCACGCGCGCACCGAGAAAGAAGCCACCGCCGCACCCACCGCCGAGGTGATCGTCGGCGACCGCGAGCCGTGGCGGGCCTACCGCAACGCCGACTCGTTCCTGGATGCGCTGGCCGCCGGGGCGACGCCCCGCGCGCTGTGGCAGGCGCTGCCGGGTGAGCAATGGACGCAGCGATTGGCCGAACTGGCCGCCGTCACCGCCGCCGCCGGACGTGGAGTGGTGGTCATCGTGCCCGACCAGCGCGATCTCGACCGGCTCGACGCGGCGTGCGCACCGCTGCTCGGCGACCGCTGTGTGACGCTGGCGGCCGGCCTCGGGCCCACCGCCCGCTACCGCCGCTGGCTCGCGGTGCGTCGCGGCGCCGCCGACGTGGTGCTCGGCACCCGCAGCGCGGTGTTCGCGCCGGTGCACGATCTGGGCCTCATCGTGGTGTGGGACGACGGCGACGACAGCCTCGCCGAACCCCGCGCACCCTATCCGCATCCGCGGGAAGTGGCGGTGTTGCGGGCGCACATCGAACAGTCCGGACTGGTGATCGGCGGTTTCGCCCGCACCGCCGAGGCCCAGGTGCTGGCCGAGTCCGGGTGGGCGCACGATCTGGTGGCCGATCGCGCGGTGGTGCGCGAACGCGCACCCCGGATCGATGCCATCACCGACGAGGACGCCCGCATCGCCCGCGATCGGTTGGCGCGTACCGCCCGCATTCCCGCACTGGCCTTCGACGCGGCACGTTCCGCGCTGGCCGCCGACGCCCCGGTGCTGTTCAGCGTGCCCCGCCGCGGCTACATCCCGTCGCTCTCCTGCGCCCGTTGCCGTGCCCACGCCCGCTGCCGCGCCTGTCACGGTCCGCTCGAACTCGACGCCGACCAGCATCTGTCGTGCCGGTGGTGCGGCCGGCCGGAGGTCGCGTTCCGCTGCCCCGAGTGCGGCGGCACCACGGTGCGGGCGCTCACCACCGGCGCACGCCGCACCGCCGAGGAACTCGGTCGCGCCTTCGCCGGGGTGCCGGTGCTGACCAGCGGGGGAGCGGCGGTGGCCGACCGGGTGGACGCGGGAGCACGCGTCGTGGTGGCCACGCCGGGAGCCGAACCGGTGGCCGACGGCGGTTACGGTGCCGCCGTCGTGCTCGACACCTGGGCCCAACTCGACCGGGCCGACCTGCGCGTCGACGAGGACGCCGTCCGACGGTGGATGGCGGTTGGCGCCCTTGTCCGTCCCCGCGGCCAGGGCGGTGCGATGGTCATCGTCGCCGATGCCGCGCTGGCTCCCGTACAGGCTGTGATCCGTTGGGACCCAGTCGGTTTCGCGAGCACCGAGCTGGCGCGCCGCGTCGAGTCCGGTTTTCCGCCCGCCGTCACCATGGCGTCGATCGACGGCCCGGCGCCGCTGGTGATGTCGTTCGTCGACACCATCGACCTGCCCGAGGGTGCCGACGTACTGGGGCCGGTGCCACTGCCGCCGGGCGTGCGACCCCCCGCGGGCAGCGACGACTGGGAGGCCGACGATGCCGACTTCGACGGCGAGGTGGAGCGCATCCTGGTTCGCTCCGACCGCCGCGTCGGACGCGAACTGGCCCAGGCGCTCGGGGCGGCGCAGATCCGGCGCAACACGGCGCACCGCACCGGCCCGCTTCGCGTTCAGGTGGACCCGCCTACCATCGGATGAGCGCAGCCGGCGTCGACGAGATGGACCGGGGCCAGACCGCGAGGAGGACAAGCGTGCGGATCGTGTTCGCCGGAACACCTGAGGTGGCCGTGCCCTCGCTGCGGCGGCTCATCGACTCTCCCCAACACGAGGTGGTCGGCGTGATCAGCCGCCCCGACGCCGTGTCCGGACGAGGACGCAAGGTGAACCGGGCGCCGGTCGCGATGCTCGCCGATGACCACGGCATCGAGGTGATCACCCCGCGTCGGCTGTCCGAACCCGAGGTCGGCGACACGCTCGCCCGCTGGGCACCCGACGTGGGTGCGGTGGTGGCCTACGGCGGGCTGGTCCCGCCGGCGCTGCTCGAGCTGCCGGCACACGGTTGGGTGAACCTGCACTTTTCGGTGCTGCCGGCCTGGCGCGGTGCCGCCCCGGTGCAGGCGGCCATCGCCGCCGGCGACGAGACCACCGGGGCCAGCACCTTCCGGCTGGAGAAAGGACTCGACACGGGGCCGGTGTTCGGGGTGCTCACCGAGACCGTCCGGCCCTCCGACACCAGCGGGGATGTGCTCGACCGGCTTGCCGACGCGGGTGCCGGACTGCTGGTGTCCACGCTCGACGGCATCGAATCGGGCGACCTCGTGCCGCGTGAGCAGCCCGCCGAGGGTGTCAGCCACGCCCCGAAGATCGAGGTCGACGACGCGCGGGTCCGCTGGGAGTTGCCCGCTCACCTGCTCGAACGCCGAATCCGTGCGCACACGCCGGCACCGGGGGCGTGGACGACGCTCGACGACAACCGAATCAAACTGGGACCGGTGGGCGTCGCCGAGGCGACACCCGACGCTGCCGGGCCCGTCGAGCTTGCTCCGGGCCGCGTCGTGGTCACCAAGAAGGCCGTCCTGGTGGGCACCGGCACCGAACCCGTCCGGCTCGGCTGGGTGCAACCGCCGGGCAAGAAACAGATGCCCGCCACCGACTGGGCGCGCGGGGCCCGACTCGACGATCAGACGGTGCTCGCGTGAACAATCGACCACGGACAGGCGGTGGCGCGCGCGACCCGAAAACCCGCGACAAGGCCGTCGACCCGGCCCGCGCGGTGGCCCGCGACGTGCTGCGCACGGTGCGGGAACGCGACGCCTACGCCAACCTGGTGCTGCCGAAGCTGTTGTGCGAGCGGCACATCACCGGACGAGATGCCGCACTGGCCACCGAACTCACCTACGGCACCCTGCGGGCGCAGGGCATCCTCGACGTGATCATCGCCGACGCCGCGAAACGTCGGATCGCCGACATCGACGGTGAGGTGCTCGACGTGCTCCGTCTGGGCGCGTATCAGTTGCTGCGCACCCGCATCGGTGCCCACGCGGCGGTTTCCACATCGGTCGACCTCATTCGCAGCGAAAAGGGCATGGGACCGTCGGGATTCGTCAACGCCGTGCTGCGCAAGATCTCACAGCGCGACGAGGACCTGTGGGTCGACGAGCTGGCCCCGTCGATGGCCGACGACCTGATCGGCAACCTGGCGTTCCGGTACGCCCACCCACGATGGATCGCCGAGGTGTTCTTCGAGGCCCTCGGCGGGTCGGCGGGAGAACTGCAGGCCGCGCTGGCCGCCGACGACGAACGTCCGCCCGTGCACCTGGTGGCCCGCCCCGGCCTGATCACCGCCGAAGAACTCGCCCTGACCAGCGGGGGAGAGGTGGGCCGCTACTCGCCGTACTGCGTGTATCTGCCGGGAGGTGATCCCGGGGACATCGAGGCGGTGCGTCAGGGCTACGCCGGTGTGCAGGACGAGGGCAGTCAGCTCGTGGCCCGCGCGGTGACCGTGGCCGATGTGGGAGCCGACGGCGGCCGGTGGCTGGACATGTGTGCCGGACCCGGCGGCAAGGCGGCACTGATCGGTGCCATCGCGGACATCGACGGCACCCACCTCGACGCGGTGGAGGTGAGCGAACACCGCGCCAACCTGATCCGTGGGGTGACCCGCGAGATGCCCGTCGACGTGCATGTCGGTGATGCGCGTGATCTCACCACCGAGACCGGCCTGGCGCCGGGTTTCGATCGCATCCTCCTCGATGCGCCGTGTACCGGACTCGGCTCGTTGCGTCGACGCCCGGAGGTGCGGTGGCGGCGCACGCCCGACAGTGTTCCCGACCTGGTGGCGCTGCAGCGGGCACTGCTGTCGGAGGCGCTGCGGCTGATCCGGCCCGGTGGGGTGATCATCTACTCCACGTGCTCGCCGCATCCGGCAGAGACCACCGAGGTGGTGGCAACCGTGCTCGCCGAGACGCCCGGCGCCCGGCAGCTCGACGCACGTCCGCTGGTGAGTGCGGAGGCGATCGGCGACGGCCCGCACGTACAGCTCTGGCCCCATCGCCAGGGCACCGACGCCATGTTCCTGGCCGCGTTGACCAAGGACTGACCGTCGAGCGTGCCCGGATCCGCGTCGAGCGTGCCCACATCCGCGTCGAGCGTGCCCGGATCCGTGTTGAGCGTGCCCGGATTCGTGTTGAGCGTGCCCGGATTCGTGTTGAGCGTGCCCGGATTCGTGTCGAGCGTGCCCGGATTCGTGTCGAGCGTGCCCGCGGGGTGGTTTCGACAAGCTCAACCAGCGGGTGGGACAAAGCTCAACCAGCGGGCGGTGGGCGTGGCCGCGGGGTGGTTTCGACAAGCTCAACCAGCGGGTCGGACAAGCTCAACCAGCGGGTCGGACAAGCTCAACCAGCGGGTCGGACAAGCTCAACCAGCGGGTCGGACAAGCTCAACCAGCGGGCGGGACAAGCTCAACCAGCGGGCGGGACAAGCTCAACCAGCGGGCGGGACAAGCTCAACCAGCGGGTCGGACAAGCTCAACCAGCGGGTCGGACAAGCTCAGCCAGCGGGTCGGACAAGCTCAACCAGCGGGGGGGGGCCTGCCCTCAACGTCGCCCGACCTCGTGCGGCAGGCCCGAGGTCAACCACTGCGTGATGTGTGCGGTCTCGTGCTGCACGCTGTCGCGGTAGCGCAGAACCGTCCATGCCGCGGCCGTTCCATGTAGCCACGCGAGCAGGCGCACCGCCACGTCGTCGGATTCGTCCACGGTGTAGCCCAGGCATTCGAGCTGTATACGCAGCCACTCCCGGTACGCCTCGATCACCGCGACGGCACCAACCCGGGCCGGATGATTCATCGCCGCGAGTTCGACACACAGCGGACTCATCGGGCATCCGTAGTCCTCGACATCGCCGGGGTCGCGCAGCGATGTCTCCACGAAACGCATGATCCGCTCAAGCGGGGTGATCGGTGCCGCGCTCCAGTCCGCGAGTTGAGCCTTCGCCTGGACAAGCCGGGCTTGCAGGACCGCGTCGAGGATCATGTCCTTGGTGCGGAAGTGGTAGTAGAAGTTGCCACGCGAGATCCCGACCTCGCCGGCGATCGCGGCGAATGATGTTCGCTCGTAGCCGTTCTCGAAGAACAGCCTGCCGGCAACCTGCACTATCCGGTTGCGCGTGTTCATCGGCGGCTCCGGCATTCGCTCACGGGTGGACGAGGGCGGTGAGTGCTCAACGCTAGAAGGCCCACTGGCGGTTCACTAGAGCCGAGGGTCCCGATCCGGGCACCCGAGGAGACCGCCCGACGCCGCTCGGAGGATCATCCATACAATCTGGGGCATGTGTGACCGCGGCCGTACCCCCATGATTGCTCCGTCGATCCTCTCGGCGGACTTCGCCAACCTGGCAGCCGAGGCGGCCGCCGTCGAGGGATCGGATTGGCTGCACGTCGACGTGATGGACGCGCACTTCGTGCCCAATCTGACGCTGGGCCTGCCCGTGGTGGAAAGCCTGCTCAAGGCCACCGACATCCCGCTCGATTGCCACCTCATGATCGACGACCCCGGCCGCTGGGCACCGCCCTACGCCGAGGCGGGGGCACACAACGTGACCTTTCACGCCGAAGCCACCGACAACCCGGTCGCGGTGGCGCGCGACATCCGCGCGGCGGGCGCCCGGGCGGGCCTGGCGATCAAACCGAACACCGCGCTCGAGCCCTACCTCGACATCCTCCGCGACATCGACACCCTGCTGATCATGAGTGTCGAACCCGGTTTCGGCGGCCAGAAATTCATCGCCGACGTGCTGGACAAGGCCCGCACCCTCCGCGCCATCGTCGACTCCTCCGATCTGCAACTGGTGGTGGAAATCGACGGCGGCATCAACGCCGACACCATCGAGCAGGCCGCCGAGGCGGGCATCGACTGTTTCGTGGCGGGTTCGGCCGTCTACGGCGCCGATGACCCGGGTGCCGCGGTCGCGGCGTTGCGCAATCAGGCGGCCGCGGCCCGTACCCATGCCCACTGACAGCACCCATGCCCACTGACAGCACCCGTGCCCACTGACGGCGCCCATGCCGACTGACACAGCCGCCCTGGACACCTCGATGCGCGCGGCCATCGAGGAGTCGGTGCGAGCGCTGGGATCGAGTTCACCCAACCCGCCGGTCGGCGCGGTGATCCGCGCTTCGGACGGCACGCCGATCGGCGTCGGCCACACCCGTCCGCCGGGCGGCCCGCACGCGGAGATCGTGGCCCTCCACCAGGCCGGTGCCGCGGCGCGTGGCGGCACCGCGATCGTCACCCTCGAACCCTGCAATCACACCGGGCGCACCGGGCCGTGCTCGGAGGCGCTGATCGAGGCCGGTATCGCCCGTGTCGTCTACGCGGTGGCCGATCCCAATCCCACGGCCGCCGGTGGCGCCGCGCGTCTGCGCGCCGCGGGTGTCGACGTGATCGGGGGGTGGCTGGCCGACGAGGCAAGCGCCGGACCGCTACGGAACTGGCTGTTCGCCCAACGCCACGGCCGGCCCTTCGTCACCGTGAAAACGGCCGCCACCCTCGACGGACGCATCGCCGCACCCGACGGCTCCAGCCGCTGGATCACCGGAACCGCCGCCCGCGCCCGAGTGCACCGACAGCGCGCACAGCTCGACGCGATCGTCGTCGGCACCGGCACCGTGCTTCGCGACGACCCGGCCCTGACGGCGCGGCGACCCGACGGCTCACTCGCCGACCACCAGCCGATCCGGGTGGCGATGGGAGCGCGGGACATTCCCCGCACCGCACGCGTGTACGACGACTCCGCCCCGTTCCGCCACGTCCGCACCCATGACCCGTCCGAGCTTCTCGCCGCGCTGCCCGACGCCACCTGGGTGCTCGTGGAGGGTGGTCCCGCGATCATCGGCGCATTCCTCGACGCCGACCTCGTCGACGAGGTGGAGGCCTACATCGCACCGCTCATCCTGGGTGCGGGACCGGCCGCGGTCAGCCGACCGGTCACCACCCTCGCCGACTCCGCGCGGTTTCACACCGCATCCGCAGAACGCGTCGGAGACGACGTGCTCATCCGGTTGCTTCGCGACGCACCAACCGGCTGAACGGCAGCGGCTACTTCGACTTCTTTCCGCTACGGCCCAGGAACCAGCCGACCACCACTCCCGCGGCGCCGACGATCGCCAGCATGAGCCACTGCCACGTACTGATGTGGAACATCAGGAGGTTGATCCGAATCTCCTGCGTGTTCTGGAAGATGAAGATCGTCGCCACGATCACCAGAACGAGCGGAAGCCAGTAACGCTTGAGGAACCCCAGAACCGGGGACGAACCCCGCTGTGCGGGTGCCGGGGAGGTGGTCTCGTTGGCCATGACTTTGCCTTTCTCGTGCCGGTGATCCGCTGTGCTGCGATCACTCACCGTGAGCACAATTATCCTCGCTGATCACGGACACTCCGGCAGCGACCGGCCGGGTCCGGCGAATATCACAGCCACCGGACGTCGTGCTAGCGTCGAAGACACACGTTCTCGGGGCGGGGTGAAACTCCCCACCGGCGGTGAGTGGTTGCGATCCGATCGTGACGACGAGCCCGCGAGCGCTCGTCCACAGGCGGACGGGGACAGCAGATCCGGTGCAAAACCGGAGCCGACGGTGACAGTCCGGATGTGAGAGAACACGGCGGCGCGAGCCGTCTCGCTCCGGGTTGGGCACGACAGGAGCGCAGCTTGTTCACCGGCATCGTCGAAGAACTCGGCACGATCGTGGCGCGCGAAGACCTTTCCGACGCAGCCAGATTCACCATCTCCGGCCCGTTGGTGACCTCCGACGCCGGCCACGGCGACTCGATCGCGGTCAACGGGGTCTGTCTCACCGTCGTCGACCTCGCCGACGACCGGTTCACCGTCGACGTGATGGCCGAATCGCTGCGCCGCAGCTCACTGGGCGTTCTCGCCGCCGGCAGCCGGGTGAATCTGGAGCGGGCGATGGCCGCCGACGGACGCTTCGGGGGCCACATCGTGCAGGGCCACGTCGACGGCACCGGACGGGTGCTGGCGGTGACCACGTCGCAGCACTGGACCGTGGTGCGCATCGGTGTTCCCGACAGCCTCAGCCGCTACCTGGTGGAGAAGGGGTCGATCACCGTCGACGGTGTGTCGCTGACCGTCTCGGCCATCGGTACCGACGACGCGCACGGTGACTGGTTCGAAATTTCCCTCATCCCCACCACGTTGCAAGAGACGAATCTCGGCGCGCTCACCGCCGATCAACCGGCCGGTGAGATCCCGGTAAACCTCGAGGTGGACGTGATCGCCAAATATGTGGAACGGCTGGGCGCGGCGAGCAGGCAAAACGCAGCAGGAGTGAACGCAGCAGGAGTGAAGTGATCCGATGACTACCGACGACACCGCGCAGACTCATGTGCACCTCGACTCCGTCGACCGGGCGATCGCCGACATCGCCGCCGGCAAGGCCGTGGTGGTGGTCGACGACGAAGACCGGGAGAACGAAGGCGACCTGATCTTCGCCGCCGAGAAGGCGACCCCCGAACTCGTCGCCTTCATGGTGCGCTACACCTCCGGCTACCTGTGCGTCCCGCTCGACGGTGACACCTGCGATCGTCTGGGCCTGCCACCCATGTACTCGATGAATCAGGACAAGCACGGCACCGCCTACACCGTGACCGTCGACGCCCGCGAGGGCATCGGCACGGGCATCTCCGCCTCCGACCGCGCCACCACGATGCGGTTGCTCGCCGATCCGGCCAGCACCGCCGTCGACTTCACCCGACCCGGCCACGTGGTGCCGTTACGCGCCAAGGACGGGGGAGTGCTGCGTCGCCCGGGCCACACCGAGGCGGCCGTCGACCTCGCACGGCTCGCCGGATTCGCCCCCGCCGGGGTGATCTGCGAGATCGTCTCGCAGAAGGACGAGGGCTCGATGGCACATGCTCCCGAACTGCGGGTGTTCGCCGACGAGCACGACCTCGCGCTCATCTCGATCGCCGACCTCATCGCCTGGCGCCGCCGACACGAGAAGCATGTGGTGCGCGTGGCCGACGCCCGCATCCCCACCCGCCACGGCGATTTCCGGGCTGTGGGCTACACCAGCATCCACGACGACGTCGAGCACGTCGCGCTCGTGATGGGCGACATCCCCGGACCCGACGGCTCGGGCAGCGACGTGCTGGTACGCGTGCATTCGGAGTGCCTGACCGGTGATGTGTTCGGGTCGCTGCGCTGCGACTGCGGCCCGCAACTCGACGCCGCCATGGAGATGGTGGCCGCCGAGGGACGCGGCGTGGTGCTCTACATGCGCGGCCACGAGGGACGCGGCATCGGCCTGCTGCACAAACTGCAGGCCTACCAACTCCAGGACGCCGGCTCGGACACCGTCGACGCCAATCTGGCGCTCGGATTGCCCGCCGACTCCCGTGATTACGGGCTCGGCGCCCAGATCCTCGTCGACCTCGGTGTCACCTCCATGCGCCTGCTCACCAACAATCCCGCCAAGCGGGTGGGCCTCGACGGCTACGGACTCGAGATCGTCGAACGGGTTCCGATGCCGGTGCGCGCCAACAAGGAGAACCTGCGCTACCTGCGGACCAAACGCGACCGCATGGGACACGACCTGCTCGGCCTGGATGAGGCGCACACGATCGCCGACGCGGTCGCCGGTGGGGAGGGCACGGCATGAGCGGTGCCGGCGAACCAGTCCTCGACCTCGCCGACGCGAGCCGTATCCGGCTGGCCGTCGTGTCGTCGCAATGGCACGAGACGATCTGCTCCGCGCTGCTCGACGGCGCGTTGCGCGCCGCGCAGCACCACGGCGTCGTCGAACCCACCGTCGTCAAGGTGGCCGGAGCCATCGAACTGCCGGTGATCGTGCAGGCCCTCGCCCGCACCCACGACGCCGTGGTGGCACTCGGTGTGGTCATCAAGGGCGAGACACCCCACTTCGACTACGTGTGCGACGCGGTGACCGCGGGGCTCACCCGGGTGTCGCTCGACGAGTCGACCCCGGTGGGCAACGGGGTGCTCACCACCCTCACCGAGGAGCAGGCTCTCGCACGCGCGGGCCTGCCCGACTCCACCGAGGACAAAGGGGCCCAGGCCACCACTGCGGCACTCGCGTCGGCACTCACCCTGCGCGCGCTCGCGCGCGGGGAGGCGCGGTGAGCGCACAGTCGCACCACGACGCGCCGGTCGAGACGCAGTGGGACATGGTCTACCGTCCGCGCCGGCTGCCGCGCTGGGCGGTGGCCGTCGCCGCGGTCGTGTTGGCCATCCACGTGATCTTCGGCGTCCTGCTCACCATCTCCGACACCGGTCCCCGCAACGTGGGCGTCTCCGACCAGGCCGCGATCATCGGGATCGGGGTCATCATCGCCTGCGCCATCCTGCTGTTGACCCGACCCCGACTGCGCGTCGGGCCGAGCGGGGTGTCGGTACGCAACCTGTGGTCGGACCGACTGTTCGGCTGGGACCGGGTGCGCGGCCTCACCTATCCCGACTCCGGATTCGGCGGGCGCCTGCTGCTGCCCGCCGACGAGCACATCCCGGTGCTGGCGATCCAGGCCGGCGACGGCGAACGCGCGGTGGCCGCCATGGAGGAGTACCGCCGCCTGCAGCAGCGGTATTCGCCGGACACCACCACCGACGACCCGCGCTGACCGCTGCGGTCGGTGGGCCGTACTAGCCTGGACACGTGGCAGACCCGACGACCTACCGTCCCGCCGCGGGGACGATTCCGACCGATCCCGGGGTCTACCGCTTCCGTGACGCGTACGGCCGCGTGATCTACGTGGGCAAGGCCAAGAACCTGCGGTCGCGGCTCACGTCCTACTTCGCCGACATCGCCTCCCTGCACCCGCGGACCCGCCAGATGGTCACCACCGCCGCATCGGTGGAGTGGACCGTGGTGGGCACCGAGGTGGAGGCGCTGCAACTCGAATACAACTGGATCAAGGAGTTCGACCCGCGGTTCAACGTCCGCTACCGCGACGACAAGTCGTATCCGATGCTGGCGGTCACGCTCAACGAGGAGTACCCGCGCCTGTTCGTCTACCGCGGTCCCCGTCGGCGTGGCGTGCGCTACTTCGGTCCCTACTCGCATGCCTGGGCCATCCGCGAGACGGTGGATCTGCTCACCCGGGTGTTCCCCGCACGTACCTGTTCCACCGGGGTGTTCAAGCGGCACCGGCAGATCGACCGGCCGTGTCTGCTCGGCTACATCGACAAGTGCTCCGCGCCGTGCATCGGGCGGGTGAGTGCCGCCGAGCATCGCGCGATCGTCGACGATTTCTGCGACTTCCTGGCCGGCCGCACCGATCAGATGATCCGTCGGCTCGAACGTGAGATGAACACGGCCGCAGCAGAACTCGACTTCGAGCGGGCCGCCCGGCTACGCGACGACGTCGGTGCGATGCGCCGCGCCATGGAAAAGCAGGCGGTGGTGCTCGGTGACGGCACCGACGCCGACGTGGTGGCCATGGTGGGCGATGACCTCGAGATGTCGGTGCAGGTGTTCCACGTCCGCGACGGCCGTGTCCGCGGTCAGCGCGGCTGGGTGGTGGAACGCCCCGACGACGCGTCGCTGGCCGAACAGGTCGGCCAGTTCCTCACCCAGTTCTACGGCGCCCAGGTCGATTTCGACTCCTCGGTGCACATCGATCCCGAGCGCACCCACGGCGAGGCCATACCGCGTGAGGTGCTGGTACCCGAGTTGCCCGACGACCACGAGCAACTCGCCGAGTGGCTCTCCGATCTTCGCGGCAGCCGGGTTCGGCTGCGGGTACCGCAGCGCGGCGACAAGAAGGCGCTGTTCGACACCGTCGCGCGCAATGCGGGAGAAGCGTTGGCGCAGCACAAACTCAAACGTGCCGGCGACCTCACCACCCGCTCGGCGGCGTTGACCGAATTGCAGGAGTCCCTCGGACTCGACCAGGCGCCGCTGCGCATCGAATGTGTCGACATCTCGCATGTGCAGGGCACCGATGTGGTGGCCTCCCTCGTGGTGTTCGAGGACGGGTTACCGCGCAAATCCGACTACCGGCACTATTCGATCAAACATGCCGCCGGGGACGGCCGATCCGACGATGTCGCGTCGATCGCGGAGGTCACCCGGCGTCGTTTCCTGCGGCACCGCAGCGACGTGCAGAACGCATCCGGGATGTCCGAGCTCGCGGTCGCCGAGGTGGGTGCCGCACCCCCCACCCCGAAACGGTTCGCCTACCCGCCCAACCTGTTCGTCGTCGATGGTGGTGCGCCGCAGGTGCATGCCGCGGCCTCGGTGCTCGATGAACTCGGCATCACCGACGTGTCGGTGATCGGTCTGGCCAAGCGGCTCGAGGAGGTGTGGATTCCCGGTGACGACGAGCCGGCGATCCTGCCGCGCACCAGCGAGGCGCTGTTTCTGTTGCAGCGGGTGCGTGACGAGGCGCACCGGTTCGCGATCACCTTCCATCGCAGCAAACGCAGCAAACGGATGACCGAATCGGCCCTCGATGGGGTGCCCGGACTCGGCCGTGCCCGGCGGACCGCGCTGGTCAGCCATTTCGGGTCGGTGACGCGGCTGCGGGAGGCGTCGGTCGAGGAGATCGCAGAAGTGCCGGGGATCGGCGAGACGACCGCCCGGGCGGTGCGCGCGGCGTTGCGCGGCGATACCGATGATCCGGATCATCACAACGAACAGCAGGAGGTTTCGGTGACTGGTAGCGGCACGGTCGGCAGCGAAGGTGGCCCGGGTGTCCGGTGAACACGCGGCCGGTGAACATGCGGCGGGGCAACGCGAGACCGGTGACGACACCGACTCACTGGTGGTGCTGTTCGTCGCCGGGATGTCCGGCGCGGGCCGCTCGACCGTCGCCAACGTCCTCGAGGACGACGGGTGGTACGTCGCCGACAACGTTCCGCCGACACTGATCTCGACGATGGTGCAGATGGTGCGCGACAGCGACCCGCCGATCCTGCGCCTGGCCATGGTGCTGCGCGCCTCCGATCCGGAAGTGGGCGCCCACCTCGAATCGCTACGCGCCGGGCTGGCAGATTCCGGCATCGCCAGCCGCGTGCTGTTCCTCGACGCCAGCGACCAGGTGCTCGTGCGCCGATTCGAACAGGTGCGACGTCGACATCCGCTGCAGGGCCGCGAAACCCTCATCGAGGGCATCGCCCGGGAACGCATCATCCTGGCGCCGATCAAGAATTCGGCCGACCTCGTGGTGGAGACCTCGTCGCTGACCGTCGCCAAACTGCGGGAGGTGGTCGAGGACGCCTACCCGCACGACAGCGACGCGCGCCTGAGCATCGCGGTGCAGTCGTTCGGTTTCAAGTACGGCCTGCCCATCGACTCCGACCTTGTCGCCGATGTACGGTTCCTGCCCAACCCGTACTGGGTACCCGAACTGCGTGAGCACAACGGCCGCGATGTGCCGGTGCGCGACTACGTCCTCGGCCAGCCCGACGCCGCCAGGTTCGTGGATCTCTACACCGACCTGGTGTCGGTGGTGGGGCGCGGCTATCTCCGAGAGGGCAAGCGCTACATGACGATCAGTGTGGGATGCACCGGCGGAAAGCACCGCAGCGTGGCCATCTCCGAGGAGCTGGCGGCCCGGCTGCGCGACGACGCCGACGAGAACGGCACGGCGCGCTACGACGTGCGCGTGATGCACCGGGATCTGGGGCGAGAATGACCACACCACCGCGCATCGCGGCCCTCGGCGGCGGACACGGCCTCTACGCCACCCTCACCGCGATGCGATACCTGAGCCCCGACATCACCGCCGTGGTGACCGTCGCCGACGACGGCGGTTCGTCGGGTCGCCTGCGCGCCGAACTCGGCGTGATCCCGCCGGGTGACCTGCGCATGGCGATGGCCGCTCTGATGAGCGCACCGGCCGCCCTCGACGCCCGGAAGGCCGGTGAGGCCGCAGACCGCGACGAGGACACGATGAATCGTGCCCGACATGAGTTGTGGGCGCGCACGTTTCAGCACCGGTTCGGAGGCTACGGGGCGCTGGCCGGTCACCCGGTGGGAAACCTGCTGCTGGCCGGACTGACCGAGGTTCTCGCCGATCCGGTTGCCGCCCTCGACGAGATGGTGAGGGTTTTCGACATCGACGGCCGGGTGCTGCCGATGTCGACCGGTCCACTGGAGATCGAGGCCGATGTGTCCGGGCTGGAATCCGATCCGCGCATCAGCCGGGTGATCCGCGGGCAGGTGGCGGTGGCGACCACGCCGGGCAAGGTCCGCCGGGTGCGGTTGCTGCCCACCGAGCCACCCGCCTGCGCGGAGGCCGTCGAGGCCATCACCGCCGCCGACCTGGTGGTGCTGGGTCCCGGGTCGTGGTTTTCCAGCGTGATCCCGCACGTGCTGGTTCCCGACCAACTGAATGCGTTGCGGCACACCACCGCACGCAAGATGTTGTTCGTCAACCTGGCGCCCGAGCCCGGTGAGACGCCGGGATTCTCGGTGGAACGTCATCTGCACGTGCTGCACGCGCACGCCGACACGCTGAGCATCGACGACGTGATCGTCGATGCCGGGTCGGTACCGTCGGGGGCCGAACGTGCCCACCTCGAACGGGCCGCCGGAATGTTCGGCGCCGTGCTACGGGTGGGCGATGTGGCCATGTCCGGCAAGCACGTGCACGATCCGGAGAAGGTCGCGTCACTGGTGAAGCAACTGTGCGAAGGTGAATCGACGGACTAGGCTGACCCGATGTTGCCGACACCCGCAATCTGCGGCACCAGGGCGATCCACGGCACCGAGGCGAGATCGGCCACCAGGGGGACGAGAAGACTGTGACGGCGAGTCAGGTGACAGGAGGCCAGGGACCGGTGGCGATGACCGCAGCCGTGAAAGACGAACTGAGTCGGCTCACGGCGACACAGGTGAGTTGCCGCCGCGCCGAGGTATCGGCGTTGCTGAGGTTCGCCGGGGGATTGCACATCGTCGGCGGCCGCGTGGTGGTGGAGGCCGAGGTGGACCTCGGCAATGTGGCGCGCCGGCTGCGCCGGGAGATCCACGACCTCTACGGGTATCCGTCCGACGTGCATGTGCTGCGCGGCGGCGGAATCCGCAAGGGCGCGCGGTACATCGTTCGGGTCACCAAAGACGGTGAGGCACTGGCCCGCCAGACCGGACTGCTCGATCTGCGCGGGCGTCCCGTACGCGGACTACCCGCCCAGGTGGTGGGCGGCAGTGTGGCCGACGCGGAAGCCGCGTGGCGGGGCGCGTTCCTCGCACACGGCTCGCTGACCGAGCCCGGACGCTCGTCGGCGCTGGAGGTCAGCTGTCCCGGACCGGAGGCGGCCCTGGCGCTCGTCGGTGCGGCACGACGACTCGGGGTGTCGGCCAAGGCGCGCGAGGTCCGCGGCGCCGACCGGGTGGTGATCCGCGACGGTGAGGCGATCGGGGCACTGCTCACCCGCATGGGTGCCCACGACACGCGCCTGGTGTGGGAAGAACGGCGGATGCGTCGCGAGGTGCGCGCCACCGCGAACCGTCTCGCCAATTTCGACGACGCGAACCTGCGGCGTTCGGCACGCGCGGCGGTGGCCGCCGCGGCCCGGGTGGAACGCGCGCTGGAGATCCTCGGCGACGAGGTCCCCGACCATCTGATCGCGGCCGGACAGTTGCGGGTCACCCACCGGCAGGCGTCACTGGAAGAGTTGGGGCAACTCGCCGACCCGCCGATGACCAAGGACGCCGTCGCCGGCCGCATCCGCCGGCTGCTGTCGATGGCCGACAAGAAGGCCCGCGCCGAGGGCATCCCCGACACCGAGTCGGCGGTCACCTCCGACCTGCTCGACGACGCCTGATCCGCACCGGTTCGTTTCCCACATGTCACCTGCGGTCCATCCGCGGGCCGCAATAGGGGTTTCAGTATGCCGAGCCACAACGGGACTACTAGGGTGAAGAGAGGGCGTGGGTGCTCGACGGCGGATCGTCGGGGCCCCGCGAACCGGGCCGGAAGGCTTGACAGACGAAACCGCTTAAGGAGCGCACAGTGACTGTTCGGGTAGGCATCAACGGATTCGGTCGCATCGGCCGCAACTTCTTCCGCGCCCTCGCGGCCCAAAAGGAATCCGGCGCAACCGATATCGAGGTCGTCGCGGTCAACGACCTCACCGACAACGCCATGCTGGCAACCCTGCTGAAGTACGACTCGATCATGGGTCGGCTCGGCGAGGACGTCTCCCTCGAGGGCGAAGACACCATCATGGTGGGTTCCACTCCGATCAAGGCGATGTCGATCAAGGAGGGACCGGCCGCACTTCCGTGGGGCGACCTCGGCGTCGACGTGGTGATCGAGTCCACCGGCATCTTCACCAACGCGGCGAAGGCCAAGGGGCATCTCGACGCGGGCGCGAAGAAGGTGGTGATCTCGGCGCCGGCCACCGACCCCGACATCACCATCGTCATGGGCGTCAACGACGGCAGCTACGACGGCAGCCAGAACATCATCTCCAACGCGTCGTGCACCACGAACTGCCTCGGCCCGTTCGCCAAGGTGATCCACGAGGAGTTCGGCATCCTGCGCGGCCTGATGACCACCGTGCACGCCTACACCCAGGATCAGAACCTGCAGGACGCCCCGCACAAGGACGCGCGTCGTGCGCGCGCCGCGGCCCTGAACATCGTGCCGACCTCCACCGGTGCGGCCAAGGCGATCGGTCTGGTGCTTCCCGAACTCAAGGGCAAGCTCGACGGTTACGCGCTGCGCGTTCCGGTGCCGACCGGCTCGATCACCGACCTCACCGTCGACTTGGAGAAGCCGGGAAGCGCCGAGGAGATCAACGCCGCCATCAAGGCCGCCGCCGAGGGACCGCTCAAGGGCATCCTGAAGTACAGCGAGGACCCGATCGTGTCCACCGACATCGTCGGCGACCCGCACTCCTCGATCTTCGACGCCCCGCTGACCAAGGTGATCGACGGACAGGCGAAGGTGAGTTCCTGGTACGACAACGAGTGGGGCTACTCCAACCGGCTCGTCGACCTGACGGGTCTGGTCGGCAAGTCGCTCTGATCCCGCCCACCATCTAGGAGCTAGCACGAGCATGGCTGTACCAACTCTGAAAGACCTTCTCGACGAGGGCGTTTCGGGGCGTGGTGTGCTGGTCCGGTCGGATTTCAACGTCCCGCTCGACGGGACGACGATCACCGATCCGGGCCGCATCATCGCGTCGTTGCCGACGCTGAACGCGCTGATCGATGCAGGTGCCAAGGTGGTCATCACCGCGCATCTCGGCCGGCCGAAGGGCGAGCCCGACCCCAAGTACTCGCTCGCGCCGGTGGCGGCGCGACTCGGCGAGGAACTCGGTCGCAACGTCCAACTGGCCGGTGATGTCGTGGGACCCGATGCGCTCGCCCGCGCCGAGGGGCTCACCGACGGCGACGTCCTGCTACTGGAGAACGTCCGTTTCGATCCGCGCGAGACGTCGAAGGTCGATGCCGAACGCGAAGAGCTTGCCAAGGCGCTGGCCGAACTCGTCGGTGAGGACGGCGCGTTCGTCTCCGACGGTTTCGGCGTGGTGCACCGCAAGCAGGCGTCGGTCTACGACGTGGCCAAGCTGCTCCCGCACTACGCGGGTGAACTGGTGGCCGCGGAGGTGTCGGTGCTTTCGAAGCTCACCGACAATCCGGCCCGCCCGTACGCGGTGGTCCTCGGCGGTTCCAAGGTGTCCGACAAGCTCGGCGTCATCGAGGCGCTGGCCCCCAAGGTGGACACCCTGGTGATCGGCGGCGGTATGGCGTTCACCTTCCTCGCCGCCCAGGGCCACTCGGTGGGTTCGTCGCTGCTGCAGGAGGATCAGATCGACGTCTGCAAGGACCTGCTGGAGCGTTTCGGCGACGTGATCCATCTGCCCGTCGACGTCGTCGTGGCCGACAAGTTCGCGGCCGACGCGGAGTCGAAGACGGTGTCGGTGGAGGAGATCCCGGACGGCTGGATGGGTCTGGACATCGGGCCGGAGACGGTGAAGCGGTTCGCCGCGGTGCTCTCCGGGGCGGAGACGATCTTCTGGAACGGACCGTCAGGTGTGTTCGAGTTCGAGAAGTTCTCGGCGGGGACCCGCGGGGTGGCCGAGGCGATCGCCGGCGCCACCGCCAACGGTGCCTTCAGCGTCGTCGGTGGCGGCGACTCGGCGGCCGCTGTCCGCACGCTCGGGCTGCCCGACTCGGGCTTCTCGCACATCTCGACCGGCGGCGGTGCGTCGCTGGAATACCTCGAGGGCAAGGAACTGCCCGGACTGAAGGTGCTGGAGAGCTGATGAGCCGCAAACCGCTGATCGCGGGCAACTGGAAGATGAACCTCAATCACCTCGAGGCCATCGCCCTGGTGCAGAAGCTCGCCTTCGCACTGCCCGCGAAGTACTTCGAGAAGGTCGACGTGACGGTGATCCCGCCGTTCACCGACATCCGCAGCGTGCAGACCGTCGTCGACGGCGACAAACTCCTGTTCACCTACGGTGCGCAGGATCTGTCGGCACAGGATTCGGGTGCCTACACCGGTGAGATCAGCGGGGCCTTCCTGGCCAAGCTGGGCTGCACCTACGTGGTGGTGGGACATTCGGAACGTCGCACCATGCACGCCGAGACCGATGAGGTGGTGCTCGAGAAGACCAAGGCCGCGCTGCGGCACGGGCTCACCCCCATCGTGTGCATCGGCGAGGGTCTGGAGATCCGGGAGTCCGGTGAGCACGTCGCGTACAACGTGGCGCAACTCACGGCATCGCTGGCCGGATTGTCGGCCGAGGAGATCGGCAAGGTCGTGATCGCCTACGAGCCGGTCTGGGCGATCGGCACCGGCCGCGTGGCCAGCGCCGACGATGCCCAAGAGGTGTGCAAGGCGGTTCGCGAGACCCTCGCCGAGATCTCCGACGAGGCCACTGCCGCCTCGGTGCGGGTGCTCTACGGCGGCTCGGTGAGCTCCAAGAATGTCGGCGACATCGTCGGTCAGGCCGACGTCGACGGCGCGCTCGTGGGCGGTGCCTCGCTGAAGTCGGACGAGTTCGCGACACTCTCGGCGATCGCCGCCGGTGGCCCGTTGCCCTGACGACTCCTTGTGCCCCTGCGGGGGCGTTGCGGATACCCGCGTACACTGTGGCAGGTCGGTCTCACCTCGGTGGGTCCGGCCTGCCACTGTGCTGAGTCCTGTGCAGTGATGACCGCCGACGAAACAGGATTGCTGACTCGATGAAGCTTGCGCTCGACATCGGACTGATCGTGACCAGTGTGATTCTGGTCGTGCTCGTGCTGCTGCACCGCGGCAAGGGCGGCGGCCTGTCATCCCTGTTCGGCGGTGGCGTGCAGTCGAGCCTGTCCGGTTCGAGCGTCGTGGAACGCAACCTCGACCGGCTCACCATCTTCGTCGGCCTGATCTGGTTCATCCTCATCGTCGGCGTGGGTCTCGACATCAAGATGTCCTGACCCTGGGCCGACGCCCTCGGGTGGCTCCCGAGATGCCGCTTCCGGTGAATCCCGGAATACTGGCTGCATGAGCGAATCCACCTCGCCCGCGTCCACCCCTTCCGTCGGCGACCCGGACTGGCGTCCCACCCATCCGATCGGTGATCACATCATCGTCGACGACGAGGGCCGGGCCCTCACCGAACCGCTGCGCGAGGACATCCGGCTGCTCGGTGGGATTCTGGGCACCACCATCCGCGATCATTCCGGGCCCGAGGTGTTCGATCTGGTGGAGGCCGCCCGCGTCGCGGCCTTCAAGATCCGCCGCGAGGAGATCGACCGCGGCGAACTCGCGGACATGTTCGTCGACCTCGACATCGCTGTCGCCATGCCGGTGATTCGCGCGTTCACCAACTTCGCGCTGCTGGCCAACCTCGCCGAGGACATCCACCGCGAACGACGCCGCAAGATCCACGTACTCGCCGGTGATCCGCCGCAGGACAGCACGCTGGCCGCCACCTATCAGAAGCTTGCCGCCGCCGATCTCACCGACGACGAGGTGGGCCGCGCGCTCGCCGATGCCACCGTGGTCCCGGTGATCACCGCCCACCCCACCGAGACGCGTCGGCGCACCGTGTCGGAGACGCAGAACCGGATCACCGAGCTGCTGCGCTACCGCGCGCGCACCGAGCTGACCCCGGCCGAAGAAGCCGCCGTGGTCGAACGCATCCGCAGGCAGATCCTCACGCTGTGGCAGACCGCCCTGATCCGTCTCGAACGCCTCACCATCCAGGACGAGATCCGTTCCGGCCTGCGCTATTACGACGCCTCGTTCTTCGAGGTGGTGCCCAAGATCAACACCGAGGTGCGCGATACCCTGCGTGCCGCATACCCCGATGCGGGTCTCGCCGACGACCCGATCCTGCGCATGGGATCGTGGATCGGCGGTGACCGCGACGGAAATCCCTTCGTCACCGACGAGATCGTGGAGATGGCGACGACGCTGGCCGCGCGTACCGCGGTGGGCCATCACCTGTCCGAATTGCACGTGCTGGCCGAGGAATTGAGTCTGTCGACCCGGCTGATGTCGCCCAGCGACGCCATCTACGAGCTTGCCGGGGTGTCCCGCGATGATCCGGCCGGTGACGAACCCTTCCGGGTGGCTCTCAAGCACATGCGTGCTCGTCTCGTCGCGACCGCGACCGCGCTGTTCGGCGAGGAGGTGATGAAGGCGTACGATCTCGTCCTGCTCGACCACGTGACGCCGTACGCCACCGCCACCGACTTCCTCGCCGACCTCGACGTCGTCGACCAGGGCCTGCGATCCACCGGCGACGACATCATCGCCGACGACCGGCTGCTGCGGCTGCGGGAATCGGTGCGCACCTTCGGTTTTCATCTGTCCGGTCTCGACATGCGGCAGAACTCGGACATGCACGAGGAAGTGATCGCCGAACTACTCGCCTGGTCCGGCGTGCACCCCGACTACCTTTCGCTCGGCGAGGACGAGCGAGTGGAGATCCTCACCGCCGAACTCACCTCGCGGCGACCGCTGACCCGGCCCGACGCCGAACTCTCCGAACTGGCGATCAAGGAGCTCAACATCGTGCGCGCGGCGGCCGCAGCCATCGCGCGGTTCGGGCCGCAGTCGGTGCCGAACTACATCATCAGCATGTGCACGTCGGTGTCGGACATGCTCGAACCGATGATCCTCCTCAAGGAGGCGGGTCTGATCGAGATCGACCCCGACACCGGCAAGCTCTCCTCGTCGGTGCGCATCGTGCCGCTCTTCGAAACCATCGAGGACCTGCAGCAGGGCGCCGAGACGCTGCTCGCCGCACTCGACATCCCGCTCTACCGCGATCTGGTCGACGGTCAGGCAGGGATGCAGGAAGTGATGCTCGGGTACTCCGACTCCAACAAGGACGGCGGTTACATGGCCGCCAACTGGGCGCTCTACCGCGGCGAGCTCGATCTGGTGGAGGCGGCCAAGAAGGCGGGTATCCGGCTCCGGCTGTTCCACGGCCGCGGTGGCACCGTGGGCCGTGGCGGCGGCCCCAGCTACGATGCGATCCTCGCGCAACCGCCGGGTGCGGTCCAGGGGTCGCTGCGGATCACCGAGCAGGGTGAGATCATCGCCGCCAAGTACGCCGAACCCGTTGTGGCCGAACGCAATCTGGAAACCCTGCTGGCCGCGACCATCGAGTCGTCACTGCTGGACGTGGAGGGGCTCGGCGACGAGTCGGAGGACGCGTACAAGGGCATGGACGAGATCGCCGCGCTGGCGCGGTCGGCCTACAGCAGGCTGGTCCACGAGACCCCCGGCTTCGTCGAGTACTTCACGTCGTCGACCCCGCTGTCGGAGATCGGCGCCCTCAACATCGGCAGCCGCCCCGCGTCGCGTAAGCAGACCGAGAAGATCTCCGATCTGCGGGCCATCCCGTGGGTGCTGTCGTGGACACAGTCACGCGTGATGCTGCCGGGCTGGTACGGCACGGGTTCGGCGTTCGAGGAGTGGATCGGCGACGACGAGAGCCGACTCGCGACGCTCACCCGGTACTACGAGAAGTGGCCGTTCTTCCGGACGGTGATGTCGAACATGGCGCAGGTGCTGGCCAAGTCGGACATGGGTCTCGCGCACCGCTACGCCCAGCTGGTCGACGATGTGGAGTTGCGCGACAAGGTGTTCGGCATGATCGCCGAGGAGCACGAGCGGACGATCGCGATGTACGCGAAAATCACCGGCACCAACGACCTGCTCGCCGACAACGCCGCGCTCAAACGGTCTGTCTACAACCGGTTCCCGTACCTCGAGCCGCTCAATCTGCTCCAGGTGGAATTGCTCCGGCGTTTCCGTGCCGGCGACGACGTCCCCCGCGTGCGCCGCGGCATCCAGCTCACCATGAACGGGCTGGCCACCGCCCTGCGCAACAGCGGCTAGCCGTCGAGCGTGCCCAGATCCCGGTCGAGCGTGCCCGGTTCGGGGTCGGGCGTGCCCAGATCGGGGTCGGGCGTGCCCAGATCGGGGTCGAGCGTGCCCGGATCGGGGTCGAGCGTGCCCGGTTCGGGGTCGAGCGTGCCCGGTTCGGGGTGCTCTCAGAAGAGCTTGCGCAGGATCTTGATGTCGCGCGCGGAGTACGGCGGATAGATCAGGGAGAGGTCGGGTTTACTCGGTTTGGCCAGGACCGCCTTGCGGTGGCTGAATGCCTCGAATCCCCACGGCCCGTGGTAGGCACCCATACCGCTGGGTCCCACACCGCCGAACGGTAGCTGGGGAACCAGGCAGTGCATCATGGCGTGATTCACCACGGCGCCGCCGGCGGGAATGGCGTCGATGAGGTGTCGTGCCGCCGATGTCGAGCTACTGAACACGTAGAACGCCAACGGTTTCGGACGGGCGTTGACGAAGTCGATCACATCGTCGGCAGAGTCGACTGTCAGGATCGGCAACACCGGACCGAAGATCTCGTTCTGCATGAGGGCTTCGTCGGGGGAGGGGTCGCGGACGATGGTCGGTTCGATGCGTTGCTCGTCGGGATCGGCGCGGCCGCCGAGGACAATGCGCCCGTTTGTCGCCTCAAGATACGACACGATCCGCGCGTATTGCCGTTCGTTGACGATCGGCATGCCTTCGCCGACGGGCCGTTCGCTGCGGAACGTGGCGACGGTCGCGACCAGCGCATCCACCAGGCGGTCGACGATCCGACGATCGGCCAGCACGTAGTCGGGTGCAATGCACGTCTGCCCCGAGTTGAAGAACTTGGTCCAGGCGATCCGTCGGGCGGCCACCTCGATGTCGGCGTCGGACGCGACGTAGGTGGGGCTCTTGCCGCCGAGTTCGAGGGTGACCGGCGTCAACGTGGGTGCCGCTGCGGCGAGTACTTTGCGGCCGATCTCGGTGCCACCGGTGAAAACAACATGATCGAAGCCCAGCGCGATGAGCGCCTGGGTGGTTGCCGCATCGCCCTCGACCACCTTCACAGCGGACTCGTCGAGATAGCGCGGCAGCAGATCGGCCAGCAGCGCGGCGGTTGCCGGGGCCACCTCGGATGGCTTGATGACGACACAGTTGCCTGCGGCGAGCGCACCGACGAGAGGGGAGAGGACGAGCTGGAACGGATAGTTCCACGGACCGATGATGAGCACCGCGCCCAGCGGCTCGAACTGAACCCAACCCCGAGACGGTAACTGGTTGAGCGGCAATGACACCCGGCGTCGTCGCATCCACTTCTTCACGTGTTTGCGGGCGAAGAGCACTTCGGCCCGCGTCGACGCGATGTCGCCGATGAAGGCGTCGAAACCCGTACGACGTAGATCTGCATCGAGCGCGGCGGCGATGTCGTTCTCGCGTTCGGTCAGCATCCGGTCGAGGCCCGTCAATTGAGCGCGTCGCCAGTCGAGTCCCCGGGTGCGGCCAGATGCCTGCACCCGCCGAAGGGCATGGAGATCGTCGGCGCCAAAACCGTCGTCGTGGGGTTCGGTTGCAGCGGACGACGGGCTCGTGAGATCGGTGGTCATGTGGTCCTCCTCGTTGGCGACATTATTCACCGCCGAGGTCGTCGATCACCGTGTTTCGGCGGCGATCACCGCCCACTCGACTCAGATCCGGGCACGCTCGACCCAAATCCGGGCCCACTCGACTCGGATCCGGGCACGCTCGACCCAAATCCGGGCACGCTCGACCCAAATCCGGGCACGCTCGACTCGGATCTGGGCCCACTCGACTCGGATCTGGGCACGCTCGACGCGGATCTGGGCACGCTCGACGCGGATCTGGGCACGCTCGACGCGGATCCGGGCCCGCTCGACTCGGATCTGGGCACGCTCGACTCGGATCCGGGCACGCTCGACGAGGTGCGAGGCGTCAGGAGGGGAGTTTCGACGCGGCGTCGTCGTCGAGGAACCAGATCGTCTGCGCAGAACCGTGGGCGCCGGCGCACGGCCAGTCGGCCGGATCGGCGCCGGCGTGGGCTGCGGCGACGGCGTCGGCCTTGTCCGCCCCGGACACCAGGAACCACACCGCGGTGCTTCGGTTGACCACGGGAAGCGTCAGGGTGAGGCGTCGCGGCGGGGGCTTGGGCGAGTTCTCCACCGTCACCACCGTGCGTACGGTTTCAGCGGTGGCCGCGGAGTGGGGGAACAGCGAGTTGATGTGGCCCTCGCCGCCCATGCCCAGCAGGTGCAGGTCGAAGCGCGGGGCCCGGCCGTCGTCGGATGCCTCGGCCAGGGTGGCGGCGTAGTCGAACGCCGCGAGCGAGATGTCGTCGGCAAACGGCCCGTCCGATGCGGCCATCGGATGAACCCGGGCGGGATCGACGGGCACGTGCGCCAACAGTGCCTCGACGGCCTGTCCGTAATTGCGTTCCGGATCGTCGGCGGAAACGAATCGTTCGTCGCCCCAATAGAAGTCGATGCGCGACCAGTCCACGCCGCTGGTGTCGATCCCGCTGCCGGGAGCCAGCGCACGCAGAATCCCGACGCCGTTGCTTCCGCCGGTCAACACCACCGATGCGGAACCACGCTCGGCCTGCGCCCGCCCGATGAGGTCGACGAAGCGCTCCGCGGCGACCACCACCAACTCGCTCTTGTCGCCGAACACCAGGGTCTCCACGCTCACGCGGGTGCCCCCTCGGCGAATTCGGTCACCGCGCCGCGCAACGCCATCGCGTACACCTCGTCTGTGTCGAGTCTGCGCAGCTCTTCGGCCAGGCAAATCCGCAGATCCCGGTGCATCATCGCCACCCGGCCGTCGGGTTTGCCGGGCGAGCTCATCACCGCGTTGCCGTTCTCGTCGATCGAGAGCACGGTGACACCGTCGTCGCGGTGCAGGCGCACCTCGAAGCTGCCCACCCGACGCTCGGTGGGAACGGCCAGTGCGGCACGCAACCACCCCGCGAGCAGATCGATGCTCGGTGAGACGGCCGGGCCGGTCACCTCGGCCGAGATGATCGGCGTATGCGGCGGACGATCCGCCGCCGACGCGAGCAGACCTCGCCAGTGCGTGATCTGGGTCCAGGCCAGGTCGGTGTCGCCGGGTGCATAGGTGGCCAGACGCCGTTCGAGGACCGATTCCGGGTTCGCCGACTTCGTCGCATCCAGGATGCGCCGCCGACCGATCTTGCCCATCGGATCGGCCGCCGGGTTCTCCGGCGCCGCACCGGGCCACCAGATGACGATGGGGGTGTCGGGCAGCAGGAACGGGGTCACCACCGAGTGCGGGTGATCGGCGAGTTCGCCCGCCAGCAAGAGCACCACCACCTCCGACGCGCCGGCGTCGCCGCCCACCCGGATCTCCGCGTCGAGCCGGGATTCACCCGAGCGGGTGCCGCAGGACACGACGATGACGCGGCTGGGATGTTCACTACTGGCCCCGACGGCCGCCTCGATCGCGGCCTCCGTCGGCTCGCCGTGTTCGGCGACGACAACCAGCGTCAGCACGCGACCGAGGCTGATGGCGCCGCCGGATTCACGAACCTCGACGATCTTCTTCGCCACGTTGCTGGTCGACGTGTTCGGCAATGTCACGATCATCGCTGCGACTCCTGTTCGGATTTCACGGGCGACGCCAGGAGCGTCCGGTCCGCGACATCATCTCGTCGGCAGAATCGGGTCCCCATGTGCCCGACTCGTAGGTGTCCGGTGTGCCCCCGGCCGCCCAGTGCTCGAGCACCGGATCGAGGATCCGCCACGCGAGTTCCACCTCGGCGTTCACCGGGAACAGCGACGGTTCGCCCAACAGCACGTCGAGAATCAGTCGTTCGTACGCCTCCGGTGACGCCTCGGTGAAGGCGGTCCCGTAACTGAAGTCCATGTTGACGTCGCGGACCTCCATGCTCGACGCGGGCACCTTCGAACCGAAGCGCAGCGTGATGCCCTCGTCGGGCTGCACCCGGATCACCAGCGCATTCTGCGAGAGTTCTTCGGTCATCGTCTTGTCGAACGGCAGATGCGGCGCCCGCTTGAACACCAGGGCGATCTCGGTGACGCGTCGGCCCAGCCGTTTTCCGGTGCGCAGATAGAACGGCACCCCGGCCCATCGGCGGGAATCGACCTCCAGTGCGATCGCGGCGAAGGTCTCGGTGGTGGAGTCCTTCGCGAAGCCCTCTTCTTCGAGCAACCCGGGCACCTTCTGGCTGCCCTGCCAGCCCGGACCGTACTGTCCGCGCGCGGTGTTCTCCTCGAGCGGCAGGATGTTACTCGTCGCCGAGAGCACCTTGATCTTCTCGGCCTGTAATTGCTTGGGCTCGAAGGAGATCGGTTCCTCCATCGCGATGAGCGCCATCAACTGCAGCAGGTGATTCTGGATGACGTCGCGCGCGGCGCCGATGCCGTCGTAATAGCCCGCGCGACCTCCGAGGCCGATGTCCTCGGCCATGGTGATCTGCACGTGGTCGACGTAGTGCGAACTCCACAGCGGATCGAACAGTTGGTTGGCAAAGCGCAGCGCAAGGATGTTCTGCACGGTCTCCTTGCCGAGGTAGTGGTCGATGCGGAACACCGACGACTCGGGGAAGACGCTGTTGACGATGGCGTTGAGTTCCTTGGCCGAGTCGAGGTCGTGACCGAAGGGTTTCTCGATCACCACCCGACGCCAGTCGTCGCCCTCCTCCGCCGCGAGACCGCTGCGTTGGAGCTGAGCGCAGACCTGCGGGAACGCTTTCGGCGGGATCGACAGGTAGAACGCGTGGTTGCCGTCGGTGCCGCGCTCTTTGTCGAGTTGCTGCAGCGTCTGCTTGAGCCGGTCGAAGGCGGCGTCGTCGTCGAAGGAGCCCTGCACGAACCGGAACCCCTCGGAGAGGCGCTCCCAGACCTCCTCGCGGAACCCGGTGCGGGCGTGTTCACGAACCGCGTCGTGCACCACTTTGGCGAAATCCTCGTCGTCCCAGTCGCGTCGGGCGAACCCGACCAGCGCGAACGACGGCGGCAGCAGTCCGCGGTTGGCCAGGTCGTAGACCGCGGGCATCAGCTTCTTGCGGGCGAGGTCGCCGGTGACGCCGAAAATCACCAGACTGCACGGTCCGGCGATGCGCGCCAGACGCTTGTCGCGGGGATCCCGCAGCGGGTTCTTCCAAGTGGTGGTGCGCTCGGACACCCGGGTCATCCCTCGGCCGCGGCGGCGAGCTGCTCGGAAGTCGCGGTGAGCAGCTCGTTCCAGGCGTCCTCGAACTTCTGCACACCCTCGTCCTCGAGGACGGCGAACACGTCGGTGAAGTCGACGCCCAGCGCGGAGATCGCATCGAACGTCTCCTGCGATTCCTGCGCACGCCCCACGATCGACGACGTGTCCACCCACCCGTGGTCGGCGAATGCCTCCATCGTCTTGCCCGGCATCGTGTTCACCGTGTTCGGTGCCACCAGGTCGCTGACGTACAGCGTGTCGGGGTAGTCGGCGTTCTTGGTGCCGGTCGACGCCCACAGCGGCCGCTGCGGCCGGGCACCTTTGGCCAGCAGTTCGGGGAATCGCGACGACACCTCGAACACCTGCTGGTAGGCCGAATACGCCAGCCGCGCGTTGGCCAGCGCGGCCTTGCCCTTGAGTTCCACCGCCTCGGGGGTGCCGATGGCATCGAGCCGGTTGTCCACCTCGGTGTCCACGCGGGAGACGAAGAAGGAGGCCACCGAATGGATTCGGGACAGATCATGTCCGGCCGCCGCGGCGGCGTCGAGACCGTCGAGGTAGGCGTCCATCACCTCGCCGTAGCGGTCCACCGAGAAGATCAGGGTCACGTTGACGCTGATGCCCTCGCCGATGACCTTCGTGATGGCGGGCAGACCGGCCTTGGTGGCGGGGATCTTGATCAGCAGGTTGGGGCGATCGACGATCTTCCAGAGTTCGACGGCCTGGGCGACGGTGGCGTCGGTGTCGTGCGCCAGGCGCGGATCCACCTCGATGGATACGCGCCCGTCGACGCCACTGGACTGCTCGTACACCCCGGCGAGCACGTCGCAGGCGTTGCGCACATCGTCGGTGGTCACGGTGCGGACCGTGGCGTCCACGTCGGCGCCGCGGGCGGCGAGTTCGTTGACCTGCGCGTCGTAGCTCGTTCCCTTCGACAGCGCGGCCTGGAAGATCGACGGGTTGGTGGTCACCCCGACCACCGAACGCGTGTCGATCAGGTCGTTGAGCTGTCCCGATCCGATCAGGTCACGGGACAGGTCGTCCAGCCACACCGATACCCCGGCGGCGGACAGTTCGGCGAGCTTCTCGTTCTGGGTCACGGGTCTCTCCTCGGCTCGAGATTGTGGACGTGTTGAAGGGTCAGCCGGCCACCGCGCGAAGTGCGGCGTCGGTGACGGCCTCCGCGGTGATACCGAATTTCTCGTAGAGCACCTTGTAATCGGCGGATGCGCCGAAGTGTTCGAGCGACACGATCTCGCCGCCGGCGCCGACGATGCGGTACCACGGCATCGCGATACCGGCTTCCACCGACACCCGCGGCACGGCCGGCGGGAGCACCGAATCGCGGTAGCCCTGAGGCTGCTCGTCGAACCACTCCATGCACGGCATCGACACCACGCGGGCGGCAACACCCTTCTCGGCCAACGCTTTCTGCGCCGCCACCGCGAGCTCGACCTCCGAGCCGGTGCCGATGATCACGACCTGCGGGTCGCCGTCGGCCTCGCTGAGGACGTAGGCACCGTTGGCCACGCCCTGGGCGGACGTGCCCTCCAGAACGGCCACGTTCTGGCGGGTGAGCGCGAGTCCGGCCGGGTGATTGCGCCGGGTCAGTAGGTGCGCCCACGCGGCGGCGGTCTCGTTGGCGTCCGCGGGCCGGATCACGTCGAGGTGGGGGATGGCGCGCAGGGCGGCGAGGTGTTCGACCGGCTGGTGGGTGGGGCCGTCCTCGCCGAGGCCGATCGAGTCGTGGGTCCACACGTAGATCGGGTCGATCTCCATCAGCGACGCCAACCGCACCGCGGGACGCATGTAGTCGGAGAACTGCAGGAAGGTGCCGCCGTAGGCGCGGGTGGGTCCGTGCAGCACGATGCCGGACAGGATCGCGCCCATCGCATGCTCGCGGATGCCGAAATGCAGCGTGCGGCCGAACGGATTGGCCGACCACTTCTTGGTGCTGATGGACGTCGGACCGAACGATTCGGCGCCGTCGATGGTGGTGTTGTTGGAACCGGCGAGGTCGGCCGAACCGCCCCACAGTTCGGGCAGCACGGGTCCGAGCGCGGAGAGCACCTTGCCCGACGCCGCACGGGTGGCGACGGGCTTGTCGCCGGGCTCCCACGACGGCAGCGCGTCGGTCCAGCCTGCGGGCAGTTCATGCGCCTGCAGACGGTCGAAGAGCGACTTGTTGTCGGGGTTGGCGGCGGCCCACGCGTCGAACGCCGTCTGCCACTGCGCCTTGGCCTCGGCACCGCGTTCAACCAGCTTGCGGGTGTGGGTGATCACCTCTTCGGACACCTCGAAGGTCTTGTCCGGGTCGAAACCGAGGATCTTCTTGGTGGCCGCCACCTCGTCGGCACCGAGCGCCGAGCCGTGTGCCGCCCCGGTGTTCATCTTGTCCGGCGCGGGGTAGCCGATGATGGTGCGCAGACAGATCAGCGACGGCTTGTCGGTGACGGCCTGCGCCGTCTTGATCGCGTCCTCGATGGCGACGACGTTCTCACCGCCGTCGACGGTCTGTACATGCCAGCCGTACGCCTCGTAGCGCAGCGCGACGTTCTCCGACAGTGCGATGTCGGTGTCGTCCTCGATGGAGATCTGGTTCTGGTCGTAGAAGACGATCAGGTTGCCCAGTTCCTGGGTGCCGGCCAGCGAGGAGGCCTCGGAGGTGACGCCCTCCTCGATGTCGCCGTCGGAGGCGATCACGTAGATGTGGTGGTCGAAGGGGCTGGCGCCGGCGGCGGCGTCCGGGTCGAACAGCCCGCGCTCGTAGCGCGACGCCATGCTCATCCCGACCGCGGACGCCAATCCCTGGCCGAGCGGGCCGGTGGTGATCTCGACGCCCTTGGTGTGACGGAACTCCGGGTGGCCCGGTGTCAGCGAATCCCACGTGCGCAGCGACTCGATGTCGGACAGTTCGAGTCCGAAACCGCCCAGATAGAGCTGGATGTAGAGGGTGAGGCTCGAATGCCCGCATGACAGCACGAAGCGGTCGCGACCCACCCAGGTGGTGTCGGTGGGATCGTGTCGCATCACCCGCTGGAAGAGCGTGTAGGCGAGCGGTGCGAGGCTCATCGCGGTGCCTGGATGGCCGTTGCCGACCTTCTGCACGGCATCGGCAGCCAGGATGCGGGCGGTGTCAACGGCGCGGGTGTCCACGTCGGACCAGTCGTCGGGGTGCACCGCTGTGGTGCGTTCGCGAATCTCGTCTGTGTGGGCCACGGTCGTGAGGTCTCCTGTACCTGTTGGCGTGTGATGTCGATGCCTGAGCTGGCGGCGAGGGTGAGGTCCACCGTTGGGACCTCGGCCTCTTCCCAGACCAGAGTAGTCACCGTCGAGTCGTGCTGGCGCGTCGAGTGAGTGAAATCCGTCCGACCGCCCGATGGGCCAGGTCAGCTTCGGTCGACGCCCTCAATTCTTCCTCCGCCGAGGGCAACGTCTACCATGCAGAGTAGTTGTCCACGAGGTACCAATGACGTGAGGATCGGTGAGCATGTGAGCGGAGATACATCCGCCACGACTCGCGGTACCTCCGACTCCACCGTCACTTCCGGGACGGACTCGGGCCGGCTGTATCGCGCGCGTTCGTTGGTTCTCGCGTATATCGCGCTGACCAAACCGCGCGTCATCGAACTGCTGCTGGTGGCGACCATTCCGGTGATGCTGCAGGCCGACCGCGGACACGTCGACATCGCCGTCATCGCATTCACCCTGCTGGGCGGCTGGCTGGGCGCGGCGAGCGCCAACACCCTCAACATGGTGGTCGACGCGGACATCGACAAGAAGATGCGCCGCACCGCCCGCCGTCCGCTGGCCCGACACGCGGTGGCCACGCACAACGCCCTGATCTTCGGCATCGTGCTGTGGGCGGCGTCGTTCGCGGTGTTGTGGTGGGCGGCGAATCTCCTCAGCGCGCTCCTCGTGTCGGCCACGATCGTGTTCTACGTCGTCGTCTACACGATGATCCTCAAGCGCCGCACCTGGCAGAACGTGGTGTGGGGCGGGGCCGCCGGATGCATGCCGACACTGGTCGGCTGGTCCGCGGTGACCGGTTCGCTGAGCTGGCAGCCGGTGGTGCTGTTCGCCGTCATCTTCTTCTGGACGCCGCCGCACACCTGGGCGCTCGCGATGCGCTACCGCGAGGATTACAAGGCGGCCGGGGTACCGATGCTCCCGGTGATCGCCGACGACGAACGGGTCACCCGGCAGATACTGATCTACACCTGGCTCACCGTCATCAGTTCGCTCATCCTGGTTCCGGCGGCGAGCTGGATCTACGCCGCGGTCGCGGTGATCGCCGGCGGATGGTTCCTCTCCCGGGTGCACCTGCTGTACCGGGACACCCGCCGCGGCGCCGAGGTCACGCCGCTGAAGATCTTCCTGCAGTCCAACGAGTACCTTGCGGTGCTGTTCTGCGGTCTGGCGATCGACGCGGTGATCAACCTGCCGACCATCGCCGGCTACTTCTGAAACCGCCGCCGGCGGGACCGCCGTGTCGCCCGGCTGCTCGGCCCGGCGGCGCCTAGGGCACCAGCACTGTCGCGCCGGTTGTGGTGCGTCCCTCCAGATCCGTTTGCGCCAGCGCGGCGTCGGCGAGGCGATACCGCTGACCGATGCGCGCGTCGAGACCCCCGAGGATGGCCGCGAAGTACTCACCGGCCCGCCACCGGAGTTCGTCGGGGTCGGAGATGAAATGCGCGAGTGTGGGTCGGGTCACCGACAGGGATCCGCCCGCGTTGAGGCGTTGGATGTCGAACGGCGGCACCGGGCCGCTGGCGGCTCCGAACACGACGATGGTGCCGCGCACCGCGGTCGCGGCCAGCGATTGGTCGAAGGTGTCGGCACCCACGCCGTCGTAGGCCACCGACACGCCGCGGCCGTCGGTGATTTCGCGAATCTGCGACACCAGGTCGGTTCCGTAGCGCAGCACGTGGTCGGCGCCTGCCGCCGCCGACAGTTCGGCCTTTTCGTCGGTGGAGACGGTGGTGATCACCCGCACGCCGCTCTGCTTGGCGAGTTGGGTGAGGATGAGTCCCACACCGCCCGCCCCGGCGTGCACGAGAACCACGTCGCCCTCGTCGGGATTCGCGCTGCCACGCAGCAGATAGTGCGCGGTCAGTCCGCGCAGCATGGTGGCACCGGCGACCTCGTCGGGCACGCCGTCGGGAACCGGCATCGCCCGGTCGGCGCGCACCGCGACGAGCTCGGCGTAGCTTGCGGGCGCGTCCACCCAGCACACCCGCCGGCCCACGTCGACACCGGTCACGTCGGCGCCCACCGTGACCACCTCGCCGGCACCCTCGGTGCCGGGCACGTACGGGGGTGTCGACGGGTACAGGCCACGCCGCAGGTAGGTGTCGATGAAGTTGACGCCGATCGCGGTGGTCCGCACGATCACCTCGTCGGGTGCGGGGATCGGGTCGTCGACGGTGCCGTAGGTCAGAACGTCTGGGCCGCCGTGGCGGGTCACCTGGATGGCACGCATACCTACGTTCTACAGGTGATCGACCAACGGCGGATCCACCGACCACGGGAAGTTGATCCACTTGTCGGTGAGCCGCCAGAAGTAGTCGGGGCGGGTGATGGTGTGGGGCTTTTGGTAGATCACCGCGTTGCGGACCTCGGCGACACGACCCTGCTGTTCGCAGAAGTCATCGACGAGTTTGAGTGTCTTGCCCGAATCGGCGACGTCGTCGACCACGAGCACCTTCTGATCGTGCAGTCCGCTGCTCTCGAGCAGTGACGGCAACATCACCGGCTCCGACAACGTCTCACCGACGCCGGTGTAGAACTCGACATTCAGCGAGATGAGCAGCTTGCAGTCCAATGCGTAGGCCAGCGCTCCCGCGGGGATCAGGCCACCGCGGGCGATGCCGAGGATGATGTCGGGCACGAATCGGTCGTCGGCGATCGAACGTGCCAGTTCGCGGCAGGCGATCCCGTTGAGTTCCCAGGTGAGGATTTCGCGTTCCGGCGCGGGGGAGTTCATAGCCGACTACTCTGCCATTTCTCGCCGAGGTGGGGCCGGTATGCTCTGTAGACCATGAGCGTGGTCGAGTCGATCAAGAAGTTCGTCGCCGCCGAAGGTGGGAGCGCCAAGGCGGTGCTACAGCCGATCGGCGCCGCAGGTGTCCGGATCACCCTGGTGGGCGAGTCCAACGGCTATCTCGGCGACCGCGTGGTGGCCGACCTCGACACCGCACGCGCGGTGGTCGACGCCGTGCCGGGTGTGGAGATCGCCGAATGGGATCGTGACCTCACCTCGGAGACCACCGTGTCGCCCGAGCACTACCGCAAGATGGCCGGATGGGTGGCCCATCAGAAGCATTTCCCGAAGGCACGCAACAGCGCTATTCTCTGACGCCCGGCTGGGCCCCGACGTCCTGGTTCCCGGCGTCGAGGCGTTCGTCGGCGTCGTGGCGCGGGGTGAACCACAGCACCAGCCACGTCGCCCCGACCATGAGCAGGGCGCTGCCCAGCATGTGGAGGATCACCAGCACGATCGGCAGATCGGTCAGGTACTGCACCAGTCCGAGCGCCGCCTGCAATACGAGCAGTCCGGCGAAGTGCAACGTCGCCCGGGCCTGCGGTAGACGCATCACGTGGGTGATCACGATCGCGGCGATACTCAAGCCGATCAGCACGAAAACGAAGTCGGCGTGGAGTTGCGTCATCTGGTCGGGTCGCAGCCCGTTGCGAGGGGCGTCGGCGTCACCGGCGTGCGGCCCCGACCCGGTGACCACGGTGCCCACGTAGATGGCCGCCCAGGTGAAGGCGAAGATCAGCCATGCGATGACGCGACCCACCTGCGCGGCGACCCCGTGTGCCTGTGCGCGAGGTGCGGTCGACGTCCGATAGACCAGCACGGTCGCGACGGCCACCAGCGCCATCGACAGCAGGAAGTGCAGGGCCACCACCCACGGGTTGAGGTCGGTGAGCACGGTGATGCCGCCGACGACGCCCTGGAACGGGATACCGAGCGCGAGAAGCACCACCAGCCTGCGGTTGCGGTGGTCGCCGCCCCGATAGCGCCATACCGCCACCCAGGTGGCGATCGCGATCGCCACCAACACCCAGGTGAGCAGGCGGTTGCCGAATTCGATGGCCCCGTGGATACCGAGGGCGGGGTGCGGGGTCAGCGAGTCACCGGTGCACTGCGGCCAGGTGGGGCAGCCCAGACCCGACTGAGTGAGGCGGACGGCACCACCGGTCACGATGATGCCCACATTGGCGATCAGCGATGCGATCGCCCAGCCGTGGACGAAACGGGCGGTGGGCCGCCCGAATCCCGGTATCCGGGAGAACACCGACGACCCGTTCGCCGCGGCGGGTGTGCTGCCGGCGGATCCGGGGTCGGCGCCGGACGCCGCCGGGGGAGTTGTGTGTGATGTCGTCATTCGAACCGGAACCACCTCACCGCCAGAGTGGCGCCTACCAGCGCCCACACCAGCAAGACCACAATGCCGAAAAAGTCGATGCCGCCTTCTGCCGCGCGTTCGAGCGCCTCGGTGAGGGCGCCCGACGGCACGCAACGCGCGATCCACCAGACCGCTGTGGGTACCCGCGACTCCATCACCACGAGGCTGCCGATGCCCACCATCGCGAACCACAGCAGGTTGGCCAGCGCAAGCACCACCTCCGCCTTGAGGGTGCCGCCGAGCAGCAGGCCGAGCGCGCAGAACGTGGCGGTGCCCACTGCGATGACGAACGCACCGATGAGCAGGCCGACCGGTTCGGGGCGCCATCCGAACGCGGCCCCGATGGCGCCGAGCAGGATCGACTGGAAGATCACCACGATCACCACGGCCAACGACTTGCCCGCGATGATCCCCCAACGCGGAATGGGCGTGGCGCCCAAGCGTTTCAACGCGCCGTAGCGCCGGTCGAACCCCACCGCGATGGCCTGCCCGGTGAACGCTGTCGACATCACGGCGACCGTCAGGATCGCCGGCACCAGGGTTGCCGCGCGTTCGGCGTTGGTCGAACCGAGATCGGTGTCGAGCGGCAGCAGACTCAGGCCGATCAGCAGGGTGACCGGGATGAACATGGTCAGCAGCAACTGTTCGCCGTTGCGCAGCAGCAGGGTGAGTTCGAGCCGGGTCTGTGCGGCGAGCATCGCGGGCAACGACGCCGGGCGCGGGTGCGGCGCGAAGGTTCCCGGCGGGAAGGTGGTGGTCGACGAGCGGGTGCCGGTCATGGTCGCAGCTCCCGTCCGGTGAGGTCGAGGAACACGTCTTCGAGGCTGCGGGTCTCCACCCGCAGGTCGGTGGCCAGCACGTTGATCTTCGCGCACCATGCGGTCACCGCCGCGAGCACCTGGGGGGTCACCTGACCGACCACGAGGTAACCGCCCGGAGTGGATTCGGCGCACACGTAGCCCTCGGGCAGGGCCAGTTCGAGCATGCGCAGGTCGAGTCCGCGCGGCGCGGTGAAACGCAACTCGTTCTCCGCGCCACGGCTGGTCAGTTCGGCCGGTGTGCCGTCGGCGACCACCGTCCCGCGATCGATGATCACGACGTGATCGGCGAGTTCTTCGGCTTCGTCCATCAGGTGGGTGGTCAGCAGTACCGACACCCCGTCCGCACGTAGGCGGTCGATGATCTCCCACACCAGTAGCCGCGCCTGGGCGTCCAGACCGGCGGTGGGTTCGTCGAGAAACACCAGGTCGGGGCGACCCACGATGGCGCACGCGAGCGACAACCGCTGCTGCTGGCCGCCGGACAGACGGCGAAACGGGGTGCGCGCGGCCGCCGTGAGTCCGAGAGTGTCGAGCAACCACGCCGGGTCGATCGGATCGGCAGAATAGGAGGCGCACAACCGCAACATCTCCTCGGCACGGGCGCCCGGGTAGGCGCCTCCGCCCTGCAACATGACACCGATGCGTGCGCGCAGCGCGTCGTTGTCATGCCACGGGTCGAGCCCGAGTACTTCCACTGTGCCGTCGTCGGCGCGCTGGAATCCCTCGCAGATCTCCACGGTGGTGGTCTTGCCCGCGCCGTTGGGGCCGAGTAGCGCCAACACGGTTCCCGACGCCAGGTCGAGGTCGAGGCCGTCGACGGCGGTGTGATGGCCGAATCGTTTCACCAGCCCGCGAACGCGCAGCGCGACCCCGGGACCACGACCGGTCATCGGATCGTCGGCGGGAGTCGGTGAAACAGTGCTGCGCACATGGCAAGACTAGGCCCACGGTGGTCCGGGAGAGAAAACGATCGCGGGTACATGACGTGCATCACTCGCTGCCCGGTTCGGGATGTCCGGCGCGTTGTCGACGTCCCGGGAACGGTAGGTCCTCGAAGAACAGTGCGGTGAGAACGGCCACCATGATCACGCCGGCCAGCAGCCCCTGGGCCAGTACCACGCCGCTGGTGTTGGAACTCGTGGGCATCACGACGATCGAGATGATCGCCGATATCGCGATGGTGGACAGCCGGAACCACGGGCCGGTGGCCCACGCGGCCAGCGGGATCACCGCCCACAGCAGGTACCAGGCCTGCACGAACGGGAAGAACAGCACCACCGTGGCCATCGAGACGCCCAGCGCGCCGAGCGGATGCAGCCGTCCGGCCAGGGTGGCCAGCATCCATCGCACGATGATCAGCGCGGCGATGAGCTGACCGAGCGGTCGCGCGACGTCGAGAACGGCCTGCGTCTGATCGCCGAGCCCCAGCCACACCCCCACCCGGCCGGTCACCACGGAGAGCAGCGTGGGCATCGACATCCACGACCGCACCACCTCGCCGGTGGAGAGCGTCTTGGTCCACCCGAAGCCGAGTCCGGTCGCCGTGGCGATCGACACGGTCACCACGACGAGGATCGCGCCGAGCAGCCCGGCCGACGCGGCGAGCGCACGGATTGTCTGACGCGAGCGGGACCACCACGTCCGCGGCGGAGCGTTGCGCAGCGCCGGCAGCGTGGCTCCCCACCGCCGGGCGAGCGCGATCCCGACGAATCCGAGTGCCAGCATGGAGGTGACCTTGACCATCGAGGAGGTGGCCAGAATCGCAGCACCGGCGACGAGGAACCATCCGCTGCGGCTCGGCCACAGCGTGCCGGGTATCCGGAGACGTTCGAAGCCGTAGATCGCGCGGAAGCAGAATTCGAGACCCACCAGCATCAGGCCGAGCATGAGCGCCTCGTTGTGGATACCGCCGACCAGATGCAGGATCAGCAGCGGATTCATCGCGCCCAGCCATAGGGCCGCAACACCTGACACGCCGCACCGCCGCGCCAGCCGCGGCAGGGCCCACACGATCAAGGCGATACCGATGAGCGCCACGATGCGGTGCAAGAAGATCGCGGCAGTGATGTTGTCGCCGGTCAACGCCGTGATGCCCTTGCCGATCCACAGGAAGAACGGACCGTAGGGCGCGGGAGTGTCGCGCCAGAGGTTCGGTACCGAGCGGGTCAGCACGTCGTCCACACCGAGCCCCCGCAGCGGGCTCACCACATACGGGTCCATCCCGCGATGGGCGATGGCGCTCTGCGCCAGATACGAATAGATGTCCTTGCTCAGCAGCGGCGGGGCGATCACGATCGGGGCGATCCACAAGAGCAGCGTGCCGTCGGCCTGGCGGCGCGTCATCCGTCGTTCCGGGCTGCGCCGTTGGAGCACCTCGACGCCGAACCTGCCCACCGCGAACCGGCCGATCATCAGCCACGCGACCACCAGCATCAGCGTCCCGCCGATCGACAGCGTGAGCGCAGTGCTCCACATCCGTGACGGCAGCGACAGCAGGCGCATTCCGGCGACGGGGTTCTGCAGCACAGGGATCTGTCCCGTGCCGAGCGAACCGATCAGCAGTAGCACCGATCCGGTCGCCCCGAACAGCCGGATTCGCTTGAGCCGCCGGTTCTCGGCCGCATTGAGTGGGCCCACCTCACGTTCGTCGTCGTGCAGCAGCGCCACCGACTTGCCGTAGTCGCCGGTCGCGTCGCTGCCGGCGTCGCGACGATCGGGCGATTTGCGCAGTCCGACGTAGTCCAGCGCACGCTGGACGACTGTTGGTTCTGGCACACGACGACTCTAACCGCCGTTGTCACACCCTCTCGCGACCGCTCGGCGTGCGCGGCTCGCGCCACCGTGATCAGTGGTGCCCTTAGGCAACCCTTGCTGGCAGCGGGGAAGTAATTACGTCACACTGGCGTTGTGAAAACCATGCGGAACGAAGACGTGTTGTCCCAGGACGCCGTCCACCACGATGGGCAGACGCGTGCTGCTGTGGTGTCCGTGCTGGTGGAAGACGGTCCGCTCACCGCGGGTGAGATCGCCGATCGCCTCGGCATCAGCCCGGCGGGTGTGCGCCGTCACCTCGATGCGCTGCTCGAGGCCGGTGACGTGGAGGTCGCGTCACCCGGCTTCGGCGCCGCCGACCGGGGTCGCGGACGTCCGGCCAAGTGGTTTCAGCTCACCGCGACCGGGCGCGGCAAACTCCGCCACGCCTACGACGACCTCGCGGGCGCCGCGATGCGCAAGCTGCTCGACATCGCCGGTGAGGACGCCATCGACGAGTTCGCCCGGGACCGCATCGACGGCATCGTCAAGGGGGTGCGCCCCGTCGCCGAATCCGGGTCGGTGGCGACCACGGTCGGCGAGATCGCCGACGCGTTGACCAGTGCCGGTTACGCCGCGAACACCCGGCAGGTCGGCTCGGGCATGCAGATCTGCCAGCACCACTGCCCGGTCGCACACGTGGCGGCCGAGTTCCCCCAACTGTGCGAGGCCGAGACGGCCGCGTTCACCCAGCTGCTGGGCACCCACGTCCAGCGGCTGGCGACGATCGCCAACGGCGATTGCGCCTGCACGACCCACGTTCCCACCGTTCCGGCTGCCCATCCGGAGAAGACGACTCGAAAGGTCTCGCGATGACTGTCACCGACCCCGCGGTCACCAACGGTGCACCGACCACCACGCCCGGCCCGCTGACCCAAGAAGAGACAATCGCCTCCCTGGGGCATTACGGGTACGGCTGGGCCGATTCCGACATCGCCGGTGCCAGCGCACAGCGCGGGCTCTCCACGGCGGTGGTCGCCGACATCTCCGCCAAGAAGAGCGAGCCGGAGTGGATGCTGGAGAACCGGCTCAAGGCGCTGCGCATCTTCGACCGCAAGCCGATGCCGCACTGGGGTGCCGACCTGTCGGGCATCGACTTCGACAACATCAAGTACTTCGTGCGTTCCACCGAGAAGCAGGCCACCACCTGGGATGAGCTGCCCGAGGACATCAAGAACACCTACGACAAGCTCGGCATCCCCGAGGCCGAGAAGCAGCGTCTGGTGGCCGGCGTCGCCGCCCAGTACGAGTCTGAGGTGGTCTACCACCAGATCCGTGAGGATCTCGAAGCCCAGGGCGTGATCTTCCTCGACACCGACACCGGCCTCAAGGAGCATCCCGAGCTGTTTCAGCAGTACTTCGGTTCGGTGATCCCCGCCGGCGACAACAAGTTCTCCGCGCTCAACACCGCGGTGTGGTCGGGCGGATCGTTCATCTATGTCCCGCCGGGTGTGCACGTCGACATCCCGCTGCAGGCCTATTTCCGCATCAACACCGAGAACATGGGCCAGTTCGAGCGCACCCTCATCATCGTCGACGAGGGCGCCTACGTGCACTACGTCGAGGGTTGCACCGCACCGATCTACAAGACCGATTCGCTGCACTCGGCGGTGGTGGAGATCATCGTCAAGAAGGGCGGCAGGTGCCGCTACACCACCATCCAGAACTGGTCGAACAACGTCTACAACCTGGTCACCAAGCGCGCCAAGGCCGAGGCGGGCGCCACCATGGAGTGGATCGACGGCAACATCGGTTCCAAGGTCACCATGAAGTATCCGGCGGTGTGGCTGACCGGTGAGCACGCCAAGGGCGAGGTGCTCTCGGTCGCGTTCGCCGGCGAGGGACAGCATCAGGACACCGGTTCCAAGATGGTGCATCTCGCGCCCAACACGTCGAGCAACATCGTGTCCAAGTCGGTGGCCCGCGGTGGGGGCCGCGCCTCCTACCGCGGCCTCATCAAGGTCAACAACGGCGCACACGGCAGCCGGTCGACGGTGAAATGCGATGCGCTGCTGGTCGACACGATCTCGCGCAGCGACACCTACCCGTACGTCGACATCCGCGAGGACGACGTGACCATGGGTCACGAGGCGACGGTGTCCAAGGTTTCCGACGACCAGCTCTTCTACCTGATGAGCCGTGGACTCACCGAAGACGAGGCAATGGCGATGGTGGTCCGCGGGTTCGTGGAACCAATCGCCAAGGAACTGCCGATGGAGTACGCCCTCGAACTCAACCGGCTCATCGAACTGCAGATGGAAGGATCGGTCGGCTGATGTCGGACCCCACACTGCCTGTGCGCGGCGACGCCGCCCCCGTCGCCGGCGGCGATATCGCCCAGGTCAACAAGGGTGAACTGTTCAGCTCGTTCGACGTCGACGCGTTCGAGATCCCGAGCCCGCGTGAAGAGGCGTGGCGCTTCACCCCGTTCCGCCGGTTGCGCGGGCTGCACGACGGCACCGCATCGGCCACCGCAGCCGCCACCGTCACGGTCGACGGCGTCACCGACGGGGTCCGGGTGGACACCGTGGGCCGCGACGATGCGCGTCTCGGCGAGGCGGGAGTGCCCTTCGACCGGGTGGCCGCGCAGGCCTACACCTCGTTCGAGCAGGCCACCGTGGTGACCGTGGCGCGCGAGGTGGAACTCGCCGAACCGGTCACCATCACGGTGACCGGCCCGGGCGTCGACCAGGTGGCCTACGGGCACCTGCAGATCCGGCTCGAACCGTTCGCCCGGGCCGTGGTGGTGCTCGATCAGAAGGGCAGCGGAACCTACGCCGAGAACGTGGAATTCGTTGTCGGCGACCAGGCCTCGCTGACCGTGGTCAACGTGCACGACTGGGCCGACGACGCCGTCCACGTGGCAGCGCATCATGTCGGCGTCGGCCGCGACGCCGTGGTGCGGCACTTCGCGATCAGCCTCGGCGGCGATCTGGTGCGGATCTCGCCCCGCGTGCAGTATCGGGCTCCGGGTGGCGACGTCGAACTCTGGGGACTGTATTTCGCCGACGCCGGGCAGCACCTCGAACAGCGCCTGCTCGTCGATCACAGTCAGCCGCATTGCCGCTCCAACGTGGTCTACAAGGGCGCGCTGCAGGGAGATACCCGGTCGAGCGAAGCGAGGGGAAGTCGGCCCGACCGCGCCCGCGAGGCCCACACCGTGTGGATCGGCGACGTGCTGATCCGCCCGGAGGCCGAGGGCACCGACACCTTCGAACTCAACCGCAACCTGGTGCTCACCGACGGCGCCCGCGCCGACTCGGTGCCCAACCTGGAGATCGAGACCGGCGAGATCGTCGGTGCCGGACATGCCAGCGCCACCGGCCGCTTCGATGACGAGCATCTCTTCTATCTGCAGTCGCGCGGCATCCCCGAGGACACGGCGCGCCGCCTGGTGATCCGTGGCTTCTTCGGCGAGGTGATCGCGAAGATCTCGGTTCCCGAACTGCGCGAACGCCTTTCCGCCGCCGTCGAGCACGAGCTCGAGATCTCCGGCGCCTGACCCCATCCGCTGATCGAGACCCCATCCGCTGATCGAGACCCCATCCGCTGATCGAGCTTGTCGAGATCACCCCCAGCCCCGAAGGACCCACGCCATGAGCACCCTCGAAATCCGCGACCTGCACGTCGACGTCGCGCAGTCCGACACCGACGCCGAGCCCATCCACATCCTCAAAGGTGTTGACCTCACCGTGAAGTCGGGGGAGACCCACGCCCTGATGGGGCCCAACGGCTCCGGCAAATCGACTCTCTCGTACGCCATCGCCGGCCACCCCAAGTACCAGGTCACCAGCGGCTCGATCACCCTCGACGGGGAAGACGTCCTGGAGATGAGCGTCGACGAGCGGGCGCGTGCGGGCCTGTTCCTGGCGATGCAATATCCGGTGGAGGTGCCGGGTGTCTCGATGTCGAACTTCTTGCGCACCGCGGCGACGGCCGTGCGTGGGGAGGCACCCAAACTGCGCCACTGGGTCAAGGAGACCAAGGAGGCGATGACCGCGTTGGACATCGACCCGTCGTTCTCCGAGCGAAGCGTCAACGAAGGCTTCTCCGGCGGCGAGAAGAAGCGGCACGAGATCCTGCAGCTCGCCCTGCTCAAGCCGAAGTTCGCGATCCTCGACGAGACCGACTCGGGCCTCGACGTGGACGCGCTGCGCGTGGTGAGCGAGGGCGTGAACCACTACAAGGCGCAGGAGAACGGCGGGATTCTGCTGATCACCCACTACACCCGCATCCTCCGCTACATCAAGCCCGACTTCGTGCACGTCTTCGTCAACGGCCGCGTCGTCGAGTCCGGCGGGCCCGAACTGGCCGACGAACTCGAGGAGAACGGTTACGTGCGCTTCACGTCGGCGGCCGCGGCGAGCTGAGCATGTCCACCGAGACTCTCGCACCGACACTCGACGTCGAGCGGATTCGCGCCGACTTCCCGATCCTGTCGCGCACCGTCCGCGACGGAAAGCCGTTGGTGTACCTGGACTCCGGAGCGACGTCGCAGCGCCCGGTGCAGGTGCTCGACGCCGAACGTGAGTTCCTGGTGACCCACAACGCGGCGGTGCACCGCGGTGCGCATCAGTTGGCCGAGGAGGCGACCGACGCCTACGAGGGTGCACGCGAAGCCATCGCGCGGTTCGTCGGCGCGCGTGCGAGCGAGATCGTGTTCACCAAGAACGCCACCGAGTCGCTCAACCTCGTCACCTACACGCTCGGTGACGACCGCAGCGCGGCGCTGTTCGGCGGGCGACCGCTCGGCGCAGGTGACACCGTGGTGATCACCGAGCTCGAGCACCACGCCAATCTGGTTCCGTGGCAGGAGCTCTGCCGGCGCACCGGGGCCACCCTGCGCTGGTACGGGGTGACCGACGACGGCCGAATCGATCTGGATTCGCTCGAACTCGACGAGACCGTCAAGGTGGTCGCCTTCACCCATCAGTCCAACGTGACCGGCGCAGTGGCCGACGTGGACGAACTGGTTCGCCGCGCACGCACCGTGGGTGCACTGGTCGTGCTCGACGCCTGCCAGTCGGTACCCCACATGCCGGTCGATTTCCCCGCACTCGGCGTCGACTTCGCCGCCTTCTCCGGACACAAGATGTTCGGTCCCTCGGGTGTCGGCGTCCTCTACGGACGCAGCGATCTGCTCGATGCGTTGCCGCCGTTCATCACCGGCGGATCGATGATTGAGACCGTCACCATGGAGGTCTCCACCTACGCGCCGCCGCCGCAACGTTTCGAGGCCGGCGTGCCGATGACCTCGCAGGTCGTGGGGCTCGGCGCAGCCGTCGACTACCTGACCGACATCGGTATGGACGCCGTTGCGGCACACGAGCACCAGCTGGTGGAGCACACGCTGCAACGACTGGCAGACATCGAGGGGCTGCGGATCATCGGTCCGGTCTCTCCCGAGAACCGTGGGGGTGCAGTGTCGTTCGTGGTGGACGGCATCCATGCCCACGACCTCGGTCAGATCCTCGACGACGAGGGTGTGGCGATCCGGGTGGGCCACCATTGCGCGTGGCCGTTGCACCGCCGCTTCGGCATCGCCGCCACCGCACGTGCCTCGTTCGCTGCGTACAACACGACGGCCGAGGTCGACGCGCTCGCGGACGCGATCGTGAAGGCGCAGAACTTCTTCGGGACGCGGTGACGCGATGCGCATGGAACAGATGTACCAGGACGTGATCCTGGACCACTACAAACACCCGCACGGGCGGGGGCTGCGCGAACCGTTCGGCGCCGAGGTGCATCACGTCAATCCCACCTGCGGTGACGAGGTGACGATGCGGGTGGCGCTGTCGGATGACGGCAACACCGTCACCGACATCTCCTACGACGGGCAGGGCTGCTCGATCTCGCAGGCGTCGACGTCGATACTCCACGACCAGCTCGACGGGGCCGGTGTGGACGACGCGCTGGCCGTCGTCGCCTCGTTCACCGCGATGATCACCTCCCGTGGGGCCGACGAAGGCGACGAGGAACTGATCGGCGACGGCATCGCGTTGGCGGGTGTGAGCAAGTATCCGGCGCGGGTGAAGTGCGCCCTGCTGGGATGGCTGGCTTTCAAGGACGCGTTGGCCCGATCGGTGGAGGCCAGCGAGAACGAACGAGGCGAGAGCGCACGAGCCGAGAACACACGAGCGGAGACAGCATGACCGACGAGACAACCGAAACCACCGTGACCACCCAGACCACCGTGACCACCTCCCTGCCCAGCCTCGACGACGTCGAAGAGGCGATGCGGGACGTCGTCGACCCGGAACTCGGCATCAACGTGGTCGATCTGGGCCTGGTCTACGGAATCGAGGTCGACGACGACGCCGTCGCCAAGATCGACATGACGCTCACCTCGGCCGCCTGCCCACTGACCGACGTGATCGAAGACCAGTCACGTGCCGCCCTGGTGGGCAGCGGACTGTGCACCGAGATCGAGATCAACTGGGTGTGGCTGCCGCCGTGGGGTCCCGACAAGATCACCGACGACGGCCGGGAACAGCTACGGGCGCTCGGGTTCACCGTCTGATCATCCGTCGGGCGTGACAGGTGCCACTCATTCCGAGTCGTTCACATCCAGCCACGGGCTGAAATCGAGCAGGAACGGGAACTGTCGACGTAGCGACGTCAGGTCAACGGTGGACAGTCGCCCTTCGTCGACGGCCTTTTCCAGGCGTGCGACGAGTACGTCACCCGCGGGTTCGATGCGTCGGTAGGTGATGGGGCGGCCGAGAAATGCGCTCACACACGCCGCGGTTTCGTCTCCGGTCAGTTCGTCACCCGCGATGTCCAGCGTGTGGCCCCGGTACCGGTCGGGTGCACCGAAAATCTCGGCGACAACCAAGCCGATGTCGCGGACAGCAATGAACTGCATCTTCTGGTCGGCAGCCATGAGGAAGTCGATGTGGTCGTCGGTCCCTGTGCGCGCAGGCACGGGGATCATCTCCATGAAAGTTGCCGGCCTGATCACGGTCCTGGCCAGATCCATTGTTGCGATGTGGTTTTCGATTCGACGTTTGGATTCGAAATGCCCGATCCCGGAGTCATCGTCACCGAGGGCCATTGCCGAGCTGTACACGAGGTGCTCGACGTCGGCGGCGTGCGCGAGGTCGGCGACGAGAATGCCCGCGGCGACCTCGTCGTCATCGGACATCGACGAACCCGGCACGCCGGAACTCGGCTGAACGCTGAACACACCGTGAGCACCGGTGAGCGCCGCACCGATCGATGCGGCATCGGCGAAGTCGCCCGATACCGTCTCGATTCCGCCAGATCTCAGCGCGCGGGCGGCGGGTGCAGACTCGTCGCGGACCACCGCCCTTACCCGCCACCCCGCGGCCCGGAGGGTGCGGGCCACCGATCCGCCCTGCTGACCGGTGGCCCCGAAAACCGTGATGACCTCGCGGCTGTGTCTACGGTGAAGATCCGTGTCCCCTGCGTTCATTCTCGTCACCTGTCTGGAGTGGTGGTGGTCCGATGTCGACGGTAGTGTTGCGATTCCTACCGATTGGTAGGACAGAGCGAAGGACGTATCGGATGTCGCCCGCAGAGCCTGCCGCCGCCGACTGCTTCGTGCGACTCGGTGTCGAATTGATTGCGCACCGATGGGACGCTGTCGTGCTGACTGCACTGAGGTCGGGACCTGCGCGCCGCGTTGAACTCATCTCGTCGATCGGTGGCATCAGCGACAAATCTCTGCATCAGTCGCTGGTGCGACTCCGCGACCGACGACTCGTCGGGCGCAACGTCGACACTGCGGACTATGAGTTGACCGAGTTGGGTGCCTCGCTGGCGACCGGCCCGCTGCTCGACCTGGCGCGATGGGCGGAACAGCACCGAGTGGCCATCCAGCCCGAAGGCGGTGACACGGCATCGACATGAACCCCGACGGCCGCTTCCGGCGCGTGCGCCGGTGGCGACCCGCGCGCGAAGAGAACCGGGTGGAGAAGATGATCCGGGAGGCCACCGAGCGCGGCGAGTTCGACAACCTGCCGGGAATGGGCAAGCCGCTCAACCTGTCCGGACTCGACGACCCCGACTGGTGGGCCAAGCAGAAGATCCGCGACGAGGACCTCGACTCGACCGCACTGCTCCCACCCACCTTGCAGTTGCGCAAGGAGCGCGACACCTTCCCCGAATCGCTCGCCCGCATTGCCGACGAGGCCGCAGTACGCACCATCCTCGACGACTTCAACCGGCGTGTGAAAGAGGATCGACTGCGCCCCACGATGGGTCCGGCGTCGCACATCGTGGCGCGGACCGTCGATGTCGACGAGATGATCCTGCGGTGGCGCGAATTGCGGGGCGGGCACTGAACACCTCGCCCGGAAACCCCGGTGAGGTCCCGAAATCCACTTGCCGTCACGGCTACGTTGGACCCTGTGATGCTGACACTCGCGGTCCACGGCGACGCCGACACCCCGGCAACGGATTTGGGATTCCTACTGCGCAAACATCCACAGCGCGTACAACAGTTCCCCACCTCGCAGGGCACCGCAACCGTCCTCTTCCCGGTGGCCGACGACCAGACGTGCCGCCTGCTCTTCCATGTCGATGGCGCACAGGCCCGACTCGACCGTGACGACAACCGTCACGTGAACACGGTCGCGTACGCCGCGTCGTCGCGGCTGTGTGTCGCCCTCGGCAAGGTGTTCGGCGACGCCCTGGCCGGGCGCTGCAGCGAACGGCCGGAACTGGTCAACCACGAGTGGCCGGTGGAGGTCGTGGTGCCGTCGGTGCCGTTGTCGGCGTCGATCGAGCCGGCAGACCTGTTCGAGCCGCTCGGATGGCACATCGAGTGCGAGTCGCAACCGTTGACGCCGGCACAATGGGGTGACTCCGAGTTCGTCACCCTGCGGCTCACCGGCCGTCATTCCGTGGTCGACACCCTTCGTCACCTCGCGGTGCTGCTTCCCGTGATGGCCGGCGGAAAGCACTACTTCGTCGATGAGGCGGAGGTCGACAAGCTCGAAAACTTTGCCGCCCAATGGTTGCCCAACCACCCGAAACGAGACGTGATCGTCGGCGGCTACACCAAACACGTTCGAGCCCTGGGTGATCTCGCGCGCGAACGCCTCGGCATGCGCGATGAAGGCACCGACGAGGAGGGACGGGGCGCACCGCGCCCGTCGCTGGCCAGTGCCCGCCGTGACGCTGTGGCCGGGCTGCTGCGCGAGAGCGGCGCACGCACCGTGCTCGACGTCGGCTGCGGTGAGGGCCGGCTGCTCGCCGACCTGGCCGGCGAGACCGGCTACACCCGACTGGCCGGCACCGACGTGTCGGCCGGCGCGCTCGACGCGGCAGAAACCCGCATCTCTCGGTGGCGGCACGTGGAGGTGTGGCAATCGTCGCTGGCCTACGCCGATGACCGGTGTCGCGGCTTCGACGCCGTCGTGCTGATGGAGGTCATCGAGCACATCGACCTCGACCGCCTGCCCGGTGCAGTGGCAGCAGTCTTCGCCGAGATGGCGCCGCCGACGGTCGTCGTCACCACACCCAACCGTGACTACAACCGGCACTACGGGCTGGATGATCAGCGCCTCCGTCACGCCGATCACCGATTCGAGTTCACCCGCGCCGAGTTCACCGAGTGGTGCGATCGCGTGTGCTCCGACCACCGATACATCGCCGAACTCGGCGGCATCGGGCCGACTCACCCGGACGACGGACCGTCGACCCAGTATGCGCTGTTCACACGAGAGGAGGTCACCTCATGAGCGTCATCGAGATACCGGAACTGTGCCTGGTGGTCCTCGTCGGTGTGACCGGGTCGGGAAAGACCACCTTCGCCCGCCGGCACTTCGCCGACACCGAGATCTTGTCGTCGGATGCGTTGCGCGGCATGGTGGCCGACGATCCGACAGACCAGTCGGCCACGGTGGACGCCTTCGCCATCCTCGCCGACATCGCGGGCCGCCGACTGACACGCGGACTGCTGACCGTGGTGGATGCCACGTCGTTGCGTCCCGAGGATCGGGCGACGCTACTGGCGATCGCGAAAGACCACGACGTGTTCTCGGTGGCCGTGGTGCTCGACGTACCGGCGGACGAGTTGCGGCGACGTGCGCACGACCGCACCGACATCGACACCTCAGTGGTGGAGAGACAACACCGCTTGCTGCGGAAGCACTCGGCATCGTTGCGCAAGGAGGGTTTTCGCTTCGTCCACGTCCTCGAAGGGGTCGACGCCATCGACGCCACCGAGGTGACACGCACCCGCCTGTTCAACGACCGGCGAGACGAACACGGTCCGTTCGACATCATCGGCGACGTGCACGGCTGCGCCGGCGAGTTGCACGACCTGCTGCTCGCGCTCGGCTGGACACTGCGGGTCTCACCCGCCGGTGACGTGCTCGGCGTGCACGACCACCCCGACGGCAGACGCGTCGTGTTCGTCGGCGACCTCGTCGACCGCGGACCGGACACGCCGGCGGTGCTGGCGCTGGTCATGTCGATGGTGGCCGCCGGGCAGGCGCTGTGCGTACGCGGCAATCACGAGGAGAAACTGCTGAAGGTACTGCGCCGGCGCGCCGGAACCGGACGTGCCGGCGGCGCTGTCACGCTCACCAACGGCCTCGCGGAGTCCCTCACTCAACTCGACGACACGTCGGATGCCTTCCGCGCCGACGTCGTCACCTTTCTCGACGGACTCGTGTCGCACTACGTGTTCGACGACGGACACCTCGTGGTCTCCCACGCGGGACTGGCGCAGCGCTATCACGGCCGGACCTCGGGCCGGGTGCGCAATCTGGCGATGTACGGGGAGACGACGGGGGAGAAGGACCGCTGGGGTCACCCGATCCGCGTCGACTGGGCCCGCGACTACCGCGGCGAGGCGTGCGGGGTCTACGGACACACACCGACCCCGGCGGCCGCGTGGGTGAACAACACCCTGTGCGTGGACACCGGATGCGTCTTCGGTGGCGCACTGACCGCCCTGCGGTATCCGGAAATGACCACCGTGTCGGTACCCGCGCGCACCACCCACTGGGCACCCGAAGAGGCGATGGGATACGGCGACACCCCCGCCGATGCACTGCTGCGCAGTCGGCTGCGCCTCGACGACGTGACCGGAAAACGCACCGTGCGAACAGGATACGGACCGCCGATCACCATCCGCGCCGAGAACGCGGCCGCCGCACTGGAGGTGATGTCGCGATTCGCCCTCGACCCGCGCTGGCTGCGGTATCTGCCGCCGACCATGAGTCCGGCGTCATCGGACCGCGACGACCTGTTGGAGAGCCCGTGTGCGGCGTTCGGCCACTACGCCGAGGCCGGAATCGGTGAGGTGATGTGCGAGGAGAAGCACATGGGATCGCGCGCGGTGGTGGTGATCGCGCGCGACCAGGAGCAGGCCCGCGCCGGATTCGACGTCGACGGTGCGGTGGGTGCCATCTACACCCGCACCGGCCGCTCGTTCTTCGACTCGGCGACCACGGCCATCGTGCTCGACCGTGCGCGCGCCGCCGCAAAGCCGATGATGGATCGCCTCGGCTGCGGCTGGCTCATCCTCGATGCCGAGTTGTTGCCGTGGAACATCAAGGGGGAGGCTCTGATCCGCGACGAGTTCGCCGCCGTTTCCGCCGCGGCAATCCCGGAACTCGACGTCCTCGACGTCGAGCTGGGCATAGCGGCATCCCGCGGATTGGACGTGACGGCCTTGCGCGCCGGCACGTCTGGTCGCCGCGCCGACATCGATGCGTTCACCGCGTCGTACATGCGGTATGTCGAACCGGCGGCGACCCCATCGGATGTGCGGCTCGCGGTGTTCGAGGTGATCGCCGCGGGCGGCGCGGACTCGCCCGCCACGACATTCGAGAATCGTTCCCACGCCTGGCATCTGGAGATGTCCGACGCACTGGTGGCGGCCGATCCGACGCTGTTCGCCTCCACCCGGCGCCTCCTCGTCGACACCGGCTCGGAGCAGTCGTGCGCGCGGGGCCACCAGTGGTGGACCACCCTCACCGCCGACGGTGCCGAGGGCATGGTGGTCAAGCCCGCAGCCAATCTGACCCGCGACCGCCGGGGCCGGATGGTGTTGCCGGGCCTCAAGGTGCGCGGCGCCGAGTATCTGCGGATCATCTACGGCCCGGGGTACCGGCACGACCTGGCGCGGTTGCGATCGCGCGATCTGCGACACAAGCGGTCGATGGCGATGCGCGAGTACCAGCTGGGCCGCGAGGCCGTGGCCCGCCACGCCGCCGGTGCGCCGCTGTGGAAGGTGCACGAGTTCGTGTTCGCCGTCCTCGCACTGGAATCCGAGCCCGTCGATGTGCGGCTGTGACCGGCCCTGTTCACCTGTCGGTGAAGATGTCACCCGCCCATGCCGGGCGGGCCATGGCACCGCGGACGATCTGCATGCGTGACCGCATGCCGACCTTCGCGATGACGCGCGACATCGCCTCCATGGTGCCGGTGAGATCGTCTCGATCACTGAGGTAACTGCGTTGCGCGGCGACGGGCATTTCGAAGAACACGTCGAAGAACTCGAGTGTCTGCGCCGTGGTCAACCGCAGCAGCGCCGACAGTCCACGGATGCGCAGATTGTGCACGGCCCGTGCGTTCGACGGCCACAGCGCGTCGGCCGGGTCGTGACCGTCGGCGACCGCGGCGGCCACGGTGTCGGCGCAGCGCAGGGCCGCGGCGACGCTGTAGCCGGTCGTCGGGTGTTTGAGGCCACCTGCGGCACCGTAGGTGAAGACCGGGTCGCGCCAGGGTTGGGCGGATGCCCCGATCAGCGGGAACGACACCGTCTCGCTGCGGGTGGCGCTCCATTTCCGGTCACCGAGGCGATGCTGCAGGCGCCGCTCGAGTTCGGCGGGCGCCAGCGGGGGATGCCCGGCCAGGCAGGTCTCCTCCAGCAGGGTGGCGCCGCCGCCGAGTGGCACCGCGTAGAGGAACGACGGCAGATCGTCCGGCGACGCTCCGAGATCCTGCGGCAGGGACCACTGCATCAGCAGCGCCGGTGCCCCGTCGAGGAGGCGGTCGGCGGCCGCGGCGCCCACCACGATGCCGAACGCCGTCTGCGCGGGGGCGTCGTGGGGCAGTGCGCCGCGGCAGTCGATCACCTGGTCGGCGCGCACCACCGTGCCGTCCTCGCATTCCACCCGATCGGGGTGCACCGCGCGTGCGCGGGTCTCGATCAGGTGGGCGCCGGGTAGGTCGAGGGCGGCGCGCAGCGCGGTGTTGTCGAGCACGCTGTAGCCGCGGGCGACGTGATGGTCGGTGCGGCCGCGTACTCGCACCGATTCGGTTCGGGCCGCGATCGCATTGTCGCCCAACCACTCCGGCAGTTCGTCGGTCCACGCCGCGAAGGTCGCGTGCCACTGCCGGTCGGGATGCGGGTCGATCAGGGTCACGTCGACGCCGTGGTGCTCGAGTCGGTGGGCCAGGGCACGCCCGGCCGGCCCGGCGCCGACCACCGCCGCGCTGCGACCGGTCACATCGAGCCGGTGGCGAGCAGTCCGCCGTCCACGCGCAGCGTTTCGCCGGTGATCCACGACGCCTGATCGGACACCAGGAACGCCGCGGCGCGGGCAATGTCCTCGGGCTCGCCGAGGCGACCGAGCGGGTAGCCGCGCACTGCCTTGGCCTCGTTATCGCCGGCGATGAGGGCGTCGGAGAACTTGGTGCGCACGATCGCGGGGGCAAGCGCGTTGACGCGGATTCCCGCGGGCCCCAGTTCCCACGCCAGTTCGGCGGTGAGACGGATGAGCGCGGCCTTGGAGGCGCCGTAGGCGCCGATCACGCCGGTGGATCGCAGGCCCGCCACCGAGGCGATGTTGAGTACCGCACCGCCGGTCGTGGCCATGCCGGCACGGTGGGCCTGCTGCACGAAGCCGAGCGCGGCCACCACGTTGGTGTCGAAGATCTTTCGGACCGCGTCGAGGTCGGCGTCGACGAGCGGACCGAAGGTCGGGTTGATGCCGGTGTTGTTCACCAGGATGTGAATGCCGCCACCCTGGCTCACCACGGCGGCCACCGCGGCGGCGCGATGGGCGGGATCACTGGTGTTGCCCGGGCATGCCGACACGGTGGCGCCGGCGACCTCCGCGCCGATCTGCTCGACCGCCGCGTCGAGGGCCTCGGGTTTGCGGCCGGTGATCACCACGGCGGCGCCGCGGCGGGCGAGTTCGGTGGCGATGGCCAGGCCGATGCCACGGCTGGCGCCGGTCACCAGCGCCGAACGTCCGGTGAGGTCGGCGACGGGAATCGGGTGCGGTGTCGATGTGGATTCGGTCACCCCGCCACGGTATCGGTCGGTGTGGCGCGGGCACAGTAGACTGGTCCGTCGTGATCACCGCGACCGACCTGGAAGTCCGAGCGGGCGCCCGGACCCTGCTGTCGGCGCCCGGATCGGCGCTGCGTATCCAACCCGGCGACCGCATCGGTCTCGTCGGCCGCAACGGGGCCGGCAAAACCACCACCCTGCGGATTCTGGCCGGCGAAACAGAACCGTACGCGGGCACCGTGACCCGAACCGGCGAACTCGGCTACCTCCCGCAGGACCCCAAGGAGGGCGACCTCGGCGTACTGGGACGCGATCGGGTGTTGTCGGCGCGCGGCCTCGACGAGATCATGCGCGAGATGGAAAAGCAGCAGGCGTTGATGGCCGAAGCGGTCGACGACAAGGTGCGCGACCGGGCCGTCGGCCGTTACGGACGGCTCGAGGAGCGGTTCTCCGCGCTCGGCGGCTACGTCGCCGAATCCGAGGCAGCACGCATCTGTCACAGTCTCGGGCTGCCCGACCGCGTGCTGGGGCAAGCGTTACGCACCCTGTCGGGAGGTCAGCGCCGTCGCATCGAACTGGCCCGCATCCTGTTCGCCGCCTCCGACGGCTCCGGCAAGTCCGACACCACGTTGCTGCTCGACGAACCGACCAACCACCTCGACGCCGACTCGATCACCTGGCTGCGCTCGTTCCTGCAGAACCACGAGGGCGGCCTGGTGGTGATCAGCCACGACGTCGACCTGCTCGGCGACGTGGTGAACAAGGTGTGGTTCCTCGACGCGGTGCGCGGCGAGGCGGACATCTACAACATGGGATGGAAGCGGTATCTCGACGCGCGCGCCACCGACGAACAACGTCGCCGCCGTGAACGGGCGAACGCCGAGAAGAAGGCGTCGGCGTTGCGTGCACAGGCGGCCAAGCTCGGCGCCAAGGCCACCAAGGCCACCGCTGCGCAGCAGATGCTCAAGCGCGCCGACCGCATGCTCGATGCGCTCGAGGAGGAGCGGGTGGCCGACCGCACCGCCCGCATCAAGTTCCCCGATCCTGCGGCATGCGGCAAGACGCCGCTGATGGCATCCGGATTGAGCAAATCGTATGGCTCACTGGAGATCTTCACCGGGGTCGACCTGGCGATCGACAAGGGCAGCCGTGTGGTGGTGCTCGGACTCAACGGCGCGGGCAAGACGACGCTGCTCAAACTGCTCGCCGGTGTCGAAGAGCCCGACACGGGGCAGCTCGAACCCGGGTACGGACTCAAGATCGGCTACTTCGCGCAGGAACACGACACCCTCGACGACATGGCCTCGGTGTGGGAGAACATCCGTCACGCCGCGCCCGACGCCGGTGAGCAGGAACTGCGTGGGCTGCTCGGCGCGTTCATGTTCAACGGCGCACAGCTCGATCAGCCGGCGGGCACCCTGTCGGGCGGCGAGAAGACGCGGCTCACCCTGGCCGGGCTGGTGTCCTCGGCGGCCAACGTGCTGCTGCTCGACGAGCCCACCAACAACCTCGACCCCATTTCGCGCGAGCAGGTACTCGACGCGCTGCGCAGCTACACCGGTGCGGTGGTGCTCGTCACCCACGACCCCGGCGCCGCGGCGGCACTCGACCCGCAGCGGGTGATCCTGTTGCCCGACGGCACCGAGGACCACTGGAACGAGGAGTATCAGGAGCTCATCGAACTGGCGTGACGGAGCTCACGACCTGCTGTTAGCGTGAGCCGATGGCGACGAGCGAGGCCGCCGCGACGGCGCAGTGGCTGGCGGGTTTCGTCGCGGCCCAACGCGAACCCGATGAGGTGACGCAGTGGGCCGAGCGGACAATGCGCCACATTCTCGACGAAGTGTCCGGGGTGCCCGACGAACTGCACGGACGCGTCGGGGACGCGATCGTCGATCACTGGCGGGCATTCCTGGACAACCTGGACCGACCCGAGGACGCAGTGACCCTCGTCGACTCCGCGCGGGAACTGGCCGCCGACTGTGCCCGTCTGCACGTTCCACTCCCGGTGTTGCTGCACGTCTATCAGGCTGCGCAGACCGCGTCGTGGCGCTTTGCGGTGGACGTGGTGGGGCAGGCGCCGGGCACGGTGGACCATGAGGCGGCGATCATCACGTTGTGGACCAAGGCCAATGGGTGGTTCGCCACCTCGGTCGAGCAGTCGGTGCAGATCTACACCGAAGAGGCCAACCGGGTGCGCCAGCGAGGTGACGCACGCCGCCACGAGGCCGTCGCGAAGCTTCTCGACGGTACTGATCTGTCGCCGTCGGAGCTGTCGGCAAGCCTCGACGGTCATCCGATCACCGGGGTCCGCCATTGCGCGGTCATCGCCTTCGCACTGACCACGGAGTCCATCGAGGACCTCGACCACGCGATCGGCGCGGTGACACGTGCGCAGCGCGCACCCTCGGTGGTGGTGCGGCCCGGAGGCCGGGAGCTGTGGGCCTGGATTGCGTTGCGCGACTCCGGATCACGCGATGTCGGCGCCATCGACGCGACAGCGGTCGACACATCGGCCATCGACCCGGACGCGGTGCGCGTGGCGATCGGCAGCGGCGGCGACGGGGTCACGGGATTCGTTGCGGCACATCGTGATGCGCGTACCGCTGCCCGGGTGGCGCTGGCGCCGCGTCGACGTGAGGTGATCACCGTCTACGACGATGTCACCGCGGTCACCCTGCTCGCCGCCGATCATGCTGCCGCGCGACGGTTCGTGCGGTCGACCCTGCGCGGCCTGGTCGACGACCAGCACGAGAAACTCCGCGAGACCGCCCGCGCGGTGCTGACCGCCACCGGGGGAGCCGACGCCGTGGCCGACGCACTCGGTGTCCACCGCAACACCGTGCGGTACCGCGTGACGCAGATCGAGCGGCTGATCGGCCGGCCACTACCGCAGCGCGCCGGCGACATCCTGCTCGCGCTGGATTATCACGACACCTTCGGCGCCTGACGTCGCTCCTTGTTGGCGGCGAGCAGGTGACGGCGCACCTTGGCGATGTCGGCGGGACGATCGATGCCGACCGCACCCACCACCACGTCGCCGGACAGGTATTCGATCAGTCCGTCGCCGACCTCCACCTCGTCGGTCATCTCGCCGGCACCGCCGGTCTCGCCGACCACCTGAATGCGATGACCGTGCCAGGTGGACCAGGCGAACGCAACACCCACCACCGTCTTGCGGTCTCCGGCCGCGTTCGCGCCGGCCACAAATCCCTGTTCGGCCGCGGCGGTCCAATGCTGACCCGGTTGCCCGTCGACAACGGCGACGTCACCGGCGGCCCACACATTCGGTACGGAGCCTGCCATGTGGTCGTCGCAGATCACCCCACCCGATGTCGGATCGAGGGCGACGCCGCTGTCGGTGAGCCACCCGGTGGCCGGTGCCACGCCCACGCCCACGATCACTGCGTCGGCGTGGAGTCGGCGGCCCGTGTCGAGGTGCAGGGCGACGCCCCTGTCGGGGGATGGCTTCTCGCCGAACGAATCCGCCGCCAACCGGACACCTGTACCGAGTTCGAGCTTCACCCCGGCCGCCACGTGCAAGTCCATCAGGCGCGCAGCCGCGAGCGGCCCCACCGCCCGCGCGAGAGGAGGCGATGCGGCATCCACGACGGTCACCTCGACATCGTGTGCGCGCGCCGCCGAAGCGATCTCCGATCCGATGAACCCGGCGCCGACCACCAGGAGGTGCTGCGCGCGCCGCAGCGCGGCCCGGAGGGCGCAGGCGTCGTCGTATCCGTGCAGGGTGTGCACGCCGGGAACGTCCCGAAGCGACGGGATGGTCTTCGGGCGGCTGCCGGTCGCGATCACCAGGCGGTTGTAGCCGATCTCGCCGCCGTCGGTGGCCACCACCCGGCGGACCGGGTCGAGTCCGATCGCGGCCGTGCCCGCTCTCACCTTCGCGCCCAACGCATCCCATGACTCGTCGGACCGCAGCGCGGGGAACGTCCCGTCGTCGCCGGCGGCGAGGAACTCCTTGGACAGCGGCGGACGGTCGTAGGGCCGGTGGCGTTCCTCACCGATCAGTTCGATGGTTCCCGACCACCCGGCCGAGCGTGCCCCCTCGGCGGCGCGCACCGCCGCCAGACCGGTCCCGACGATGACCATACGGTCGGCGGCACTCACGACGTCGCCAATCGCAGTGCGGAGACCGGGCAGGAGTCGACGGCAGCGCGCACATGTGCGCTGTCGGCCTCGGCCACCTCGTCGGCCCGGACGTGCACCAGCCCGTCCTCGCCGATCTCGAAGTAGTCGTCGGCCTGCGCCTCGCACATTCCGATGCCTTCACAGACGGTCCGGTCAGCGTGAATGCGGCTCACAGCGCTGCCTCCTTGACCGCGACGAAGTCGACCTTTTCGCGCACACCGCAATCCGGGCAGCACCAGTCGTCGGGGATCTCGTTCCAGGCCGTGCCGGCCGCGAATCCCTCCGCCTCGTCGCCGGCGGCGACCTGGTAGGTGTAACCACAGCCGGGGCAGCGCGCGGCGAGCACCTCCTCGGTATGGGTCTGCCTCGTCACGTCCTCGCCCAGCGCGTCGTCGAGATCGACACCGGGAGGCGGGAACCTGCGGAGCAGGCGCTCCTCCCTACCCGGCTGCAGGTTGGCCAGCCGAATGTCCCCGTCGACGTGGGCCACCACCCGCTTGTCCATCACCCGGTACCACAGGGGCGGAACCAGTGCGATGAGGATCATCCCGGCGTAACCGGTCGGCAGTACCGGCGACTCCTTGTAATCGCGCAACGTCTGGTAGCGGCGGGTGGGATTGGCGTGATGATCGCTGTGCCGCTGCAGGTGATAGAGCAGGATGTTGGTGGCGATGTTGTTGGCGTTCCACGAATGTGCCGGCAGTACGCGCTCGAACCGTGGCCGCTGCGCCGATCCCACCTGCCGGCGCAGCATTCCGTAATGCTCCATGTAGTTGATGATCTCGAGCAGCGAGAAGCCGATCACGGCTTGCAGCACCAGGTAGGGCACAATCCCGACGCCGAGCCAGATGGTCAGGCCGATCCACAGCACCAGGCTCATCAGCCAGGCGTTGAGCACGTCGTTGCCGATGTGGAACGGGTGGGTGTCCTTGCGGGCGTACCGCTTCTTCTCCACACCCCAGGCAGAACGCAGCGAACCGGTGACGGTGCGCGGCCAGAACCGGTAGAACGATTCACCCATCCGCGATGACGCCGGGTCTTCGGGGGTGGCCACCCGAACGTGATGTCCGCGGTTGTGCTCGATGTAGAAGTGTCCGTAAAACGTCTGTGCCAGAGCGATTTTGGACAGCCACCGCTCATGGCTGGGCTTCTTGTGGCCGAGTTCGTGCGCGGTGTTGATGGCAACTCCACCGATCATGCCGAGGGTGGTCGCGAGTCCGATCTTGTCGATGACGGGCCAACCGCCGGTCGCGATCAGGTACATGCCGAAGACGAAGCCGGCGTACTGCAGCGGCAGGTAGGCGAATGTGACGTACCGGTAGTACTTGTCGTTCTCGAGTGCCTCGATCACCTCGTCGGGCGGATTCGACTGGTCGGTACCGGTGATCAGGTCGACGATCGGTACCACCAGGAAGATGATGAAGGCCCCGATCCAGAGGAACACCCCCCAGCCGGTCAGCAGGTAGGCGCCGATCCCCATGAATGCGAAGGACGGCACCACCAGGCCCATCAACCACAGATATCGCTTCTTGTCACGCCACGTTGCGGTCGACAGGTCGTCGACCGAACCGCTCGCATCGAGTGTCATCGTTGTCTCTCCCGTTCACGATATGGACCGATGCTTGTCATATTCGCCGAGACGGGGTTCACACGTCATCGTGTAAGTCCACGATCTCGCGGGAGCTATTTGTGCAAATGCACAGGAGAGCGTCGGGTCAGCCGACGAGGTACCGCTTGCGCAACTCGCCTTTGACAAGTTTGCCGGTGGGGGTGCGGGGTAGGTCGTCGACGAAGTCGACGGATCGGGGCACCTTGAACGGGGCCAACGACGCAGCGGTGAAGTCGAGGAGGTCGGCAGCGAGTTGATCCGAGGCGGCATGGGCGGGATCGAGCTGCACGCAGGCCTTGGCGACCTCCCCCAGGTCGTCGTCGGGAACCCCGATCACCGCCACGTCGTACACCGCGGGATGGCCGATCATCACGTTCTCGGCCTCCTGTGGATAGATGTTGACGCCGCCGGAGATGATCATGAACGCCTTGCGGTCGGTGAGGTAGAGGAAACCGTCGTCATCGACATAACCCATGTCGCCGGTGGTCGCCCACGCGGCGTGGTCGGGGTGGTAGGCGGCGGCCGTCTTCACCGGATCATTGTGGTAGGCGAACGCCGGGACATCGCGTTCGAAGTACACCAAACCCACCTCACCGGTGGGCACCTCGGTGCCGGTGTCGTCGCAGATGCGGATCACGCCCATGCCGGCGCGACCCACCGATCCGGGATGCGTGAGGGCGTCATCGGGCCCGATGAACGTGGCGCCCGCGGCTTCGGTGGAGGCGTAGTACTCGTGGATCACCGGGCCCCACCACTCGATCATCGCCCGCTTCACCTCGGCCGGGCACGGCGCGGCCGCGTGGATGGCCACTCGCAGACTCGACACGTCGTACTTGGCGCGGACGTGGGCGGGCAACTTCAGCATCCGGATGAACATGGTGGGCACCCACTGACTGTGGGTGACGCCGTAGCGCTCGATCAGTGCGAGTGCCTCTTGCGCATCGAAGTGGTCCATGAAGACCACCGTGCCGCCCGTGGAGTTCGTGACGCCGCAGAACCTCAGTGGCGCAGCGTGATAGAGCGGCGCCGGGGAGAGGTAGACACTCTCTGGGCCGAATCCGTACATCGGCCCGAAGATGGCGGTGTAGGCATCGGGGATCTCGTCGATCCGGCCCTGCGGGAGTGGTGTCCGAATCCCCTTGGGGCGACCGGTGGTTCCGGACGAGTAGAGCATGTCGGTGCCACGCGGCTCGTCGCCGCGCGGTGTGTCCGAAGCTGTGGCGAGGATCGTCTCAAAGTCGTCGAAACCGTCGATAGGTCCGCCCCAGGCGATGCGGTGGCCGGGGCGGGCCAGGGCCGCGATGTCGCCGGAGGTGGCCACCGCGTCGGCCACGTCGGCGCCGGCGAAGAGCACGTCGGCGCCGCTGTCGAGGAGGATGTAGTCGGTCTCGGCCGCCGTCAGGTGGTGGTTGATCACGGTGATGTAGAGGCCGCTGCGCAGCGCCGCCCAATACACCTCGAACATGTGCAGGGTGTTGGTCGACACCATCGCCACGGTGTCGCCGGGGCGCAGACCCACCGCATCAAGATGATTGGCCAGGCGCCGAGAGTTCTCGTCGAGTTGCCGGTAGGTGAGCAAGTCCCCGGTCGCCGCGCGGATGACGGCGGGCTTGTCGGGGGTGATTGCGGCGATCACTCCTGGGAACACGGGTCCTCCTCGGCGACGACGGTGTGGCGCCGATGCTATCCCGAGCGAACACTCGGGAAAGTGTGTTTGACCACACCGGACCGCTCGGAAGCCCGGTTCGGCGCGCGCCAGGTCATTCGCCGTGCTTAGGGTCTCGGGACACCCGTGGTCGCCGTCGGGGCGCGACCGGGGGAAGGAGACAAGCATGTCGGGTCCAAACAGTGTGCATCGCGTGTTCGCCGGGAGGCGGAAGCGCTTTCTGGCGGCGTGCGCCGGCGTCGTCGCGGTGGGGGCGTCGGTACTGCTCGCGCCCGGGGCCGACGCCGCACCGGCGGATCCGGGGGCCGTGGTGTCGGTGGCACCCCTGTCGCCGCGGGTCTGGACGATTCCGGGTGCCGATGTCGCACAACAGAAGCGGATCGTCTACCGCACCGTCGGCCCCGGTGGAAGGCCGGGACTCTCGAGTGGCGCGATATTCCTGCCCACCACACCCGCGCCGCGGGGCGGCTACCCGGTGCTCTCCTGGGCGCACGGCACCGTCGGAATCGGAAACCAGTGTGCACCAACGATTCACGGTCCGGTGTATCGCGAGCGCGACAACGCCTACCTGTCGCACTGGCTGCGCCTCGGATACGCGGTGGTCGCCAGCGACTACTACGGACTCGGCACCTACGGCGTCGACGGCACCGGCCATCACCCCTATGGTGACGCCCACACCCCGGGTTTCAATGTCATCGACATGGTGCGTGCGGCACATTCGCTGATGCCGCAGACCATCTCGACGCGCTGGGCCGCGATCGGGCAGTCGCAGGGTGGTCAGGCGTCGGTCGCCGCCGCGTCGCAGGCTCAGCGGTATGCGCCGGACTTGCGGTTCGTCGGCTCGGTGTCGACGGGGCTCACCGGCTACTTCGACCGCCTGGCACCGCTGCTGATCCAGCTTGCGCCGAAGGCGTCGCTGCCCGTCCCGATCGAGGACGCGACGGCGTATGTGGTGTTCACCCTGGCCGGCATCGATGCCGCCCATCCCGAACTCGACCTGGGCCGGTACCTCAGTCCGAGCGGCAAGCGACTGCTCGCCGAGGCCACCACCACCTGCGACGACGAGTTGAACGCACAACTCGCGCACGTACAGATCTCGTCGCTGTTCGCCAAGCCGATCAGCGATCCGCGCGTCCAGCAGGCCTTCGCCGACATGCAGCGGATTCCCACCTCCGGATTCACCCGGCCCCTGTTCATCGGCGAGGGATACTTCGACGACACCGCGGTGTACCCGGTGACCGCCTCGCTGGTCAACGACATGCGGGCCTCGGGAGCCACGGTCGAGTTCCGGGGATATCCCAGCGGGCACGACGGCACCATGGCGGCCTCGCTACCGGATTCGACCCCGTTCCTGGCGGCCCGCTTCCGGACGGCCGGGTGAGGCGGCGGCTTCTGACGGTCACCGTCGCCTGCGTGTTGGCGTTCGCCGCCGGTCTGGTCCAACCCGGCGCACCGGCCTCCGCAACGACCGAGAATGTGCGGTGGGCGCCGGGCGCGCACTGGGAGCAGAGATACATCGACGCGCCCGGTGGAGTCACCCTCCACGCCGACGTGCTGCGGCCGGCGCACTTGACGCTGACCGCCAAGACGCCGGTGATCCTCAGCGTTGGACCGTATTTCAACCACTCCGGGTCCGGGGGCGTGTTCGGCGCGCTGGACGGTTTCGAGTACAACCCCGTATCCCCGGCTGGACCCAACCCGCGGTTCGCCGATCTGGTGACCGGTGGGCAGCTGATGGAGCGGGGCTACACCTTCGTCATGGTCGACCTACGTGGGTTCGGTGCCAGCACCGGCTGTCTGGACTACTACGGTCCGGGGGAGAAGGCCGACGTACGCACCGCGATCACCTGGGCCGCCACGCAACCGTGGTCGACGGGCGCAGTGGGGATGTACGGAAAGTCCTATGACGGAGGCGCCGGCGTGGTCGGTGCAGCACTGGCGCCCAGGGGTTTACGAGCGGTGGTTGCCGGAGAGCCGATCTACGACGGGTACCGCTACCTGTATCAGAACGGAGTTCGGTACCTGAACTCGTGGTACATGTCCTCGTGGTACAACCAGATCGCCTCAGCACCCGGTTCGCTCGGCGACGACCCCCACTACTCGCGCGCGGCGACATTCGAGGCCGCACACCCGCAGTGCCTCACCGACAACGCGCGCTCCCAGGTGTTCAACACCGATCATCGGTCTGCATACTGGCGTGCCAGGGATTCCGCCGGCGCCGCCCATGATTCGTCCGTGCCGCTGTTCGTGACACAGGGACTCATCGAGAACAACACCTGGCCTGACGGGCTTTCGGAGACCATCGCCGGCAGGCGCGCTTCCACGCGGGCATGGCTGGGAATGTGGGATCACGTGCGCGGCAATGAGATCGACGAGAAGTCCGGACGCCTCGCCATGGGAAGAGCCGGTTGGTTCGACGAGGTCATGCGATGGTTCGACAAGTACCTCAAGGGAATCGACAGTCCGGCCGACCCTGCGGTGGTCGTCGAGGACAACACGGGGCACTGGCGTGAACAGGCGTCGTGGCCGACGCCGACGTCGGCGTCGACGGTGGCACTGCCCACCGGCAGCTACCTCGACTCCGGAACGGCCATCGGTTCCTACGGCACCCAGAAGCCGACGATCAAGGCGCTCGTCGTGCTCGACCGCAACCCCGGACTGTGGCGGATCAGCCGACCGGTGCGGACGCCCGTGCGGATATCGGGTGTCCCGCACGTCACCGCCCGGACGACGGTGTCGGGTGCGGGCCCGCGCACGGCGCAGATGGTGGTGGACCTCTACGACATCCCTCCCGCCGGATCGGCGACGCGAATCACTCGTGCCGCAACGGTTCTGCCGGCGGGTTCGAGGACGACACACCTCGACCTGCTACCCACCGACTGGCTGCTGGCGCCCGGACACCGACTCGGCGTCCGGGTGGTGAACACGAACTCCGAGCTTTACCTGCCGTCGGGCAGTGGCGCCACGGTGCAGGTCACCGGCGGGACGGTGTCGGTACCGCTCGATGGCCACTCCCGGGCGGCGGCGCGCGGTGACCGCTCGGTCTACCTCGACACCTACGAGTCGGGCGCCGGAAGGTATGACCTGCCGGTGCGGGTCGGTCCCGGTTCTTTCACCGTCGACGACTGAGTGGGGTCAGTCCAGTCCCACCGCACGGCGTGCGGTCGACCGGAACGTCGAGACCACGCCGTCACCGTCGAGGTAGGTGCCCACCAGGGTGGCATCACGCAGCAGTACCAGGGCGCCCGCGGCCTGCTGCGGGTCGGGCACCTGCGCGGCGGTACACACCTCGGTCAGCGCCGCCCGGAACCAGGCCCGGTGGCGCGCCACCACCTGGCGCACCGGGCCGTCGGCGTCGGGATACTCGGCGGCGGCGTTGATGAACGGGCAGCCGCGGGTGTGATACCGGGTGGCGTCGAGCGCGATGCCGTCGATCACGGCGACGAGCAGGTCATGGGGGGACCCGCCGGACTGCCCGGCGGCGTCGAGCAGTCCGCGAATCGCGGCGTCCTCGCCGTCGAGATAGGCGACGACGAGCGCCTCCTTCCCGGCGAAGTGCCGGTACATCGTGGCACGGGTGACGCCGGCCTCGGCCAGGATACGGTCGACGCCGACGCTGTGGATTCCCTCCGTGTAGAACAGGCGCGTCGCGGTGTCGAGCAGTCGTCCGCGCGCAGAGCCGGTGTCCGCCATCCCCTCATCCTCGTTCCCGTCCCGACATGTCTTGACCATCGAGTGTCTCATCCGCGATGATAGACAGAACGTTCGTTCTACCAGGAGTGCCGATGCCAACCACCATCACCGAGCGCGAAGCCGCCGAGATCTCCGCTGCCAACTCGTCCGGTCGCCGCCCCGTCGTCTTCGTCCACGGTCTGTGGCTGCTCGCCGACAGCTGGGACAATTGGCGAAAGTTCTTCGAGGATCGCGGATTTGCCACCGTGGCAGTCGACTGGCCGGGAGATCAGGCAACATACGCGCTCGCACACGCTCACCCGGAGACATTGGCCGGCACGTCGGTCGCCGACGTCGCCGACCATGTTGCCGAGGTGGTTGCGCAACTCGACACCGAGCCCGTCCTCATCGGACACAGTTTCGGTGGATTGCTGGTCCAGATGGTTGCGGGCAGGGGTGTCGCGGCGGCAACGGTGTCGATCGACCCCGCACCCAGTCAGGGCGTGCTGCCGCTACCGCTGTCCACTCTCAAGGCCTCGTTCCCGGTGCTCGGGCATCCGGGTGCCTATCGCGGGATGGTGACCCTCACGTTCGAGCAGTTCCGGTACGGCTTTGCCAACGCCGTCGACGAGGCGCAGGCGCGCGAACTGTATGCGACCTACCACACGCCCGGCCCGGGCCGTCCGCTCTATCAGGCCGCCGGCGCCAACGTCAATCCGTGGGCAAAGACCAAGGTGGACAAGAAGAATCCCGACCGCGGGCCGATGCTGCTGATCACCGGTGAGAACGACCACATCGCACCGGCAGTGCTGGCCCGGGCCGCGTTCGGCAAGCAACGGAAGAACACGGCCACCACAGAACTGGTGGAGATCCCGGGCGCGGGACACTCGCTGGTGATCGACGATCAGTGGGAACTGGTGGCCCAGACGGCCGCCGATTTCCTTGCCCGCGAGGGAATTTCATAGACCGCCGGGTGTGGACGGGGTCAGCGATCGCCGTGCGTGGGATCGAGCCATTCGATCAGGAACACCGGATAGTCGGCTGACACCGCCTCGAACTCCGCGATCGTCCCGCGACGATCGACCGGTATGTGCGGCCGGGCTCCGGGCACCTGCTCCAGGTAGGCCTTCAGGAGCGGTGGCCGCTCGTCCACCGGGACCTCCGCCAGGTGAACCCGACGCCTACCGCGCCGTTCGATGATCGCGTTGCCGTTGTTCGCGCGGACATTGCGCACCCAGTTGCAGTCGTTGCCCAGCATGGCGCCGAGATAGCGCCGACCATCGACCCGCGCCATGCCGAGCGGGAAGCGGGTGGGCCGACCGCTACGCCGGCCGGGCACCTCGAGCGTCACCCAGCGCCGGCCCGGCGCCAGGCCGCGCGCAAATGCCCACGCCCACAACCGCGCGAACCGGCGGGCGGTGGCGTCGCCCCGGCCGCCGACATACATCCGGCGCACCCGGCGTGCGTTGAGTTCGGCCAGGCTGCGGCCGCCGATCATGTCAGCGCACCGCCCGCGGCGAACGGACCGAGGCCTCCACCAGATCGAGCACGGCCTCCAGATCATCGGTGGGCCTGCCGGACGCGAGCCGCGTGATCAGACCGTCGAGAACCAGGTCCAGATAATCGAGCAGCACCCCGGTCGGCACGTCGTCGCGGAGCCGCCCGGTTTTGCGCCCACGCTCGAGCCGGTCGAGGGTGGCCTTCTCCAACTCGGCCGAATGTGCGAGCCATGCAGTCCGGAAACTGGGGTCGGTTCGGAGCTTGCGGGCGATCTCCAGCCGCGTCCCGAGCCAGTCGAAATCCTGCGGGCGCTCGAGGACATCACGCATCACCTGCACGAGGCCTTCCTCGGCGGCGACGTCGGCCATGCGCTCGGCGTCCTCTTGCGCCAGCGCGAGGAACAACGCCTCCTTGTCCCGGAAGTGATGGAAGATCGCGCCGCGGGACAGTCCCGTCGACTCCTCGATGCGTTTGACGGTGGCGCCGTCGTAGCCGTACTCCGCGAAGCAGTGCCGCGCGCCGTCGAGAATCTCCCGACGACGCGCGGCAATGCGGTCATCGCTGACCTTGGGCACTCTCGGTGGCCCCGATCAGCTCTGGATCATGTTTCGCAGCACGTACTGCAGGATGCCTCCGTTGCGGTAGTAATCGGCCTCACCGGGGGTGTCGATGCGCACCTTGGCGTCGAACTCGATGGCCGAGCCGTCCTCCTTGGTGGCGGTGACGTGAACCGTCGCTGGGGTGGTGCCCGAGTTCAGCTCCTCGATGCCGGTGATGTCGAAGACCTCGGTGCCGTCGAGGCCGAGCGACTTGTGCGACTCACCCTCGGGGAACTGCAGCGGGATCACACCCATACCGATGAGGTTCGAGCGGTGGATGCGCTCGAAACTCTCGGTGATGACGGCCTTGACGCCCAGCAGGCTGGTGCCCTTGGCCGCCCAGTCACGCGACGACCCGGTGCCGTACTCCTTGCCGCCGAGAACCACCAGCGGGGTGCCCGCCTTCGCGTAGTTCTGCGCCGCGTCGTAGATGAACGACTCCGGTGCGCCCTCCTGGGTGAAGTCGCGGGTATATCCGCCGGTCTGCTCCACCAGTTGGTTCTGCAGGCGGATGTTGCCGAAGGTGGACCGGATCATCACCTCGTGGTTGCCGCGTCGGGCGCCCAGCGAGTTGTAGTCCTTGCGGGCCACACCGTGCGCGTCGAGATACTGCGCGGCCGGGGTGCCGGGCTTGATGGTCGAGGCGGGGGAGATGTGGTCGGTGGTGACCGAATCGCCCAGCTTGGCCAGCACCCGGGCGCCGGTGATGTCGGCGACCGGCGCGGGCTCGGGCTGCATGCCCTCGAAGTACGGGGGCTTGCGCACGTAGGTCGACTCGTCGTCCCACTCGAACGTCTTGCCGTCCGGGGTGGGCAGGCCGCGCCACCGCTCGTCGCCCTTGAAGACGTCGGCATAGTCCTCGGCGTACTGCTCGGCCGAGATCGAGGACGCGATGGTGTCGGCGATCTCCTCACCCGACGGCCAGATGTCCTTGAGGAAAACGTCGTTGCCGTCGGAATCCTGGCCCAGCGGGTCGTTCTCGAAGTCGAAGTCCATCGTGCCCGCGAGCGCGTAGGCGATGACCAGCGGCGGTGAGGCCAGATAGTTCATCTTCACGTCGGGGTTGATGCGACCCTCGAAGTTGCGGTTGCCCGACAGCACCGCGGTGGCGGTGAGGTCGTGGTCGTTGATCGCCTTGGAGATCTCCTCGGGCAGCGGACCCGAGTTGCCGATGCAGGTGGTGCAGCCGTAGCCGACGAGGAAGAAGCCGAGCTTCTCCAGGTACGGCCAGAGGCCGGCCTTGTCGTAGTAGCCGGTGACGACCTGCGATCCCGGGGCCATCGACGTCTTGACCCACGGCTTGGAGGTGAGGCCCTTCTCCACCGCCTTCTTGGCGAGCAGACCCGCACCCAGCATGACCGACGGGTTGGAGGTGTTGGTGCAGCTCGTGATCGACGCGATCGTCACGATGCCGTGGTCGAGGATCATCGTGCCGCGTTCGGCCGACTCCACCTTGACCGGCTTGGACGGACGGCCCTCGGCGCCCTTGGAGGCGTTGTGGGCCGGCTCGGAGCCCTCGTCGGCGAAGGACAGGCTCGCCGCCCCGGGTGAGGTGGCCGGTGCGTCCGATGCCGGGAAGCTCTCCTCATTGGCTTCGTCGACGCCGTTGAGTGCGGGCGTGTTGCCCTCTTCGACGTAGTTGTGGATGTCCTTGCGGAACGCGTTCTTCGCGTCCCACAGTTCGATGCGGTCCTGCGGGCGCTTGGGTCCGGCGATCGAGGGCACCACGGTCGACAGGTCGAGTTCCATGTACTCCGAGTACGCGGCTTCGGTGGCATCCTTCTCGAGCCACATGCCCTGTTCCTTGGCGTACGCCTCGACGAGTGCGAGGGTCTCCGGGCTGCGGCCGGTGAGCTTGAGGTAGCTGATGGTCTCGCCGTCGATCGGGAAGATCGCGCAGGTGGAACCGAACTCCGGGCTCATGTTGCCGATGGTGGCGCGGTTGGCCAGCGGAACCTCGGCGACGCCGTTGCCGTAGAACTCGACGAACTTGCCGACCACGCCGTGCTTGCGCAGCATGTCGGTGATGGTGAGCACCACGTCGGTGGCGGTCACTCCGGGCTTGGTGGCACCGGTCAGCTTGAAGCCCACCACGCGGGGGATCAGCATCGACACGGGCTGGCCGAGCATCGCGGCCTCGGCCTCGATGCCGCCGACACCCCAGCCGAGCACGCCAAGCCCGTTCTCCATCGTGGTGTGCGAATCGGTGCCGATGCAGGTGTCCGGGTAGGCGACCTCGGTACCGGTCTCATCGGGGCGGACCATGACCGAACGGGCGAGGTGCTCGATGTTGACCTGGTGGACGATGCCGGTGCCCGGCGGGACGACACGGAAGTCGTCGAAGGCGCCCTGTCCCCAGCGCAGGAACTTGTAGCGCTCTTCGTTGCGCTGGTATTCGATCTCGACGTTGCGTTCGAAGGCCTGCGCGTTGCCGAACGCCTCGATGATCACCGAGTGGTCGATGACCATCTCGGCGGGGGCGAGGGGATTGACCTTGTCGGGGTCACCGCCGAGTTCGGCGACCGCGTCGCGCATGGTGGCGAGGTCGACGACGCAGGGCACACCGGTGAAGTCCTGCATGATGACGCGTGCAGGGGTGAACTGGATCTCGATGCTCGGCTCCGCGCTCGGGTCCCAGTTGGCGATGGCCTCGATGTGTTCTTTGGTGACGTTGGCGCCGTCCTCGGTGCGCAGCAGGTTCTCGGCGAGGACCTTCAGCGCGTAGGGGAGCTTCTCGGTGCCCTCGACGGCGCTGAGCCGGTAGATCTCGTACGACTTGTCGCCGACCTCGAGGGTTCCCTTGGCGCCAAAGGAATTGATACTCACGTCTAATCCACTCTCCTCTAGAGCCGGCGGGCTGCGCCGGCATCGCTGGTCGTCCCGCGGTGACCCGCCAGGACGCTGCTGGGCACGTCGCCGAACGCCCGCTCGTCGACTCTGACCATCGCCCGACGGGCTGCGCCGGGCATTTCGCGTTGCTGCCAATCCACCTTAACAGTACGTCCGTACTGTTAACAAGGGGCCTCGCGCGGCGTGGCGGCTTCACGACAGTCACCAACCATTCTGTCCCACCCCGTCGGTCGAGGTTTGTCCGGACCGTCGGAGAGAGTGACATTTAATGACCGCGAAACCTGTGCGACGACACGCGGGGGGCGGTCGACGCCAATGCGTCATCGTTCGGCAGGATGGGGGCGGTCGCGAGAGAGAAAGTGGGATCGAGTCATGAGTCCTGACCCTGCCGGGTTGCCGGCCGTGATCCCCGACAACGTCGACATGGCCGAGTTGCGCAAGGAGTTGCTCGCCGATCACGTCGCCGCCCCCGCCGATCAGGTGGACGCGCTGCGCGAGGTGGTCGCGCACGCGAAGTCGGAGGGTTACGACGTCAACTTCGTCGTCCTCACCGAGACGCAGCCGAAGTTCACCTACTACCGCGACATCGCCACCCAACTGCAGTCCGAGGTCGGCGGCACGGTGATCGTGCTCGCCCCCAATTCGGTGGGCAGTGCCTCGCCGGACTTCAGTCGTGTGGTCCAGGAGCAGGCGACCGACAATCTCACCCTCACCAATCCGCCTCTGGCCGCCCAGCAGATGCTCGACCAGATGACCGCACCACAGGTGGATTGGACGCTGGTGGCGGTGGTGCTCATCGTCGTGACCGTGATCGGGGCGGTCCTCGCGCGGCTGCGCACGCTCCGTGCCCGCGAGCGCGCCGGAGCCGACCAGGTCGCAGAACCGGTCACCGAGCCGGAAGCCACCCACTCGGCCTGAGCGCCGTTACACCCCGCGCAGCTGCGTGCCGGGCACAGTCGCGTCGAGTCGCGCTGGTTGTTGCCAATTCGATATCTCGACGGCGGCCGGGTTCTTTGGCCAGTTCACGGCATTTTCGCAGGTAATCACGTTGATGTAATTCGTTGCCACTGTTTTCCGATGAGTCGGATGTGACGTACGGTTCTCATGTCACTTGTGGTGCAAAGGATGCTCTGTGCTTCACATGTGGCGTGTGGTGCGCGGGTGATAGGGGAAGCGTGCACCGCCCATCTCGGATCTGGATGTGCGTCGGCAACCCGCACATCCGTGGCACAGGGCGAGGGAGTTCACACGTGAGTCGAGTGACCACCGGAGCGGCCCGCGGCAGGTCGCGGTTCGCGCGTCTGGGCGCCGCGGTGGCGGTGGCCCTGCTCGGCGCGATGGGGGCCGGACACGCTGCGGCCGCGCCGGCATCGAAGGCCCCGCAGCCGGGCTCGCCGGTCTCTGCACTGATCAACCAGATCGCCACCGCGAATCAGAACATCAAAGATCTCGACAGCGCTGTCGCCGTGCGACAGGAGAACGTCAACCGGGCCATCGCCGATTACCAGAACGCACTGGCCGCCCAACGCCTGGCGTCGGTCGCCGCGCAGGGTGCGCAGACCTCGCTGGCCAAGGCGAATCGGGAAACCACCTCCGCTCAGCGCACCTTCGACGCCTTCATCCGGTCGGCGTACCGCAACGGCACCGCGGTGGGATCGATGACCAACTACGTGTCCTCCGACAACCCGCAAGGCGTGCTGGAACGGGTATCGGCGCTCGACCGCATGGCCCGCAAACAGCGTGAGACCATTCATCGACTGCAGGTCGCCCGCAATCAACAGGCCAACCGGGTGGCCGCGTTGCAGGCGATGCAGCGGCAGGCCGCCCTGGCCACCTCCGGTGCCGCCTCGCGCAAGGACGATGCCCTGGCCGCCGTCGCCGCCGCACGGAGCGCCATGGCCAACGAACAGCAGCGGCGCGTGGCGCTGGTGACACAGCGCGACACGGTGCAGGCCCGGCTCGACAAACTGCGCGGCACCGTCGCACCGAAGAAGGTCGACGCCCCCTCCACCACCCCTGATCTGCTGTCCAACCTGTTCCCCAACCTGCCCGGGATTCCCGGTGCCACTCCGGCCGCGCCCGGAGCGACCCCCGTGGAGGGCGGCGACAACCCGGCACTGCAGGTGGCGGCCGAGGCCGCGGCGCGACTGGCGATGGATGTCGGTCAGCAACTGCTGGCCGGGGTCGTGGGCCAGGCGCAGATCCCGCATTCGGAGTTGCTCGACGAACTCGGCATCGGGGGATCGACCCTGGGTTCGGGTGCCGACAATCTCAGCAGCAGGATCGGCGGCGGAAGCCTCGGCACCCTGTTCGGCAGCTCGTCGGGTCCCGGCGTGGTCCGGCCCGGACTTCGTGGTCCGCAAGCCGTCGAGATCGTGGTCAACCGTGCGCTGGCACAGCTCAACGTGCCCTACGCGTGGGGCGGCGGCGACGCCAACGGGCCGACCCAGGGAATCCGCGACGGCGGCGTGGCCGACAGCTACGGCGACTACAACAAGATCGGTTTCGACTGTTCGGGCCTGATGGTCTACGCGTTCGCCGGTGTGGGGATCCAATTGCCGCACTACACCGGCTACCAGTACACGTCGGGGCCGCAGGTCCCGCTCTCGCAGATGCAGCGCGGCGACATGATCTTCTACGGCCCCAACGCCAGCGAGCACGTCGCCCTCTACCTCGGCGACAACAAGATGGTGGAGGCGCCGCAGTCCGGCGACGTGGTGAAGGTGTCGCCGTTGCGCACCGCCGGCGCCATGCCGAATGTCGTGCGTCTGCTCTGAGCACGGTCACCTTCTTGGCGCCGTTTCAGGCGGCCCGGCTACGCTGGCACCCAATGCGTCGCGGTTGTCCGCCGCGTGTGCGCGCGTGGCCACCGTGAGATCCCGACGAACAGGAGCAGGTGTTGACCTCTTCGCATCCCAGTGCGCCTTCGGCGCGTCCGGCGCCGACTGTCGGCGAGGGCGCGGTGACGCTCAGCGATGACGACGTGAAGCTGTTGGAGCGTGCGATCTACGAGGTCAAGCGCGTCATCGTCGGACAGGACCAGCTCGTCGAACGCATCCTGGTGGGGCTGCTCGCCCGCGGCCACATCCTGTTGGAGGGTGTGCCGGGCGTGGCCAAGACGCTGGCCGTGGAGACCTTCGCTACCGTGATCGGCGGAACGTTCTCGCGCGTGCAATTCACCCCCGACCTGGTGCCCACCGACCTCATCGGTACCCGTATCTACCGGCAGGGCCGAGAAGAGTTCGACACCGAACTCGGTCCGGTGGTGGCCAACTTCCTGCTCGCCGACGAGATCAACCGTGCACCGGCAAAGGTGCAGTCGGCGCTGCTGGAGGTGATGGCCGAGCGACACGTCTCCATCGGCGGCACCACCTACCCGATGCCCGACCCGTTCCTTGTCATGGCCACGCAGAACCCGATCGAGAACGAGGGTGTCTACCCGCTGCCCGAGGCGCAGCGCGACCGTTTCCTGTTCAAGGTTCTCGTCGACTATCCCACCGTCGAGGAAGAGCGCGAGATCGTCTACCGGATGGGCAATGTGCCGCCCACCGCGACTCAGATCCTCGACCCGGCCACCACGATCCGCCTGCAGCAGACGGCCGCGAATGTGTTCGTCCACCACGCGCTCGTCGACTATGTGGTCCGCGTGATCAACGCGACCCGGCGTCCCGCCGAACTCGGCCTCACCGACGTCGCCTCCTGGCTGTCCTACGGGGCATCGCCGCGTGCCACCCTCGGCATTGTGGCCGCCGCGCGCTCACTGGCCCTGATCCGTGGGCGCGACTACGTGATCCCGCAGGACGTGGTGGAGATCGTGCCGGATGTGCTGCGCCACCGACTGGTGCTGAGCTACGACGCGCTCGCCGACGAGGTGACCGCCGATGACGTCATCACACGCGTGCTGCAGACCGTCGGCCTGCCCCAGGTGGGCGCCCAGCCCGTCGCCGCACCGCCGCCCGCCGCACCGGTTCAGCAGCCCGCACAGCCACCGCAGCAGGGGGTGCCACAACAGATGGCGCCGCAGCAGTCGGCGGGGTATCCGTCGCCCCCGGTGAACCAGACCTCGGCACGGTATGGCGGTTAACGCCGATCTGCCGTCGCTGGGCAGCGGTCTGCTGGAGGAGCCGCAGCTCACGGCTGCGCTCAAAACGCTCGAACTCACCGTGCGCCGCAAGCTCGACGGGGTGCTGCAGGGCGAACACCTCGGCCTGATCCCGGGGCCCGGTTCCGAGCCGGGGGAGGCCCGCACCTACCAGCCCGGCGACGACATCCGCCGCATGGAGTGGTCGGTCACCGCGCGCACCACACAGCCGCATGTGCGCCAGATGATCGCCGACCGCGAGCTCGAGACGTGGCTGGTGGTCGACGCGTCGGCAAGTCTCGACTTCGGGACGGTCAACTGCACCAAACGCGATCTGGCGGTGGCCGCGGCGGCGTCGATCGTGCACCTCACCAGTGGCGGCGGCAACCGCCACGGCGCCATCGTGGTGACCGGCGATCAGCTCGTCCGGGTACCCGCGCGTGCCGGACGTGCGCACGATCAGTCCCTGCTGAAGACGATCGCCACCACACGCCGCGCGGCACCGGGTGTGCGCGGCGACCTGAAAGCCGGGATCGAGGCGCTGCGCCGGCCCCAACGCCGCCGCGGACTCGCGGTGGTGATCAGCGACTTCCTCGGCCCGATCGACTGGGAACGATCGCTGCGGGCGATCGGGGCGCACCACGAGTTGCTGGCCGTCGAGGTGCTCGACCCCCGCGACATGGAGCTGCCCGCGATCGGCGAGGTCACACTGGCCGACGCGGAATCCGGCGAGATCCGCGAGATCACCGTGACCGACAAGCTGCGCCGGGAGTTCGCCGCGGCGGCCACCGCTCATCAGCGCGACGTACACCGCACGATCCGCAGTTGCGGCGGCCCGGTGCTCACCTTGCGTACCGATCGGGAATGGATCACCGACATGGTGCGGTTCGTGGCGCAGCGCCGTCGCGGACTCGCCGCCGGGGTGGGGTGAGCAGGCCCGATGTTCGCCAACCCCTGGTGGTTGTTGCTGCTGCTGGTCGTCATCGCGCTCGGCGCCGGCTATGTCTACATGCAGATGCAACGCCGCCGTCGCGCCCTGCAGTTCGCCAACACCGAGATGCTCGACCGGGTGTCTCCCGCCGAGCCGGCCTACCGGCGCTGGCTGAGACATGCTCCCATCGCGCTGCTCATCGTCGCGCTGCTGCTGCTGGTGGTCGCGGTGGCCGGCCCGCAGGCCAACCGCAAGATCCCGCGGAACAAGGCCACCGTGATGCTCGTGATCGACGTGTCACGGTCGATGAATGCCACCGACGTCGCGCCCTCACGCATCAAGGCCGCCCAGTCGGCGGCCAAGAAATTCGCCGACAACCTCACCGAGGGCATCAACCTGGGGCTGATCTCGTTCGCCGGGACAGCGTCCACGCTGGTCACGCCCACCCCCAATCACAACGCCACCAAGGAAGCGGTCGACAAGCTGCAACTCGCCGACAAGACCGCGACCGGCGAGGGCATCTTTGCCGCGATCCAGCAGATCCAGACGCTCAACGCGGTCCTCGGCGGTGAGGAGGGCGCACCACCGGCCCGCATCGTGCTGCTCTCCGACGGCAAGGAAACCGTTCCCGACGACCCCGACGACCCGCGGGGTGCCTTCACCGCCGCCCGCAAGGCCAAGGAGGAGAAGATCCCGGTGTCCACCATCTCGTTCGGCACCGCCACGGGCACGGTGGACCTCGACGGCGACCAGATCCCGGTGCCGGTGGACGACGAATCGCTCCGCAAGATCGCCAATCTCAGTGGCGGACAATTCTTCACCGCGTCGAGCCTCGACGAGCTGAACAAGGTGTATCAGACGCTGCAGGAGGAGATCGGCTACGAGTACCGCAAGGGCGACGCCTCCTGGCCGTGGCTGTTCAGCGGCACCATCCTGGTGATTCTGGCGGCCGCCGGAGCACTGGCGATCAACCAGCGGCTACCCTGACCGGCGCGCGGGACCGCCAACCCTGCTCCCGCGCATCCCACCACGAACGATAGGTTTGAACACATGGCTGAGACCAACGACAGCACTCAGGTGTCACGATCGGTCCTGGTGACCGGAGGCAATCGCGGAATCGGGCTCGCCGTGGCCCGCCGACTGGCCGACGACGGGCACAAGGTGGCCGTCACGCACCGCGGATCCGGCGCCCCCGAGGGATTGTTCGGCGTGAAATGCGACGTCACCGACTCGGAGTCGGTGGATCGCGCCTTCGAAGAGGTTGCCGCGCATCAGGGTCCGGTGGAGGTTCTCGTCGCCAATGCGGGCACCACCGAGAACATGCTCCTCATGCGGATGAGTGACGAGTCCTTTGAACGGGTCGTCGACGCCAACCTGACGGGCGCGTTCCGGTGTGCCAAGCGCGCGACCAAGGGCATGCAGCGCGCCAAATGGGGCCGCATGATCTTCCTCGGTTCGGTGGTGGCCATGTCGGGGGTGCCCGGACAGGTCAACTATGCCGCGTCCAAGGCCGGACTGATCGGCATGGCGCGGTCGATCGCGCGTGAGGTGGGCTCGCGCAACATCACCGCGAACGTGGTGGCGCCCGGCTTCATCGACACCGACATGACCGCCGAGATGGAGGACCGCTACATCGAGATGGCCAAGCAGGCCATTCCGCTGGGACGGACCGGGAAACCCGAACAGGTGGCCGCCGCCATCAGCTTCCTGGCATCCGATCAGGCCGACTACATCACCGGCGCCGTGCTGCCCGTCGACGGCGGCATGGGCATGGGCCACTAGCCACCCGCACGCATCCGATCCCCGACATCTGTCCGCACGTCACATCGCGCAAGGAGCACACGTTGAGCGGAATCCTGGACGGCAAAACCGTTCTCATCACCGGCATCATCACCGATGCCTCGATCGCCTTCTCCACCGCCAAGGTGGCCCAGGAACAGGGCGCGACGGTGATCATCACCGGCATCCCGGAGCGGTTGCGGCTCATCGACCGCATCGCCAAACGGCTCCCGCAGGACGTGCCCCCGGCCATCCCGCTCGACGTCACCGACGAAGAGAGCCTCGCGGGATTGGCCGACAAGGTGCGCGAGCTGGCGCCGCAGGGCATCGACGGGCTGGTGCACTCCATCGCCTTCGCTCCCAAGACGCTGATGGGACCGGACGCGGTGCCCTTCCTCGACGGTCCCGGACCCGACGTGGCCAAGGCGTTCGAGATCTCCGCCTGGAGCTACGCCTCACTGGCGCGCGCCGCACTGCCGGTGATGAACGAGGGCGGCTCCATCGTCGGAATGGATTTCGACCCGCGCACCGCCATGCCCGACTACAACTGGATGGGCGTGGCCAAGGCGGCGCTGGAATCGGTCAACCGTTACGTGGCGCGCGAGGTGGGCTACGCCAAGCGCATCCGCTCCAACCTGGTCGCCGCCGGACCCATCAAGACGCTTGCGGCCAAAGCGATCTCGGGCACCGCAACCGATGACGCGAAGAAGCTCACCATGCTCAACGACTACTGGGATGGCGCGTCGCCGATCGGCTGGAACGTCGACGACCCGTCGGTGGTCGGCACCAGCGTCTGCGCTTTGCTTTCCGATTTCCTGCCCGGCACCACGGGGTCGATCGTGTACGTCGACGGTGGCGCCAGCCACAACACCTGGTTCCCCGAGGACTTCATCGCCGCGCAGTGAACGTCACGCACACCGGGGGAGACGGGCGCAGCGCCGCATTCGACGCGGTGCTGTTCCTGTCTTTCGGCGGACCCAACGGTCCCGACGAGGTGATGCCGTTCCTGGAGAACGTGACCCGCGGCCGCGGCGTCCCCCGCGAGCGACTCGAGGGAGTGGCAGCGCACTACCTGCATTTCGGCGGCGTGTCGCCGATCAACAAGCTCAATCTCGACATGATCGACGCACTGCGTGCGGTGCTGGCGCAGCGCGGGCGCACCCTGCCGGTGTATTTCGGCAACCGCAACTGGCATCCGCTGATCGAGGACACCGTGGCACAGATGTACGCCGACGGTCATCGACGAATCCTGGTGTTCCCCACGTCGGCCTGGGGCGGGTACTCGGGGTGCCGGCAGTATCACGAGGACATCGCGCGAGCGCTCGATGCGCTGTCCGAACGTGTTCCGGCGAGCGCCGACAACCCGATGCTGTTGCGCAAGTTGCCGCAATACTGGGCCGAGCCCGGCTTCGTGGCGGCCGGGCGCGCCGCGTTGCGCCGCGCCATCGCGACGTTGCCCGGTGCCAATCCCGTTCCGCGGCTTGTGTTCACCGCACACTCGGTGCCCGCGGCCGCGGATGCGGCGTCCGGACCGGCCGGTGCGGGCAGTGAACCGACCGGCAACCCGGAAACCGGGGAGCAGGTGGAGTGCTACGGCGGTCACCTCTATTCGCGGCAGGTGTATGCCGCGGCGTCGGCCGCCGCCGACGGGGCCGACTCGTTCGACCAGGTGTGGCAGTCGCGGTCGGGCCCACCGCAGGTGCCCTGGCTGGAACCCGACATCTGTGATCACCTCGACGACATCGCCGACGCTGGTGTGCGGCAAGTGGTGGTGAGCCCCGTCGGTTTCGTGTCCGACCATCTCGAGGTGATCTGGGATCTCGACCACGAAGCCGCCGAGACCGCGCAACGGCGAGGAATGGACTATGTCCGGGCCGACACCGTGGGCACCGACCCCGGCTTCATCGAGATGATCGCCGACCTCATCGATCGGTACGCCGACGGGGGCGGCGACATCACCGCGATGGGATGCGGCGACAACGGTGCCTTGTGTCGCGAACGATGCTGCGTACCACCGGCCCGGCCCGGCCGACCCGCGCAGTGATCCATTCCGGGGCGCTAATGTTCTGGGGCGCTAGTGTCGCGTTTCGTTAGTTGGTTTTCGGTTGAGCTTTCTTGAGAATCTCCTCGACCGGTTTCGTCCACACGAAGGGGTGTTTGCGGTCGTTCC